>DYIT01000188.1:0-2264 GCA_020723505.1 Candidatus Kuenenia stuttgartensis
AGTTCCATCCTGCAAGTCCTTCCAAAACCCCACGACTCCCTTGCCGGTTGCCGGCCCGACCGGTTCCGCGCCCGACTCTTCAGCGCTGCCCGTGCGGCAGGGGCGGCTTGAATGCGTCGCAAGAAGGGTGTAAATTGTCGTGTCAATCGTGGCCAATCTAGGATTTGTATAAGGAGAACCGGGATGAGAAGGAATCTTCTTCTGGTTTCAATCGCAATAGTCGCGCTGCTGGCCGCGGCCGCATCATGCGGAAGGCATCAGCAGAGGCAGCCCCAGCCGCAGCCTCAGCCCCAGCCGCAGCCTCAACCCCAGCCCCAACCTCAGCCCGAGCCCCCCAAGCCGCTTGCGCTGGTGGAGAACTACCTGACGGCTGCGCGGGAATACGGGAGCAATCCCAGGCATTCCGGCGACACCGGGCCCGGCGACATGCTTTTCTTCTACTACAAGGTAGCTAATCCGATGTACGTCGCGGGCCAGGGCTCAGCCTATGACGTAAGGCTCGTGATTTCCTCCGGCCAGCAGACCGTGTTCGACGCAGGCTGGAAGCGGATTCAGTACGTGCCTCCGAGGCCGGGAATACAGTCCATGCGCCTTGCCGGGTACGAGGCCGCGAAGCTCGGCTACACGGTCGGCGAGGACTCGCCTGCGGGAGCCTATGAGGCGAGGATTTCCCACAAGGACGCGCACTCGGGGGAAACGGTCGAGGCCGTGTACTCCTTCAGCGTCCGCGAAGTTCGCAAACCCCTCGAGGTGGCCGAGGCGTTCGTGGCCGAGCCGGGCGCCTCCGACGGCGAGGTCAGGCCGAGAACCGCGCCCCTCTACCCGGGCGACAGGGTCTCCTTCTATTTCAAGGTCGCCAATATCAAATCCGAGGGCGGCGGCGCGCCGGTACGCACCCGCGTGGTCGCGAAGCTCGACGGCCGCCAGATTCACGACTCCGGCTGGATTGACGGGTCCGTCGCGCCCTCAACGGGCGCCCGCAAGGCCCGCTGGGTCGAATTCGCGTCCGCCGACAACTTCATCGATCTCGATTTGAGGACGCCCGCAGGCAGGTGCGAAGTCGCCATTTCGATAGAGGACGTCAATACCGGCCGCACGGTCGAAATCCCCTACGAGTTCGACGTGGTGCGCAAGGACCTGAGGCTGCTCGCGTCCTTCGTGGCCGACCCGGTCGCCATCGCCTCCGACGCAAAGGCAAGGACCACCGCCGCAAAGCCCGGCGAGAAAATAGCGTTCTACTACAAGCTCGAAGGAATCAGGTCCATACGCGGCAAGGGCGCCGCGTATACCACGAGCATGGTGCTCAGGCGCGGGAACAGGGTGGTCAGGGACTTCGGATCGAAGAGCCTGAACGCCGTCACGCCCGCCATGATCTTCAACCCCGGCATGGCCCCGGACACGTTCGAGTCTGCCCTGTGGACCATGACAATCGAGCCGGCATGGATGCCCGGAACGTACAAGGCCGTCGTCGAGCACAGGGACCTGAACTCCGGCAAGGCGATTGAGATCTCCTACGAGTTCGCAATCGAGGCCGAGACGCCCCCTCCCCAGCCCGAACCAGCGGAGGAAATGCGGGTCGCCGCGGCGTTCCTGACCGCCCCGGTCAAGTCGCCGACTCTCGCAAAGCCCCTCGCCATGCCCCTCAAGCCGGGCGAGACGGCGGCCTTCTACATCAAGCTCGCGAATGTCGAGCATATAGAGGGCATCGGCGCGCCGTACCAGACACGGCTCGTGATTAAACGCGGCAGCCGCATCATCAAGGACCTCGGCTGGCGCAGGCTCAACGCCGTGGACGCCAGGTACCTGAAGAGCCCCGACATGTTCCTCGATACCTGGGAGAACGCCGACTGGACGCTAACGCTGGACGAATCCCTCATGCCGGGCATGTATTCGGCGGTCGTCACCCACCTCGACCAGAACTCCGGAACCACTCTGGAAGCCGTCTGCGAGTTCCGCGTAGCACCGCACGGAAAACCCGGCCCCGGCCCCGCGCCGGCGCCCGAACCCGAGCCCGCGCCGGAACCAGCCCCGAAGCCCGAGCCCCCCGCCCAGATAGGCAAGCCGCTCGGTGTGCTCGAGTCGTTCCTCACCTACGACGGCAAGGACAGGGGAAGGCGCAGGAGCGAGGTGGCGAAAAAGGGCGACAGGATCAGGCTGCTCGCGAAGCTCTCGAATCTGAGGTACGAAGCCGGAACAGGCGCATCCTTCAAGTCCCGCGTCTATCTCTACCGCGGCATGGACCTTGTCGTGGAAAACCCGTGGCA
>DYIT01000188.1:2274-5873 GCA_020723505.1 Candidatus Kuenenia stuttgartensis
CCTGATTGAAATCGGCCAGGACATGGAGCCGGGAGACTACGAGGCAATCCTCGTGGTCGTCGACAACACCACGGGCTACCAGGTCACGGTGCGGTACCGTTTCGCGGTGGTCGAGGACAAGCCGGAGCCCGGTCCGCAGCCCAAGCCCGAGCCCAGGCCGGAACCCAAGCCCGAACCGAAGCCCGAGCCCCCGCGCATCGGGAAACCAATCGCCGTCCTCGAATCATTCCTCACCGACGAGGGCGCAGGCAAGGGCAGGCCCAGGGACGCCTCCGTCAGGCATGGCGACAGGTTCTGCCTGTTCTTCAGGCTCGCGAACCTGAGATACGAAAGGGACAGGGGTTCGTCCCTCAAGACCCGCGTGCAGATCCTCCGGGCGAACGCCCTCGTGAAGGACCTCGGCTGGAAGGAGAGCGTGATAAAGCCCAGGCAGGGATGGGACAGCATGGACCTCGACGCAATCTCCGACATGGGATGGGTCATCTCAATCGGCGACGACATGCCCGCGGGCGACTACGAGGCGGTCCTCACGGTCGTGGACAACCACACTACCTACGAGACGAGCGTTTCGTTCAGCTTCAAGGTCGTCGCGGCAACGCCCGAGCCCAGGCCCCAGCCGAAACCCCAGCCAAAGCCCGAACCCTCTCCCGAGCCCGAGCAGCCGCGCGTAGGCAGGCCCATCGCGGTGCTCGAGTCGTTCATCGCCGACATTGGCGCGGAAAAAGGCAAGCGCAGGGATTCGGCAGTAAAGCAAGGCGACAGGTTCTGCCTGTTCTACAGGCTCGCGAACCTGAGGTACGAGAGGGACAGGGGATCATCCCTCAAGACCCGCGTGCAGCTGTTCCGCGCAGAAAAAATGATCAAGGACTTCGGCTGGAAGGAAAACGTGATCCAGCCGAGGCAGGGCTGGCACAGCCAGGACCTCGACGCCATTTCCGACACCGGCTGGGTCATAACCATCGGCGACGACATGCCCGCAGGCGACTACGAGGCGGTCCTCACGGTCGTGGACAACCACACGGCCTACGAGGCAAGCGTTTCCTTCTCCTTCCAGGTCGTCGTCCCCGCGCCGGACCCGAAGCCGCAGCCCAAGCCCGAGCCCAGGCCGGAACCCAAACCGGAACCGAAACCCGAGCCCGAGCCTGAGCCCGCGCCGCAGCCCTCGGACTTCTCGGTCCTGGCGTCCTTCCTCACCAATCCTGTCCCCCACGCCGTGAACGCGCGGCAGAGAAGCTCCGCCGTGGACCAGGGCGAGAAGATCGGGTTCTACTACAAGCTCGGCAACCTCAAGCATCGCCGCGGCAGGGGCATACCGTTCCAGACGCATCTCGTCATCAAAAGGAACGGGGAAGTGTTCATCGATTACGGCTGGAGGGTGCTCAACGTCATCGCGCAGAACATACTCGGCTCCCCGGACTCGATTGTCAGGTTCTACGAGAACGCGGCCTGGACCATCACCATCGGCCCGGAATTCGCCGCAGGCACGTATACGGCCGTCCTCACCCACAACGATTTGAACTCGGGCAGAAGCCTCGACGTATCGTTCGAATTCGAGGTGAAGGTCCCCAAGCCTGAACCCAAACCTGAACCGAAACCCGAGCCCAAACCGGAGCCGAAACCGGAACCCAAACCTGAACCGAAACCCGATCCCAAACCGGAACCGAAACCCGAGCCCAAGCCCGAGCCTGCGCCGGGAAAGAAGATGTGGGTGTTGAGCGAGGTCGTTCTCGAGACCAAGGGTCTGGAGGACAAGGAGAAGGACAACGGCCAGCAGTCGCTCGATGCCAAGGGCGAGTCCGGGAGCATCAAGGTCATACGCGAGTGGTTCATCAAGAACAAGAAGAAGTACTCGAAGGTGGAGGAGAGCTTCACCTGGACTCCCCCTGCGAAGGAAATCGAGCCCGGGGCGGCAATCAAGGCGGAGGGGAAGATCAAGCGGGAGTCGATCGAAGGCAAAATCCGCTGGGAGGGAGACTATGCGATAGACGCGGTTTCGAGCAGGAAGACGAAGCCGCAGCAGAAGCCCGATCTCGGGGTGATTGGCATGAAGGCCAAGGGCGAGTACAAGTGGCTCGCGAATCCCTCGGGGGACGTGAAGGCCCCGGCGTCGGGCGACGAGTTCGTCATCCGCGCCGGATTCACCTGCGAAGCCAGCGCATACTACGTCTATTACTACATTTACAGGCTGAAGTAAGCGTCCGGGGCGGCATTGGCGGATCCTGGTCGAAAGTCCAAGGCGGTCAGCCGTAAACCGTAGGTCGTGGGCCGTCGGACCGTAGGACCGTGGGCCGTACGACCGTTGGGCCGTCAGGCTACCACCCATTCCAACACCCTGGGAGCTCCCATTCCTGCGTAGAGCAAGCACCCATTCCGACATACTGAGACCACCCATTGTCCTGGCATGGGTTCTTGCGGTCATGGCGTGCGAAGCAGGCGCCGAAGAATCCTATGATCCGTATTACGGCAAGCCGAAGACACCGAAGGGAAGAGGGAACGGCCGCAGGCCGAGAGCCGTTCCGCCAATTCAACGGCGACTTCCCTGTGCCTGAAAGAGCGGTCGGCCATTCCATTGCCCCGTTCGAAAACCTATGATTCCCGCATGAAATCCGGGAACGGGAAATCGAAGGAGAACGCGGATGGGCGCGTATCGGGCCTCGTCGAGAAGGTCACCTTCCACAGCGAGGAGACTGGTTTTTCGGTGCTCAGGGTCAAGTCGGGCGGCAGGCGCGACCAGATCACGATTATCGCGGTCCTGCCGAGCGTGACGGAAGGCGAATGGATCGACGCGGACGGGGAGTGGGTCATCGACCCCAAGCACGGGCAGCAGTTCAAGGCCTCCGAGGCGCGCACGTCGAGCCCGAACACGGCCGAGGGAATCGAGAGGTACCTCGGGTCAGGGCTCATCAAGGGCATCGGGCCGCATTTCGCGTCCAAGCTGGTCGCGGCTTTCGGCGCGGGCGTGTTCGAAATCATAGAGAACAGCCCCAGGCGCCTTCTCGAGGTGAACGGCATAGGGCCGGTGCGCAGGGACAGGATTCTTGCTGCATGGAGGGAGCAGAAATCCGTCAGGGAAATCATGGTCTTCCTCCACTCGCAGGGCGTAGGCACGAGCAGGGCTTTCCGGATATACAAGATATACGGCGAGAAGGCGGTGGACCTGATAAGGGAGGACCCCTACAGGCTGGCCCGGGACGTGCAGGGCATAGGGTTCAGGACGGCCGACGCGATAGCCCAGCGTCTCGGGGTGGACCGGCTTTCGGACATGAGGGTGCGCGCGGGGGTGGAGTACGCGCTTCTCGAGCTCACCGACGAGGGCCACTGCGCGTACCCGAGGCAGGACCTCATTGCGCGGACGTCGGAGCTTCTCGAGATACCGCCGGAGCTGGCGGAGAGGGCGGTGAATGAGGGCATCGAGTCGAACAGGCTCACGGCGAGGACGAGCCCCTCGTGGGGCGAGCTCGTGTACATCGCCGGGATCGAGGCTTCCGAGCGCCTTCTCGCCTCGAACCTCCTCGCGCTTCTCAGGACGCCGCACGACCGGCCGGGAATAGACGCGGCGAAGGCCGCGGCGTGGGCCGTCGCGGCGGTGTTCCTGTTCA
>DYIT01000188.1:5883-6754 GCA_020723505.1 Candidatus Kuenenia stuttgartensis
AGGAGAAGCTCTGCATGACGCTCGGGGACGAGCAGCGCGAGGCGCTGATGAATGCCGTGGCGGCCAAGGTCGCGGTGATGACCGGCGGGCCGGGGGTCGGCAAGACCACGCTCATCAGCGCGATTGTGAAGATTTTCCGCGCCAAGAAGATGAAGGTCGCCCTGTGCGCGCCCACGGGCAGGGCGTCGCGCCGCATGTCCGAGGCAGCGGGAATCGACGCCGCCACCATCCACAGGCTGCTCAAGTTCGACCCGCGCACCGGCGACTTCAACCACAACCAGCGCAGGCCGCTCGACGCGGACGCGGTGATAGTGGACGAGTCGTCGATGATTGACGTGATGCTCGCGCACCAGCTCGTGAGGGCAATCCCGCCGAGGGCGTCGCTGCTCCTTGTGGGCGACGCGGACCAGCTCCCCTCCGTGGGCCCTGGCAGGGTGCTGAAGGACGCAATCGATTCGGGGGTCATACCGGTGCTCAGGCTCGCCACCGTGCACAGGCAGGCCGCGCGGAGCGAGATTATCTCGGGCGCGCACAGCATAAACGCGGGCATTACGCCGGAGATTAGGCCCGGCGGCGGCGACGCTTCCTCTGACCTATATTTCTTCGAGGAGAACGAAGCCGCCGCGGCGGCGGATCTCGTCGTGAGCCTTGTCCGGGAGCGGATCCCCGGCAGGTTCGGGTTCCACCCCGTGGACGAGATTCAGGTGCTCACCCCCATGCAGAAGGGCGAGCTTGGCGCGCGGAACCTGAACGTCGTCTTGCAGGAGGCGCTGAACCCGGGAACGGGCGGCGTGAAGCGGTTCGGCTTTGAATACAAGCATGGCGACAAGGTCATGCAGACCGTGAACAACTACCACAAGGACCTGTTCAA
>DYIT01000189.1 GCA_020723505.1 Candidatus Kuenenia stuttgartensis
TCGTAGCGGGAGCGGATGGCGGTTGCAAATCCGGGCGGAAAGCAATAACATCCCGTCATGGCAAAAATCGGAATCATAGGCGGATCGGGATTCGACGACCCCGGGTTCTTCAAGGTGAAGCGCAAGGTCGACGCGGACACGCCCTTCGGATCGCCCTCCTCGCAGGTGTTCGAGGGCGAGATTTCGGGCGTCGAGGTCGCGGCAATAGCCCGCCACGGCCCGGGGCACAAGATCATGCCGGGCAACGTCAACTACCGCGCGAACATCCAAGCCTTGAAGGACCGCGGCTGCACTCACCTGGTCGCCACGACGGCCTGCGGATCACTGCGCGAGGAAATCAGCCCCGGAACGCTGGTGCTCCCGGACCAGTTCATCGACAGGACTGCGAAGCGGGCATGCACGTTCTACGACAGGGGCGAGAGGGTCTGCCACATAGCCATGGAATTCCCGTTCTGCGGCGAACTCCGGGCGGAACTCCTCGGCTGCGCCGGACGGCTGGGACTGCCGGTCACCGCCGGGAAGACCGTCGTCACCATAGAAGGGCCGAGGTTCTCCACCAAGGCCGAGTCGAGGATGTTCCGGGCATGGGGGGCCGACGTAATCAACATGAGCACCGTGCCGGAAGTCGTGCTCGCGCGCGAGGCCGGGCTCTGCTACCAGGCAATCGCCATGACGACCGACTACGACTGCTTCGGCGAGACGTGCCACAACGTGAGCTGGGAGCAAATCGTGAAGGTGATGACCGGCAACGTGAAGAAGGTGACTGCGCTCATCTCGGAAGCAGTGAAGCGCATCCCCGGTCTGGCCAGGAAATGCGGTTGCGACAGGGCCATCGACACCGCGCTCGTGTGACGCGCGCGCCCGCGCTTTCGCGACCGGAACGGACATGAATATGAGCAGAGCGATTCCACCGGCTCTCCTGATTGCGGCCCTTGCGCTGGCTGCGCACGCCCGGACCGCGCCGGCGGCCGAATCCGCCGGCAAGGACGAATTGCGAATCTCCGTCTCCGCGGTCGCAGCGGGCGGGTCGATACAGATGATTGTGGACAAGTTCGAACCGCACCGGAAGAGACCCGACCCGGACGAAATCCCCGCCGCGTTCATCGAGCCCACCGACGCGATGGAGGCGAACAGCGGAATCAAGTACGAGGCCAGGCGCTATTCGGCCGGCCCGAGAATCGAAATCGGATACGGCCCGGTGTTCTCGGCTTTCGCGGAAATCAGGCTCGTCAGCGGATACATCGACATCGAGTACTCCGACGGCGTGGAAATCTCCCACCCGCCCTCCACGACCCTGTTTGCGGAAACCGTGCGCGAAACCACGCGCATGGGCGAAGGGCCCGAATTCGGCCTCGGAACGAAACTATCGCTCAAGGCATGCGATTCAGTGTTCCTCGGCCTCCAGTACTCGATTTCGTACGGCCTGATGCAGATGCACTCAGGGAAGTTCTTCCTCACGGAAATGCAGGGGGAATGCTCGTACTTCCTGCACAGGCTAGTCGCCGGAGTCGAGCTGCGCATCCCCGTCGAGGGCGCAGGCTGCATGAGGCCGTTCCTCGGCGTCGGAGGCGTGGTTTTCAAGTCCAAGGCCGAGTTCGAGCAGCGTAGCGGAACCGAGGACTGGAAGGTGGAGTGGAACCAGGAAGAGGGCGCCGTTCTGGATGTCGGGGTCAGGTTCGACGCAGGCGTCTTCCGGTGCGGGGTGACCGTCAGTTGCTTCGGCGAGAGGTCGCTGGCAATCGACGTGGGGCTTGAGTTCTGAGAGGTATTCCCGCGGGTCGCGGCGGTTTGGGAACCCGTGCGTATGCGTCGATGCGACGCGCATGGGGCTGGCAGGGAGCCGGTGCATTGCCGACCGAGAAGGAGCTCAAGTATTCGATTCCCGATCGCGCTTCCCTGGAGAAGCTCGTCTCGCATTTCCAATCGGCGTTCCCGGCCGTGCGCCAGACCAACCATTATTTCCTTGGGAATACGCGCGGCCCCCTGGCGCGCGGACATGCCATGCTCCGGCTCAGGGCCGAGAGGAAGAGATGGATTCTGACGTTCAAGTCCGGACTTGTGGTGGAGTCCGGCTGCTTCACGTCTGCTGAAACCGAGGCGGAAGTCGGAACGGCAGAAGCGCGGCGCATGATGAGGGAAGGAATAAAGCCCTCGGCTTCGTCGCCCGGCCCGATCAAGGCCGCAGCCGGAATCGACCGATCCAGGACCTTCAAAGTCGCGGGCGCCTCTGTGACGAGAAGGGTGAAGGCGCCGATACCCACCGGCGATTTCATCGAGATTGACTCGTGCGATTTCCCGGGCGGCGCCAGGGACTTCGAGGCCGAAATTGAAACCAGGCGACCCGCGAAGGCGAGAAGATGCATCGAGGCCCTGTTCAGGGAGCTCGGCATACGGGTCATACCCCAGACCCGCACCAAGTACGAGAGGTTCCTCTCCGCCGTGCGGAGTCACCGGGCCGCGGGCAAGGACGGCATGGGGACCGTGGACCGAATGAAGCGTCCAAAGTCAAAAGTCTGAAGCCCAAGGTCGAAATCATAACGCAGCCGAGCCGCAACCAAAACGCCATCTTACGAGCGGTTGCGTCTCTGCCGCGTTATGATCTAATGATAGGCATAGCGCCTCCTCTGGTGTTAACGGGATGCAGAACTCGGGACTCGGGACGCGCAACGGGCAACGCAGGAAGACACACGTTCATGCATGCCCGTGCATGGCGAGCTTTCGGATTTTTAATTTGCGCCTCTTTGCGGCTGGTCTTCCCGCGTGAGACTGAGATCGCCATGTCCACTCCGGAGCGAAGCCCGCCCCTCCTTCGCCTTGATGATAAACCATGAGGCTCGGCGGGTTTCACTCCGTCTCTTCCCGGTTACCGGACGGAGGCGGGGCGGGTTTCACTCCGCCCTCGCAAGGAGTTCAAGGCGAAGGCGGGCCAGCTTCCAACCCTAAAAGAGACTATAATCAAATCGAAGATTCGTCAGGCCTGAGGCTTGCTGCCGGGGGGGCGGCAGACGCCTATTGACCGGGTTTCGAGCGCAATCCGCCGGTCCTGGGGGCACTCGGTCTTCCCGAACAGCTCGGGGTTCTGCATCTCGAGCGGAGTGAACTGGTCAGCTGCCCTGATGATATCGAGGACTTCGGAGGCCGTCTCGGCCTGGTGGAATCCCGCGGAAAGGATATCGCCCGAGAAGAGGACGGAAATCCTCGCCAGGGCGCGGAGCTGCTCCCGCGGATTTTCGAGCGGCGTAAGAATCAGGAATACGTGCCGCACGGGCTTGTGGTCCTGCGCCCTGCAGACCAGCCCCGATGACGAGCGGCCGTAGGCGATGGCCGTGCGCGGCAGGCCCTTGAGCCGCATGCGGGGCAGGGCCATCCCCTTGCCCGCGTAGGAGAGCATCTCGACTTCGGGTACTGGGAGCTTCGTTGCGACCGCAGCCTGGTCCGCCGACGGCAGGAGGGAGGCGAGCTCCCGGACCGCGCCCGCCAGGTCGGAAGCTTTGAGGTCCATGACTACGGCAGCGGGTTCCATGAAATCGCCGAGGCGCCAGGTCCGTTCGGCCTCGAACTCGTCCGCGATCTCGCCGATAAGCTCCTCCAAGAGGTCCTCGAACGTGACGATTCCGAGTGTCTTTCCGGACCGGTCGGCGACCTGGAACATGTTGGTGGGCAGCCTCTGGAGAACCGGGAGTATGGACTCGAGAGATGCGTCGGCGTCCACTTTCGGAAGGTCGCGCCTGTATAGCGAGAGGTCCACTTCTCTGCCGTGCCGCATCTGCCCCATCATGACCTCCTTCAGGTGGACGAAGCCCGTGAACACGGACGGATTGCCGTCGCAGACCGGGTATCGGCTGAAGCGCCTTGACAGCACGGTCTCCATGTTCTCGCTCCATGGCTTGCGGATATCGAGCACCGCCACCTGCTCGATCGGCACGTGTATCGACCGCACGTCGAGCTCTTTGAGGTCGAGAACGTTCTCGCAAAGCAGCACCTGAGCGAGGCTCATGGCGCCCTCGCGCTGCGATCGGCCGAGGACGAGCCTGAGCTCCTCGTCCGATACCGCGGCTTCCGACTCGGCGACGGGCGGAATCCCAAGGAGCTTGAGGATTGCGTTCGAAACCGCGTTCAGGGCGGTGAGAGGAGTGTAGAACAGGATGTAGGCGATATACATCGGCTTTGCCGAAGCGAGAATCGCTGGTTCGGCCTTGGAAATGCCGATGGATTTCGGGACCAGTTCTCCCAGCACTATGTGCAGGGCGGTTATGAGAACGAAGGCCGTGACAAGGGAGACGGAATGGCTGACGAGCCCGGACAAATCGTCCAGCGGATCGAGCAGGGGGGCGAGCAGGGCCGCAAACGCGGGTTCGCCCACCCAGCCGAGGCCGAGGCTGGCTACGGTAATCCCGAGCTGGCAGGCCGAGAGATAGCGGTCCAGCTTGCGCTGCATCTCGAGCGCCAGCCCGGCGGTGCGGCTCCCCCCCCTCTTCAGCAGTTCGAGACGAGTGGGCCTTGCCCTGACGAGCGCGAACTCGACGAGCACGAAGAAGCCGTTCAGTATAACGAGCAGCAAGCCGATGCCGCACTTGACCAGGACAATCGCATCCATGTCGCTCCCCGGATTCCGCCGGGTTCATCAATCAGGCGATGCCTTGCGTCGCAAGGACCGCTTCCATCATCGGCGGAAGAATCAATCATTGAACAGTATACACATGGCGCGGCAGAACTGCAGCAATATGGGAGATGATGCGGCAATCTGCCGAGTCACATAACCCCGCTTTGCGGGATTGGATACGGCGTCTTCAGCCTGGAAAATTGATTCGCCTGTAAAAAGCCTCAAATCCGGGCGAATCAGTCCATATTGGAGTATAGCAAAGCCCTACGTCCTCCCAACCTATTCGGTTTTGGACTCTTACGAACCTTAGAAAAATGGTCGATTCCGCCCCGCCTACGTCGGGGTAGCTCGGAGAGGCTTCGGCGGGTTTCACTCCGCCATAGTTTAGAAACCTGGGTTTTTGCGGCGGAATCAAGATTGACAGCAGACTTTCAAACTGAAGTATACCACAAGGTGGAGAAGAGGCTCGATGAGCAGTTCCGGGAGCGGACCGGACAGTAGCAGGTCCGTCCTGATTCAAGTTTAAGAATCAGCAGATCTGGCGAGCCTGTTCATATCCTCGACCAGTGCACGTTCCGGATCCCCCGGGCCGGAGGGTAATCCGTCTCGGCGGATGAAATGATGAATCCGCCGGATTCGGTCTCCCCTGAAATCTCCCGCCAGTCCTCTATCGGTTTAAAATGCCCGGAATTCAGCGTCGAAGAGAGCTTCACCTCGACCGGCGTCAGTCTCCCTTCGGATTCGACGAGCAGGTCGACCTCGTGCCTGTCCGAGCTTCTCCAATAGAACAACGCGTCCTGTGAAAGCGCAGTTGATGCTTTCTTGTACAGCTCCGAGACCACGAAAGTCTCGAACAGTTCTCCTGCCATGGGCCCGGAAAGGAGGTGTTCGGCGGTCTTCAATCCGACAAGGAACGCGGCAAGCCCGGTGTCCACGAAATACAGTTTCGGAGCCTTTGTAAGCCTCTTTCCGAAATTCCTGTAGTAGGGATGCAACAGGAAGATAATAGAAGACTCCTCCAGCAGCGAAATCCATGATTTGACAGTTGGAACGCTAATCCCCACGGCGGATGAAATCTCCGAGAGGTTCAGGATGCGGCCGGTCCTTGCGGCAAGGAGCCTGAGAAAGGTCTCGAAATCCCTGAGGTTTCCGTTCCTCACGCTTCCCCTGACGTCCCGATCCAGATAAGTCTGCAAATAGCTCGAGAAGAACATGCCTGCTTCCATCGAAGGATTCGCATGGAGTCCGGGATAGCCGCCGCGGAGGAGGACAGGGCCAATCGACCTGGAAACGGGAACGGCGTCCGAGGCGCGGAGCAGCCGTGCGGTGAGGCTGAAATCCTTTCCCCGCTTTTCCCTCCTCGATTCGGAAAACGTCAGCGGGAAGAGGCGCAATATGGCCGCTCTTCCCGCCAGCGATTCGGATATCCCCTTCATTCCGGGGAAATGAGACGAGCCGGTCAGGATGAACATCCCCGGTTTTTTCTCCGAATCTGCCATTTCTTTTATATACGGAAGCAAATCAGGCACGTTCTGGAACTCGTCGATGATCACTGGGGGGGGGAATTTCCCGAGAAAAGCCCTGGGATCGGCGGCTGCAAGGCCGCGCACATCGAGGGCATCGAGAGCTGCCGTCGAACGTCCCTTCGAGAATCTCTCGAACAGCATTGTGCTCTTGCCGGACTGCCTTGCTCCGGTGACGACGACGACCGGAAAGGTCCTGACCGCGGCGGCTACCCTGGCTTCCGCCGCTCTAGGAATGTACCTGCGGTGTGATACCCTGCTCATGCTTGCAATTTTAAACTATTACTTTAAATTTGCAAGTCAGGAGTTGTCAAACCTTGAACAGCACAATCCTGTTCTTCACCGGATTTTCGAGCGACAGCGCTAGGTCCCTGAAGGAGGCGTAATCCCCGGGTTCGAGGTACCTCGCGGAGGCTTCGATCCGCTCTTCGATCCTGACTGTCTTCCCTTCCTTCTTGAAGGAGCGCTTGAGCGAGAACGCGCCGGCCTTCGAATCGATGTCGGCGGGGATCGCCTTCGCCTCGAAGCCCGCGGGAATCGTCATCTCGATGGACGCCGTCACGGCGAAAGGCCCCTTCAGTTCGAACAGCG
>DYIT01000027.1:0-25552 GCA_020723505.1 Candidatus Kuenenia stuttgartensis
GCCCTGCTTCGCCGATTGGTCAATGTGGGGGCTACGCAGGGTCTTCGAGGGGCGATTATCCCACCCGAAGCACCTGGCTGCGCGCTTCTGGTGGAAATCGTGTTCCAGGAATCGGGGCCCGCCGCCCGAAGATTCCGGACTCTTCGCCCCCGGAACCCGTGCAGCCGGGATATGTCGTGAGACGCGGCGGGCGGCAGGGATAGATCGAAATAAGACTGGATACCCCCTGAAGTCGTTTAAACAAAGCGAAGGCGGGGCGGGTTTCACTCCGCCTCCATCCGGTAAGGCAAGCGAAGCAGGGGTTGCGCTCGGCTGCGGCTCAGCATCCCTTGAGCACGTTCGAAAGCTGGCGGAAGATGCCCTCTTCGCAGTCCGCGCGCTCGTGGATCAATGCGCGGAGCTCCTCGAACCTCACGGGCTCGAGATCCCGGTTCCGGCCCATGCGGAGGACCTTGACCGTCAGCTCGCGCCACTTGTCGCCGTTCTCGCGCATTCGCTTCGAGAAGTCCAGGAAGGCGTCGTTGCCGAGGAGATCCGCGGCTTCCTGGAGGAACGTGGCGTACATGTACCTGAACCCCGCCCCGCCCGTGCCCATGTCCTCCATCACAATCGCGAACCAGAGCAGCTCCCGGGCGAGCTTGTCCTCGGTTCCCGCAATCGCCGGCCAGTCCGTTATCTTGTTCGCGAACCTGCGCATGCCCTTAATCCCGAGCGGAAGGATGGGGATTTTGAGCATGTAGAAGCACGCGTCCTTGAGCCCCTTGAGGACGGCCTCCCTGACCGGAGGATTCTTCGGGATCTCCACAGGGTGGTACATGAACCCCCGGGGATTGATGTCCCCGCGCGCGAATCTCCCCAGCTCCATGGACTTCCTGCTAAGGTTGCCGAGTTCGGGGAAGTAGGCGTCCGAAACGAGGTAGTTGTCCCCCGCCCTGCCGATGGCGTTTATGAAATGCACGTTTGCATGGATCCTGAAGTCGTTTCCCACGTAGTCCATGTTGAACATGTCGACTTGCAGGCTCACTGCATGCCCTTGGTCCAGAAGGCCGTCGAGCTCCGCCGCGGCTTTGGCTTTGCTCCAGTACTTCCGGGCAGTGCCCTTGACGCCGAGGCGCTTTGGAACCCCCTTGAGGAACGACCCCGGCCTCGAACGATTGACCACCCTCGGGAAAGTGAAATTGGAGAAGTGGAAATATCCGAAGAAGATCCCTGCCCCGATTCCGAAGACCATGGCCTCGGATATGTCGAGGCCGTGGTTCAGGAGGATGTTCCTCGTGGTGCCGGTCTCACAATGAGCGGCGAGTCGGTGTTCGAAGGAAATTCCATTCGTTGTTTTCATTTCCCGGTTTCACAAGAGTTACGGTCCCGTCCCTGTTTTCCTGCACTTTGATGTCGGCGTTCTCCATCGAGGGATGGGCGAAGCAGAAGAACGCCGCCACCGGGACCCCGAAGACGTAAGCGTAGCTTACCAGATGGTTTACGGTCGCCTTCCTGAATCCCGAAGGGGTTTTGTGTCTGCGGACGAGCCCCTTGCGGAAACCCGTCCTCAGGGAGATTTCCTTGTCGTTCATATCGTAGAGGAGCATGTAAAGATGAATTGGGCTGATCTCCCCGCCAAGGACGCGAGGGAGGTTGTCGCTGTAGATTCTCTCCTGCCAGTCGGTCTGTAGATGCCAGTATTCCTTATAGGCGAACGTTTCGAGGTACTTGCCCTCCAGCCTGCCGTCCTCCCTTGGGAGGAACTGTAGCCCATCGAGCCTGTCGTTGGGCTTCTTGAACCCGCCTCCTTCTTTCGTTTCCCCGTCCATGAGCTACCGCTAACTTCCGCCCCCGGCCCCTGATTCTGCACCCAACCTGGGCATTATCGGCAATCCCGATTCGCCCGTCATCCCGGGAGTCCAGGTAATAATACCAGAAGAAACCGCTGATCACCGCGAATTTACGCGAAAAGGATCACCGCTACGTCAGCCGCGGTATCCATACCATGCGCCCGCCGACCTCGTGGCAGACTTCGGCCACCTGCCGGACCGTGCGGGTCGCCGACCGCATCAGCACGCCGTGCGACGACCAGAATCCTCCCCTGCTCAGGCGCCAGCCGTGCCACATCTCGTGCCCGGTGTCGTTCAGGCAGAGGTCCCTCGAATTCCCTCCCAGGCCGCGGACACCGTACGGGGATTCGTCCGTGGGGAACGAATCCGCCTTGCAGGGCCTCATCCCATCCTCGTGCGATTCAGACTCGTTGCAGAAAGTCGCGTCCTCCCCGCTCCCGAACGGGAAGAACCTCGCATCCGCGCCGCGGGCGGATTTCTCCCACTGGATTTCGTGCGGCAGGCAGAAAATCCCGGACTCCTTCATGCTCCGCCATGCCGCATACGCAGTCAGGTCCTCCCACGACACGCCGAAAACCGGCCAGTCCTCCTCCCACCAGAGCATGCACGTCTCGAGTTTCGACGCCCGTCTCCTCATTTCCTCCGAAGACGAAGCGAACCATGCCGCGATCGGGATGCGATAGCGCCCCTCATCGTCCATGGGCCAATATAGCCCTTCCGTCGGGGCCTTGCGCGGCGCGCGCTTCTCAGCTTCGACCGGGTTCCCGCGGGACAGGTCGTTCAGGAAAACAAGATACTCCAAGCATGTGACCGGGAATTTTCCCATGAAGAAGTCGTCCGCCCACTCCACGCCCTCCTGCTTGGAATACGGGTTGTCCTTGTCCCCCTGATAGATGAATTTCCCCGCGGGGACCTGCACGAATCCGGCGGGAATCTCGCTCTCGCGGTACAGCGTGACTTCGACCGTCTCGTCCGTGCATCGGCCTATGAATACAGGCACGCGGACCGGGGCATACGCGTTCTCTGTGCCAGGGTGTATGGTAGAGGGTGAAGGTGCTGGCTCGTTCTCTGCGTCGGGGTTTAGGGTAAAGGGTATAGGGTCCAGTGCTTGAACCGGAGTTCCTCCATGTATTGGATCACCTTGGCACCGTTCGCACTCAGCATTCCCTGCCTGCTCGACCCTCGACCCTCGACACTCGACACTCCCTTTCTTGCGATATGCAATTATCAGCAGGTAGCTCCCCATGGGCAGCTTGAACGGCGCAATGGGCGTCTTGCCCAGATACAAGCCGTCAGTTGGCTTGAACGGCGACTCGGGGTTGTAGAGGCGGTCCAACACCCAGGGTGGGAGGGTGGAAGGGTGGAAGGGTGATGGATTAGGCTCGTTTTCTAGGCCAGAGTGGCGGTTGGAGGGTGCAGGGTTCAGTGCGCGAGCTTCGGAGCCGCTTTCTGCCGTCCTCATCGCTCCACCCTTCCACCCTTCACCCTTCACGCTTACATCCTTTGGAAGCACGGGCACGAGTATGCGGTCCCTCTCCTCGAACCTGAACAGCCACACGTCCGCGCCTTCGAGCGGTTCGGTCCTGCAGTCCATGCCGTGGACCTTGAGCCGGACCGGCTCCGAAGGCTCAAGCTCCGGCAGCCCTTCCGCGCCCTTGCGCCCGTCCAAAGTGCGGCCGGAGAATGGGTGGAAGCCCATGATCCCGCGCTGCGAAGGGTGGAGGGTGGAGGGTAAAGGGTTCAGTTCCGATCCCACGGCCTCTGCAAGCTTGAAGCTTCCACCCTCCCACCCTTCGCCCTTCACCCTTTCACCGACAAGCTCCCCCGGATTCACCACGCGCCCGTCGAGGAGGCACCGGCACGGGAATCGCCTCGTGGAAACCGAGAGCGTGCCGTCGCCCTTGAGCAGGGCGTCGTACTGCCCGTCGTTGTATTCGCGGACAAGGGCTTCGTAGTGAATCATCCCGGACAGGTTCCCGCCGGATCCCGCGCCCGGGCTTCCCCTGCCAACGGCATGCTCCTCCTCCACGTACCGGTTCCAGTACAAGTCCGCCAGGGCCGCCCGGGCTTCCCTGTTCCCGCGCTCGAATTCCAGGGACGCCTGGAAGGCCCTTCCGGCGGCGGTGAAGGTCCTCACGATTTCATCGCGCAGGCGACCCATCCTCGCCTGGGCTTCCCAGAACCCCGCTTTCTTCTCCACGGGCCAGTGCGGTTTCAGGCCTTTGCTCCTGTCAACGGCCTCCTTTTTGGCAGCCTCGGCCTCGGCCTTGAGCATGTTCATCTTGTCGATGAGGCCCCTGCCCTCCGCAATCTTGGCGGCAGCCATGAGGCGGTTGTGCTCCTTCTGCTTCTCGCCTTCCAGGAACTTCTGCACCTCGTCGTGGATTTCCCTGGCCGAGGAATAGCGGTTGTTCTTGTCCCTCGCCATGGCCTTCATGACGATCTCGTCGAGCTCCTGAGGAACTGCCTCGGGGAAGGGAGTCCGACACTGAGAACGCTGAAGGATTTCTGAAGGACGCTGAAGATTGATTTTGGATAGGAGTTCAGATTTCACATATCCTTTTGAAATCTCAGCGTCTTCAGCTGCCCTTTCAGCGTTTTCAGCGTCGAAGAACCTGCTCCTGATCTCCGAGACCCTGTGCGACGGCGGCGTCAGGTTGCCGGTGAGCACCTTGGCTATTACATTGAGCCCCGTGGCTCCCTCGAACGGCGGCCTCAACGCGAGCATCTCGTATAGAATCGCCCCAAGGGAATAGATGTCGGACCTCCTGTCGACTTCGCCGATTTTTCCGTCCGCCTGCTCCGGCGGCATGTACGCGGGCGTGCCGAGGATGGTGCCCTCCAGTGTGAGCGCTGGTGTGTCCTGATTCTCCTGATGCGCCTTCGGCGCAGACTGATTCTCCTGATTGGAACCCAATACTCCTTCCATCTCTTCAACCAGCGGGCAGTGTTTGATGCCGAAGTATTCTCCTCCCGCCGTAGGTGCTGCATTATCAGGTGAATCAGTTTGCCGCGAAGCGGCATCAGGAGAATCAGTACCAGTCAGGATCTTCGCCAGGCCCCAGTCGACCACGTAAACCTCTCCGTAGTCGCCGACCATGACGTTCGCGGGCTTCAGGTCGCGGTGTATCACCCCATGGTCGTGAGCGTATGCGACCGCGTTGCACACATCCTGGAAGATGCGCAGCAGGCGATGCCGGGTGTACTGCGTACGTGGGTCAGGCGTAGGGTGGAGGGTAGAGGGTCCAGGGTCTAGTCCTGAATCCCGTCTCTGCTCCTCATCCTCATCACCTTCTGCTGAAGGTCCTCGATTTCGTCCCTCCTCGAATTCCTCTCTCTCGACCCTCGACCCTATACCCTCGACCCCCACCCAATGTCCCCTCAAAACCGCAAGCAGTATCTTCCTCAAATCCCTACCGGATATCTTAGCCATTGTGAAATACGGCACGCCCTGCCCCATGCCTCCCGACTCTTGCTCCGGCGAGGCAAGCACCCCTATCTCATAAACCGGCACGATGTTGGGATGCGGCAGCCTTCCAGCGGCGCGCGCCTCGCGCAGGAACCTCTCCAAGGCCCCGGGGTCCCGGGCCCCGCGAAGCATCATCTTCACCGCCACCTCGCGGCCGAAGTCCCTGTCCTTGGCCTCCACGACGCGGCCTAATCCCCCCCGCCCGAGCTCGGACCCGAACTCGTACTTCTCCCCGCCCGTGCTCCTGAGTCCCGCGGCAGGAGCCTGCTCACCTTTCATGCGGCCGGAAGGCTTCTCGACTATGGTCGCAGCGCCGGACGTGAACGCATCGCCGAATTCCGGATGCGACCGGGTATCCGTCTTTCCCTCCCGCCCCTGCCATTCGAGCAGGGTCTGGTCCGGGACATCGCCGGCCAGAAGGACTTCGAGCGTCCTGCGGGTTTCCTCGTCCACGGGGAAGGACGCCAGGCAGACCGACGGATCGCCGTCCGAGGTCGCATTGATATGCGCTGCCACAAGGCCTTCGAGGAGCAGCCGGGTTTCCGCCTTCAGATGCCCCATGGCCTGCAGGAGGTCTGGAAGCGGCTTCCTGCGGTCCTGCGCCAATGCGGCGCATGCCTCGGCGACCTGTTCCCGCCCGAAGAACCTCATCTGCATGCCGAGCAGGACGAGCATGATGTCTGATTCGGATCCCATGTCAGACCATAACCCGGACAGGCCGGAACCCAACAGTGATTCAGGCTCGTCCGGGTTATACCACGCGCTTCGCACGAAGCGCGATCAGGTTAACCCTACAACGCTAATCCCAAGCAGGCGGCATCACGGGAAATCCCAACCTCCAAACCACAATGAAATCCCAACCCCCAACGAAGTATCCTGGGAACTATGATTTAGACATTGGGATTTTCCTGCTGCTTGTCTCCTGACTTTAACGCAGTAGGATTCATCAGGATCGGAAGGCTTGCGGCGGCGGTCGAAATCGCCATCATGCGGCAGCAATGACGCCGGCGAATTGCCCGCAGGAACCGCGACCCGAAAGACCTGCTCGCAACTCGAATCAAACGAATGAGTTGCATCGCCGGATCGATTCCTCCCCCGTACGGCATACAGTTTGCAAAAACTCATCCGCATCAGGCTGGATGAGGCGGTCAGGACAAGCCGCTTGCATCCTGCCGGACTGGAGGATTGAGATGACGATTTCCGTTGAGTGCTCATGCGGCCGGGTTTTGAACGTTCCTTCGGCATCCGCCGGAAAGCGCATAGCTTGCGGTTCCTGCGGCGCGGCAGTCGAGGTCCCCGAGACGGCGGTCCTCGAAGCTCCGGAAGACGGATTGCAGGAGGAGGCCAGGATCTCCTCCTCAAGACGTCGCAGGACGTGGAAGGAAGCCGAAGCGAGTTGCGTCCAGGGGAACAGGGGGTGGAGAAGCGTCGAGACAGGCCTGACCGTGATGTATGTCTCGTTCCTCTCCCTGGTATGCACCGTGGGAGGCGGCCTGATTCTGGCGATTGCCGGCGCCTTAATCGATAGGCGGCTCGCCATGCCCATAATCGTAGTCTCGATTCTTTCCGTGCTCGCCCTGTGCGTGGCAATCATCGTCGGCAAGGTCATGTGCTGCGCAGTCCCCGAGAGCACAGGACTCCGAAAACTGATTATCGGGTCGCTCATATTCATGGCCGCAGGCGTGGGATTGTCGGTCATTTTCTCATTGGCGCGCGCCAAGACCGGCGGATCCTCGGCCCTGCCCCTGCTCTCGACGCTGGTCAGCACGGCCGGCGAATTCCTGTTCCTCCTCTTCATCCGCGGAATCGGAGTGCATTTCCGGTCGAAATCAGTCGAAAAGAACGCAGTCAACTACATGATTTTCTGGGGCATACTGACGGTCCTCACCGCGGCGCTGCCTTTCATCGCCGCGTATACCCTTGCAACGGGAACTTTCCTGCTCATGTTGGGCATTGCTATCCTGACACTTGCAGTGGCGGTTTTCGCGCTGTTCTGGTACGCCTCCCTGATTCGGTCTTGCAGGGACCTTGTGAAAAGGATGCTCGGGGATTCCCGCAGGGCAAGGCGCTTTGCAGGCAGGGTGGCCCGCGTCAGGGCGAATCGCGGACTTGCCGGGGCGGCGTCGAAGGCCAGGGCGCATGCGTAGATAAAAGCCGCGGGCGCATGCCGAAATCGTATACGTCCTCGAGGTTCGGGTGCCGCAGCGACTTGAGCGTCCTGAACTCCTGGGCGAGCAGCTCCTGCGGTGGATTGTACCCGGGCCGCGGCTCCGGTGGAATTCGCAGCGATTCGCCGGGGATTCCGGCTTCCAATGACGGCATTCAGCGAATCATGAATCGCGTCGCAGTCGGGGGTTTTTCGAGGGAATCAGGTTGTATAATGAAGGCTGTGATGCGCAAGTTTGCATTCGTATTCCTCGTCGCGGTGTTCTTCGTCTGCGGGATCCTCACGTTCACCGGCGTCATTTTCCAGCCTCCCCAGGACGACCCGATAACACCGGCCGTAATCGAGCCGGAGGAGAAGGTGCAGGAGGAGAGCGGAGGATTCGGAGGCGGTTTTGAGGGCGCGCCTGCCGAGCCGGAGACCGGGAGCGGCGACTCCAATCCCCCCTCTCCCGCGGCGGAGCCCGGGGAACAGCGCAGGATCGTGAAGGGCGATGTCGCCGATGAAAGCGGCCGCCCGCTGGCGGGAATCCGTCTCGTGCTTGCCCTGCCATGGGGCAAAGGCAGGAAGTTTTCCAGCGCGAGCCAAGCCCTGGAGATCCTGCGGCAGTTCGACATGCAGAGCTGGCCTTCCGCCCTGAGCGCCGAAGACGGATCGTTCTCGATAGAAACCGGGAAAGCGGGCATTTGTTTTCTAATCACCGACTCCCCCCAATACCGGCAGGCGTGCGTGGAGGTGGACGTGCCTTCCCGGTCCGACCCCCCGCCGGTCCACCTGGTCCTGGGAGTCGAACCGCGGCGGCTCGTCAAGGGCAGCGTCACGGACGAAACAGGCCTTCCGCTGCATGGAGTCCGCCTGGTTCTCGCCCTGCCATGGGGCAGGGGGCAGGGATTCGCTGGTCCCGGCGAGGCCCTCAGGATGTTCCGCGAGACTTCCATGTCGAGCTGGCCCTCGGCATCGAGCATGGCCGACGGATCTTTCCAGATAGAAGCGACCAAGACCGGCAGGTGCTTTCTCATCGCCGACTCCCCGTCCCACAGGCAGGAATGCGTCCAGGTGGACGTCCCGTCGGGCGCCGATCCTGAAGCGATCCTCCTGATCCTCGCAAAGGGCCTGAGCATCGAGGGAAAGGTCGTGGACGGCCTTTCCGGAAAGGGAATGGAGGGGATTTGCGTCGTCATGCGCCAGGCAAGCAGACCCGGATTCGGTTCGGACGACGCCATGGAAAAGCAGGTCCCGGCCGGAGCGGAGGGAGCGTTCGTTGCCGGCGGTTTCCGCGCAGGCCAGGTCCTCCTGAGCCCGAAACTCCAAGGGATGCCCGAGTATACGACGATCAGGCAGGAGCTCGCGGTCAACGCGGGCGACCTCGGGGTCAGGATTGTGATTTGGCCGCTCGGTTCCGTCGAATTCATGGCAATTCCCGAGGACGGCGAGGATCCGGCACCAGTCGTCGTCCAGGCATGGGTAACCGACGTCCCGGGGGCGCAGCGCTACCCGTTCTTGCCGTACAACGCTTTCATGCCTTTCGTGCGTCAAAACAGCCCGTCGATCTTCGTCCTGCGCAGCATCGCGGGAACCCATGAATACGTCCTGGAAGCGCCGGGATTCGTGCCCGCGAGGGTGGAGTTCAACGTAGAGGCCGGGAAGAAGACGACCCGCACGGAACCGGTCGTCTTCAGCAGGGGTGCGAGCATCGGAGGCAGGATAAAGCTCGAGGCCGTGGATGAGGGCGGTGTGATTCCGCCATGGCGCGGGGGGACGTGCCATTTCGAGAGAATCGACCGTCCCGAGGGATTCATACGTTCAGTCCCGCTCGGCGATTGCTCGCGCATTCCGGAGAGCTACTCCATCACCGGCCTGGAGCCGGGAAAATACCTTTTCACCATCCTGTCGGCCGGACGGCAGCCTTTGCAGGCCGAGCTCTCCGTCGAGGATGGCCCGAACACATGGGACATTTACCTCCGGAACAGGACCGCCGCATCCGAGCCGATTAAACCGCGTTTCAAGTACCAGGACCGCAAGAACGTCCTCATGACGTTCGCTGTGTCCGACGTCACCCTGGATGCCTCGATTGAGTGGCTCTCGGCCCTGAGCGGGGTCGGATTGCGCATGGGCGTGGATGTGGAAGAGGACCTGCTGATTCAGCTCAATGTCCAGGGAATCGTTTTCGGCGATCTGCTCAAGCTCATGCTGAACATGAGAAACCTCGTCCTCGACGAGGCGACTGGCGAAATCCTCCCCAGGAAGGACTGACCCGCGGGAAAACCCCAAATCTCAAATCTCGCAGGTCCGCCGAAGCCTCATGCGCGACGGCAGGCGCAGGAGGACCAAAATCCAACAAAATCCCAAAACCCGAATCTCAACTGGGAAGCGGAGAATCAAGGTCGACGGTCGGAGCTCAGAGGTCCAACAGCAGCGCTGTTTGTGGGGGGCATTATCCCGCTGCGGAGTCGAGGGACTTCGCCGATTGCCCGACCTTCGACCTTGGACCGATTACGTATCGGTCTGCTCATGGCCCACGTATGTAAAGTCCCTGGTTTCAGGTTGACACTCCTGGCTGGATTCCGGCTTTCGCCGGAATGACGATACCATGAGTGATAATCGGCGGAGTTCCGGGCGATTTGAGAGCTGGAAGCCCGGAACATCCGCCTCCTACAGGAGATACAGCATTCCTGCACTTCGCAGGTTAAATTAATCCTGTGGGAGGCGAATGTCCCGAGTGGAGTCGAGGGACTTCGCCGATTACTCCGCACTCGACCCTCGACCCTGTACCCTCAACCCTTCCCGGGGCATCGACCTTGGACGTTCGACTTAGGACCCTTCTCTCTTCCCTCTTCTCTCTTCTCTTCGGTGTCCTCGGTGTTTTCGGTGTCTTCGGTGGTTATGGTCTTCGGTTTGCTTTTGCACGGTTCAGACAACGTCTTACGGTTCACGGTTCACACCTTCATCGTGTTCGTCGTCGTTTCCTTCCCTCACTCCCTCCCCGCCACGGTTCCGAGATTCGCCGTGCTCCCTTTCTCCACTGTCACGGATTCAAGGTCCCTCACCGGCTCCCACCAGGTTCCCCAAATCAGCCGGGCCTGGTAAGTCCCTGCGGGCAGCCTGTCGAACCTGAACCTGCCTGTCGGGTCCGGCCTCACCAGGGCCCTTGCGCCCTCCCTCCACAGGAACACGCCGTACAACGGAAGCCGCCCCTCCCCCTGCACCGCCTGCACCCTGCCCTCGATTGCCCCGCACTCCGCCGGATTGAAGTTCAGAACGACCTTGGCCTCGCCTCGAGCCGCCACGGAAACGCCCTCGCTGGTCAACCACAGCCGCGCGAGCTTGAATCCCATCTCCTTGGCGACGACGTATCTGCCGGGTTCCAGGTCCTGTTCCGAGCCGTTGAACGCCACCTCCGAATCCGCCAGCGGGCATTCGGGAGGATAAATTGAGGACCTCGGTCCTGCCGGCCAGAACACGTTGCCGCACACGGGCGCGTCTTCCACGTAGCCTTCCTCGCCTTCCCCCAGGCTGAGATTGGATTCGATTGTAATCTTCCCGAGCGCCCTGTAATCCAGGTCGGCCTCCTTCTTTTCCCCTGCTCCGAGGATGACGTATTTGCGGACAGCCATGTGCATGCCTATCCCGTCGGTCCCGCCGGACGCGAAATCCAGCCGCAGGTTGTACGCGCCGGGAGGGAGATCCGGGATTCTGTAGCTCCCGTCCTTCCCGGGTTTCGAGATGAAGCGCAGGTCCCCGAAGCCGCCGTGGCCCCAGAACGACGCAGCGACCACTACGTCTCCCGAGATTCCCTCCGCCGGCAGGTTGACCTTCCCGGAAATCTCCCCGCCGCGCCGCAGATGGAGATCCACGGACTTGGGCTGCGAAGCCAGGCGAATCCACGCGAATTCCGACGGCGCGTATCCCGGCATCACGGCGCAGATGCGGGCCACCCCACCCTCTATCTCGAAATCCTCTATCTTCGCCTCTCCGCTCTCCTCGACATAACCCAGGTACGAAAGCCCGCACCAGTCGTCCAGGACGTACACCTTGCCCCCCGGAGCGGGATTCCCGTCCGGATAAAAAACGCAGACCCTCGACCTGAGCCTGGAGACCGGCGCCTCAACCGGCGGCAAGGTCTCGAGCTTCACGGTCACGGGCGCGGTTTCCTCTCCCAGCACCGCCTTAACTTCCACGCATGCGTCGTCGTCCCTGACCCGAATCTCATACACGCCGCCCTGAATCCCCTCCAGCCTGAACGATCCGTCGACCGCAGTTTCGCAGGAAAGCTTGTACGAAACCGCCATCTGGGCTTCGTAGCCCATATCCGCGGGATCCTCGGTGCCCTCCTTCGGCTGCGCCATGACCTCGCGGCCTCTTGCGGGCGTGCCGTCCGAGTAGACCACCCTGCCGGGGATTGCCGCCCCGAGAACAGGCCTCAGGACGAGCTCCTCGCCGGAGGCGACGTGCTTCTCGGTAGCGTCCGCCGCCGCGATTCCAAGCGATATCTTCATGGCGACGGGTAAGTACGGGCCCGTGCCTGCGAGCGTCACGCTGTAGCGCCCGGGCGCAAGCCCGGCGAACGAGAACCTCCCGTCCTTGCCCGGCTGGGTCCGATCGGCCGTGTGCGGCATTGCTCCGCTATCGCAAGGTGCGAGCGTCACGGCGATTCCGGCCATGACTTCGGCCGGAACGCCCTCAATCCTCCCGCGGAAGACCGCCCCGCCCGAGGAAAGCATCGCGTCGAACTCGAGGGTCTCGCCGCCGTCGTACGCGACTCCCTCGAGCGTGAACGGCAAGAATCCTTCAATTTCCAGCCTTATGGCGTATTCTCCCGGCCAGTGAATCACGACTTCCACCACGCCCGCGGGATTCGATTTGACGGGGCCCATGGAGATCTGCGATTTGCTCGAGATCCTCATCTTCCCCTCCGCGTTCCGGACCGGCGCCCCGTCGGAGGCCTTCTTCAACGACAGCGCCACCTTGCACGGCCCGTCCCACTTCCCGACCTCCTCGAGGACCACGTCGCCCGCGTCGGATCTCTTGCTGCTCTCGAGCCTGACCGGACCCGCCGATCCCATCAGCACCCTGCCCTTTGCCACTGCCATGGCCACGACGTACTTCTCTCCGGATTCCCACCCCGTGAGAAGGAACCGCCCGTCAGATCCCGTCTTCTTCGCCACGTCCGCCGTGCCCCGTCTCACGCAATCCTCCCACGTCTTGTTCCTGTCGTCGTCGAGCCATACAGGGCAGCCCTCCACGGGCCTTGATGCGGAATCCAGGACTCTTCCCGCGACCTCGGGAGGGTTCGAGACCGTGAATCTCGCTTCCGGATTCGCCCCGGCTTCCAGCGTGAGATCGACAGAATCGGGCGAAACGACGCTATCCTCCGCCGGAATCGGCATCAGCTCGACCTGCATTCCGGCCGAGAGACCCCCGCATTCGTATACGCCGGGCTTTGCGGGGTTCGCGATTACGGGCAGGTTCTGGAATCCGCCGCTCCGATCCCTTGCGATGCCGAGGCTTTCGATGCTGCCCGTGAAAGGACTCCCGTCGGGCCGGGCAAGGCGGACGGTCACGGACGCGATCCCGGTCCAGAGAAGACGGAGGATGACGGATTCCGGCGGATGCCCGGGATTGAAGACCGTTTCGAACGGATTCTCGCACACGTACCCGGGAGCCCATGCGCTGAGCATCACCTTCCGTCCGGCCGCCACGCCGCTGAAACTGAACCGGCCGTCCGGCCGGCTCTTCGCAATGAGCCTGTCCACCGAATAGGAAAAACCGCCGGCGCGGGCCACGTCCGCGACCACCGTCGCCCCCGCATAGGGCTTCCCGTCCCCGGACTGGACAATCCCCGAAAGCGCCGCGCCCCCGAGCTCGATTGCGAGGACCAGGACCTCGCCCGCCCGCAGGCCGATTGAAGAGCATTCCCATGCAATCCCGCCGCAGACGCCGGAAAAGGAATTGAAACCCGGCGTCAGCCCGTGGATTTCCGCGACCCCGTCGGGCCCGGTCCTCGTCGACGACTCGGATTCGGGGAACGGGAATCCCCTGTACTCCTCGGGCCAAATGACGTGCCGCGCCGTGATCCTGGCCTGCTTCGCCGCGGCCGGCTTGCCTCCGCTGGTGAACAGTAATCGAGCCCCCGAGGCCTTGAATACGTCCACGTCGCGCCTCGAGGAGCGCCCGGGCCGTATTTCGAGCTTCATCACCTTGGACCACGCGAGCCCCTGCGGCATGAAGCACGCGGCGAAATCCCCGGCTGGAAGGGAATCGAAGGCGAACCGTCCGGCCTTGACGGCCGTCTCGAAGTCCCTGGAATCCACCCCCGGGTCCCGCGATTCGAGCGGCACCAGCCTCAGGCGCAGCCTCGTGTCCGGGGCTGGGTCGCCCTCGATTGTAAGGACTCCCTCGAGGCTGAGCGCTTCGGCCCCGGCCGGCCGGCTTCCTTCCGCGGGCTTCCGCGCGGGCTGCTCTTCGCCTGGATGTCCGGATCCTTCCACAGGCCCGGTTCCCGGCGCTTCCGCCATCGGCTCGTCCGGCGCATGCATGAGAATGACTACCGCCGCTGCCGCCCCCGCAGCGACCGCCAACGCAACGGATACCAGGAGTACTCTGCGCATGGTCCCCCTCGCCCGGACGCGCCGGAAATGAAACCTACTCGACAAGCAGCTCCTTTGGCCCTGTTTCAGGCAGAGCGAATTCCCCCGAGTCGAGCTTCGCATGAACCACGAACTTGCCGGTCAGGCCTTTCGGCGACCATAACACCCCCGGAGCGCCATCCCCTGAAGGGCTGAAGTCCTTCGGCGCGAAAACCGTCCCGTTCGCGGCAACGACTTCGAACACGGGAAAAATCCTCGCGCCCGCGCGGTGGACCTCCGCGAGCTTCCCATTGAAACCGGTCAGCCGGTATTCGAGCCTGAATCCCCCGGGCACTCTGGTGTTCGACAGGCTGCTCTTGAAATCGGCTTTGATTTCGACCGTATCTTCCTCCCCTTCCGGCGGATTGCGCGGCGCCGACGGATTGTCCGAATCGATGCGAATCTGCGTGTCGCCCCTTAGGAATATGAACTCCAGGATTCGGTACTGCTCCCTCGGGAGCTCGATGCAGCCGTGGGCGTCGCAAACGGCGGTGAAATCCCCCAGAAGAACGCTTCTGCCTTCCATGCCCCATTTCCCGGTATATCCGACCGCCTTCAGCCTGAAAGTCGCGACATCGGACTTGCGGAAAATCAGAGTCTTGTCCCGGACTTCCGGGGACCAAAGCTGGTCGTCGATTCGAATCAGTCCGGTCAGCGGCCCCGACTCGCGAGCTTTGCTGCCGACCTCCAGGTCGCCATCACCGTTTCGGTCCATGAGGAAAAGGTCTGCCGGCTTGCCTTCCTCTTCGCAAATGTCGCCGTACCTGCCGTCGAATGTGGTGTCCAGGATTCCGACTGCCACTGTCCCGGACCTGTGCTTGAGCTTGCCGGCAATGAACTCGTGGGGAAGCACGAGAAGATCGCGGATGTCGGCCGTCCAGTCGGCGGAGCCGGTCTTGGGAATGATTGCATGGACGGTCACGGCAGGATATCCCTTGGGCTGCACCGGCCCGAACGCCATGTGGTTCTTGTACAGCGACTTCTCGAGCTGCGGAACCGCCTTGAAAGTTTTTTCCGGAATCCAGAGGAAAAGCATGTACTTGCCATCCCCCATCTTCAGAAGCAACCTGATGTCTTCCGCCTTATCCGCAGGCCCCCTGCCGGTGAAAAGGAGGTCATAACCTTCGGGCTTTTCGGCCGCGGCGTCCTTCCTGATGCGGAAACCTGCTTGCGACGATTTCCACCATTCCATCGGGAATACGATGGTTTTCATCGGAACCGTAATGGTTTTCGGCGGACCCTCGACCGGCCCCTCGCCCGCTGTGGCGAGACCGTGCAGGCCGGCAAAGGCTATGGCCAACAGAAGAAATGGCGAGGCTTTGTACTTCATGCTGTTCCTCCGGTAATGCTCAGGAAGATCGACGATTCCCGCGATAATCGCACCGGATTATAAACGAAAAGGGCGGCCCGAAAAGGCCGCCCCCTGCTTCGCATCAATCCTGCGCGCCCGCGCGCCGGGCAAACGCTATCCCTTGAGCCTCATCGCGGTCCGGACGAGGTCCAGGAACTCCGCCCTGTACCCGCCCTGGTCCCTGCCGACGCTCTCCTCGGCCAGCATCAGGACCTGCTGGAACGTGGAGTTACCCTTGTGCTCCGAATCGCGCAGCAGCATGCCGAATCCCGCGACCGCAGCGGCCCAGCGGAAGTCGTTCGACGACCGCGTGATGTCCGCCCTGGAATCCTCGACCCTGAAGACCAGCGGGATTGACTGGTCCGCCTCGGGCTCCTTGTAGCGCATCCGGAGCTGGCAGACCGCGCCGCTGAACGCCTCGGCCGTGGGCTGGCCCGGGGTCTTGAACGGCGAGGGCGTCACTTCCGGCTTCCTGTCCCCTGCCCCGGCCGGAACAAACTCGTACAGCGCCGTGACCGTGTGGCCCGCGCCGATTTCGCCCGCGTCCTTCCTGTCGTCGTCGAAATCCCGGTGCCTGAGAACCCGGTTCTCGTACCCGATGAGCCTGAACGCCTCCACCTCGACCTCGTTGAACACCATCTGGATTTTCACGTCCTTCGCTATGGTGAGGAGCGTCCCGCCAATCTGCTCGGACAGGACCTTGTTCGCCTCCTTCAACGTGTCGATGTACGCGTAGTTCCCGTTGCCCTTGTCCGCGAGCTCCTCGAGCTGGGCGTCCTTGATGTTCCCCGTCCCGAAACCCAGCACGGTCAGGAACACCTTCGACTCGGCATTCTTCTTCACGAGGTCCACGAGGTCCGAGCGGTTGGTGATGCCGACGTTGAAATCCCCGTCCGTCGCAAGGATGACCCTGTTGATTCCGCCTGCAATGAAATTCTCCCGCGCCACCTCGTAGGCCTGCATTATCCCCGCGCTGCCCTGAGTGCTCCCGCCTGCGCGGAGGTTCCCGAGCGCCTCGAGTATCTCCTGCTTCCGCTCGCAGGGAGTGGAGGGAAGAACCAGCCCCGCCGCGCCGGCGTAGACCACGATGGCCACGCGGTCCCCGGGATCGAGGCTGTTCGTGAGCGTCTGCATGGAGCTCACGAGAAGCGGAAGCTTGGCCGGATCGTCCATGGACCCGGAGACGTCAATGAGGAACACGAGGTTCGCCTTGGGCCTCCTGCTGCTCTCCACCACCCTTCCCTTTATACCCACCAGCAGCAGCCTGTGCCCCGCTTTCCACGGGCACTCGCACACCTCCATGCGCACCGCGAACGGAACCCTCCCATCGGGCGGGGCGTAGGAGTAGTTGAAGTAATTAATCATCTCCTCGATTCTGACCGCGCCCCTGGGCGGCAGCCTGCCTTCCCGCAGGAACCTGCGCACGTTGGAATAGGACGCGGTGTCAACGTCGATTGAGAAAGTCGACATCGCGTCGTCCGCGGTCTTCACGAACGGATTGTCCTGGATGTGGTCGTACTGCTCTGTGTTGTGATACCGCCCGTCCTCCGGAGACTCCAGGGGAATGCGCTCTTCCTCCTCGGCGAAGTCCCGTCTCTTGCTTTCTTTTTCCTTGACGAACGCGAGCATGGTTTCCTGGCGGGAAATAGTCCCAGGCGCAGGTTGGGGCTCGCATGCGCCGCTTGCTCCCTTGTGATCCTTGGCCCATGCATCCATGAGTGCTATTTCTCCGGCCTGCCCGGAGTGGCCCCCCCCTGACGTGACCAAATCAGACACCGAGTACGCAATCCCCACTGCGATTATTGCGGCCGCGGCCACGCTCACGGGTATCCAGAGCCTCCTGATTAAGGGCGATGCGGCCTTCTTTCCGTTTTCGTCTATCCTCTTCTCCACTTTCATGGCTATCTCCTCCTCGAAACCGGCGCCGGGCTTTTCGGCCCCGAGCGCGTTCCCAAGCAAATTCGCGACCTTGCGGCACTCCGCGAGCGCCGAGCGGCAGGAGGGGCAGGATGCAGCGTGTTCGCGCACCGCCTGCTCCTCCGCAGCCGTCAGCATGCCCGCGGCGGAGGCCGCGGCGTATTCCTCGATATTGGCGTGTATGTCCTTCATCCCTCCGCCTTTCACTGGTTGCGGCCCTCCCCGGCCGCTGCAAGGTGCATGAGGCTCTTCCTCAGGCCCGCAAGGGCTCTCGCGAGAAGCCCCCTGAGCATGCCGTCGGAAATCCCCATTGCTTCCTCTATCTCGTCGTGGCTCATGTCCTCCATGAACCTCATGACCACCGCCGCCCTGTGCTTCTCCGGCAGCCTGGCGACCGCTTCCCTGACCTTGGAGGCCGTCTCCCCGGACGCGACTTCCGCCTCCGGGCCCGGCCTGGAGTCCGGAGCGTTCTCTTCCCATTCGCCTTCATGCATGACCATGCCGCGTTTCCTTACTCTGTCCAGGGCCAGGTTGCGCGCAATCCTGACCAGCCAGGACGCGAAAGTACCGGGCTCCTTGAGGGTGCCTATCGACCGCCAGGCTTTCACGAAGCATTCCTGGACGATGTCCTCCGCCTCGTCCCTGTCCTGAGACATGGAATATACCGCAGCGTTGACGAGGCGCGCGTACCTCCGGACCAGGCTGCCGAAAGCCTCCCGGTCCCCTTCCCTGGCCTTTTCCACAATCGATTGCGTTTCGGAATCCATCAGACGTCCTTTCGATTCCACTATGATAGACGCAGGATTGCAGTTTTGCGCATGTTCATTTTTCGCGCAAGGCGCGTAAAATATACCTCTGAGGCTGCAAGGCACTGCTGAGGAGCCCAAACAAGGGACCTTCGATCAGGGCGCCGCCCGTCATTCCGGCGAAAGCCGGAATCCAGAGCCGCGGCTCTATGGTGTAAATCCGCAGAGCATCGGAAAGCCGGGCTACCTGTGGGAGGCGGATGTTCCGGGCTCCAGCGGGACTACCGCCCGGAATTCCGCATTGACAATTGATCCTGTGGGAGGCGGATGTTCCGGCGAATGCATGGCACACGGCCGGAACTCCGTCGATTATCAACTCCCACAGGATCGTCGGCCACTGTGCAGGGAATCGGTGATCGGTCCCGCATAGCCGCCGACAGAGCCCATTCCATGCCTTCGTCTGCTGTGCCTCTCCGTGAATTCAGAGAGGCTTCGAAATTCCTTTGGACTTCCAGACACTAAGGTGCGTAGATTTCATTGGATGTCTGTTCCAGGATTCCCGAGTCCCGGAATGATACAAGGAAAAGCATGACACGATTAGCTTCATTGATTTCTGTCTTCCTGGCCGCCCTTGCGCTTTTCTGCGGCTGCTCCCAGGAAAACAGGTCTGATCCTGCCGATAAGCCCGCCGGGCAGCCCGCTGATCAGAAGGATGAACCAGCCGAACAGCCGGCGGAGCAGCCTGCGGACCCGCCCGCGGAGACTCCCGCGGAAAAGCCGGCGGAAAAACCCGCGGAACAGCCAGCGGAAAATCCTCCTGCACAACCCAAGGATGAGCCGGCCATTCAGAAGGACCAGGACCCGGCAGCCGCGCACCCCGAGATAGCCGCCGCATGGGCCCGGAGCCTGCATGCGACGACCGCGGGTATCCGCTTCTGGTATGAGGCCGCGGACGGGCTGGGCGGGATTTCAAAGATCCCCTTCGGCGACACGGGGTGCGGCAGCTGCCATTCGCGCGACTGCAACTCGTGCCACGGCGAGGAAAAGGACGGCAAGGTCGTGTTCTCCGCTGCAAAGGCCGGCGAGAGCAAATCGTGCCTCAAGTGCCACTTCCGCTCGGCTGCGCTCTCCGATATCGATCGGAACGCGGGAACGCAGGACGTGCATGCCAGGGCAGGATTCGAGTGCTCGAAATGCCACCGGCTTCACGGGACGGGCATGGCCGAGCGCAAGCATATGCGCGATTCGGGCGGCACACAGGCGGAATGCACGGCATGCCACAAGAGCGGCGGGAAGCCCGGTTACTACGCCGAAACGAAGCCGCACTCCAAGCACAAGGGCAAGCTCCACTGTAACGCCTGCCACGTCAGCGGCACAATCGCCCTCTGCAACCTTAGCTTCGACGAGTTTCTTAAAACGAAGCAATTGCAGGGCAGCTTCCTGGAGACCAGGAAGATTGGCGTCATGCTCGTCAACTACAAGGGCCAGGTGACCTCTGCGAACGTCCAGACCGTCGTGTTCCGGAAGAAGACGTTCGCCGCCTTTGCCCCCTGCTTCACGCATTCGATTTCAGGCAAAGCCAGGGGGTGCGCAGACTGCCACGGCATAGAGGCGGCTCTGAAAATGAAGGCAGGCGAGAAGGTCGCTGTAACGTGGTGGAAGGACGGGAAGGTCGAAGCCTTGAACGGCGTGATTCCCGTGGTTCCTTCGCTGATGGAATTCGCCTTCCTGGACAAAGCGGAAGGCGGGTGGGAGCCGCTCGAGGCCGGGCCGGCCCCGCTGGTCCAGTTCATGGGCGACGGATCCCCGCTGACCGACGCGCAGATACGCAAGATGGCGATGAAGTTCAAATGAAATGCGGTCAGTTGTGATCGGCTGAATAGACCGCATTTCAATCTTGGGGGACGTAGGTACTATGTGAACTTCCGGGAAATCCACATGGTACCTACGTCCCCCAAACATGGGTGAGAGGTTCGCGGACTGCAGTTCCCTCTCCTTCGGGGAGAGGGTAGGGGTGAAGGGGGAGGGGTGAAAACTCTATAAGCCATAGACTGCTTTCGAGCGAGGGTCCAAGGTCGAATAGAAACTGTGACAGCGCCCTCGCGTGTGAGGTCAAGGCGAAGCCGGGTTCATTTGCATTCATTCGCGGTTCAAGCGGATTTATATCTACTGTTGCGCGTTTTGGTGTAGAATGCAGTCAGGAGGTTCTGCGCATGCCGATTTCGTACAAAATCGACCGGGATCTCTTCCTGCTGTCCATGCAAGCTTCCGGGACAATCACGGAGAGCGACATCTTGGAATACAGGAATGCGCTGCAGTCCGACCCCGACCGCGAGTTCATCAAGCGGGAAATCTGCGACTTGCGGGGCGCGGAAATCGGGATCTCATGGAAGCGCATGGACGAAATGGCGCAGTATCACGGGGATCTGCTCTTCAGCGTCGGCACGACGATGTGCGCCGTCGTGGTTTCAGGCGACGTCCTCTTCGGGCTCGTGAACATGTACGCGCAGCAGCCCGGCCGCCATGGCCATACCGTGCTCCCGTTCCGGGACATCGCAAGGGCCCGCGAGTGGCTCGGGCTGACGGGAGAGTGACAGGTATTTCTACCTCGCGAATCGGGAATAGATGATAGACATATCTTTCTGCCTGTTGGTTCTCTTGCTTGGCCTCTCGCAGATTGGGTAGACCACGCCACTACGCTGGAGCTAATCGGAACATGCGGCACTCGACAGTATATCCTAATGTTGCATTAGAAACTTGCCTCGGTGGGCTATTAATCCCATTCACCACCGAAGACACCGAGGGAGCACCCGGGAACTGGAATCACCGGTTATTCCTTTCCTTCGGTGCCTTCGGCGTATTCGGTGGTTAATATCTTATCCCGGGCATCCCTCTCACCTGCTCCCCTGTTCACATGAAACAGGTTTTGCTCAGCACTTCTTCCGGAAATCTTGCCTTCAGGTATTTCGCAGGCCCTACCGATCCTGTGGGAGGCGAATGTCCCGAGCGGAGTCGAGGGACTTCGCCGACTGCTCTACCCTCGACCCTGGACCCTCTACACTTCTTCCAGAGACCTTCGACCTTGGACCCATCGACTCGCTGCGCTCGCTCAGGGCATGCTTTCGACTTTAGACCTCAGACCAGCATACCATCATACGAACTTACCCCTGAACCAGAGCCTTCGGCACGGTTCAGGGTCTCACCAACATACTGTTCAGATTAATGCCTTATATCGAACCGTCCTCGAGTTTCCACGTTAATGAATCTGCGGACAAGCCCGGCATCGCCGTCTCGAGCATTTCGCCCGAAATCAGGGCTTTGTGCGGCGAATCAATGATATGGAGGTAGCCCATGCCATCCCGCAGGTCAGCGAGATACCAGGAGAGCGGACCGGAAGAGGAGAGAGGACATGCCGATCCCGCCGGGGATTCCAAATCAGCGGAACATCCTGAAGCTCCCAGGTTCCCGGCGATGGACGCCGGGCGACTCCCGAAGAAACGCGGATTGCCGTTCGCCGGCATCGCAGCTGCAGCCGCCGTCGCGTCAATAGCCGCGGCGATTGCGGTCGTGCTTTCCCTTGCCGGCGGCGGGGACGACTGGGCGCTCGACGGCGACGGAGTGGAGGAGAAATTCGCCGCCTACATCGACGCGGGAAGGCTGGGCCGCGCCGCGGAAGGGCTCGACCTCGTCCGCAGGCGCGAGGAGGATTCGGTGCGCTGCCAGCGCATGACGCTCAAGCTCGCCTCCGCCCTTCTCGAGAAGAAGTCGTACAAGGAGGCGTACGGTCTTGCCGCCGGGCTCCCCCTTGTGGACAAGTCCGAGGAAGTGGCTGCCGCCATCCTCAGGGTGAAGTTCGCCGCCCTGCGGCCTGCTATGTTCACCCAGGAAGGCGATTTGCTCGCGCCCTTCAACCTTGGCATGCACAGGGACATGGGGGGATACATCCTCGCCGCGAACGAATCTTCGCCCCGGGACTGGGGAACGGAAGGTGAAGGGCTTGCCGAGAGGTTCATCGAGGACCTCGAGGACGCGAAGGCGATGATGAAGGGCTCCGGTCGAGCCGAGGCCGAATTCGGGCCTCTGGTCGCCCTTGCGGAAGTGGTCAGGTGGGCCTACGACCTTGTCGGCGAGGAGGAGTTCCTCAGGGATTTCGGGGACCCCTCGTTGCGCGACCTTCCCGTGCGCTACCAGTTCGCGAACCTCCTTTTCCGCCAGCAGAGGCACGAGGAGGCGGTGCCGATGCTGAAGGCAATCATCGAGCAATTCCCCGGGACTCCGGAAGCCGACCGGGCTTTCAGGCACGTGGCGCGATTCGTCAAAGCCCGGGAAATCGCCGCCAAGGCCGTGCCGCTCTGGGAAATCGACTTCGGGAACTTCATCGAGAAATGCCTGGAGGTCGCGAGATACGCGGAAATCTTCAGAGCCGCCGGGGAGGAGGTCCGCGCGGAACTCTCGGGAAAAGCGGGCATCGCAGGTTTGAAGAGGATGAATGACGACGAACCCCGGGATGTATTCGAGAGTGAGAAGGGCGGAAAGATTGATACCGACCTTCCCCCGGTCGAGGACGACGGAATCCCCGCGGAATGCCGGAGGGTCTGGAAGGAGTTCAATCTCAAGTCCGGAACGGAAGAGTCCGGCGGGAAGCTCTTCATACAGACGGATTTCAACTCGTTCAGGCTTGTCAACGAATCGAGCAGGCCGTTCCATTCCGGATCCGCAGGCGGCTTGAAGCTCGTGACGAAGTACCGCGGCGTGATTCGCTTCAGCCTGTACAGGTTCGCCGGCTACGAAGCCTTCATGAAGTTCGACGAATCATCTCCGGAAAAGGGGCTTGGCGGCGCCTCGAAAGTCGCGGTCTGGAGCATGCGCTCCGGCCAGTCTTGCCGGAACGGCAATGAAGAGGCGGAAACGGCGGTCCTGCCCAGGGTCGGGCCGGGCTACTATGCCGCAATCGCCGAAGCGCGGTACTGCCCGGTGATAGCAGGGGCGAAGCTCATCGTCTCCGACCTCATGCTTGCCGTGCGGGCCGGCCGCACTTCCCTTGTGGCATTCGTGACCGACCGGTTAACAGGGACGCCGGTGAAAAGCGTCGGGCTCAAGGCCGCCATATCCGACAGCTACGACCTCGACCGCATAGGCGCCGCGCTTCTCGGCCGCAACCCCGACCAGGACTACAAGGCGGGACTTGCGCTGGGGTTCAAGGCCCCGTGCGCGGCAGGCAGCGAAGACTTGCGCAGGGCGGGCCCGGAGTTCCGCAAGGGGGCCGCCGACGGGGCCGAACTCCGAAAGACCTATCCGGCCTTATCCCTTGTGCTCTCCGCCTCGACCGGACCCGACGGAACCGCCGTGTTCGACGTGCCGGAAGCACTGCACGCGCACGCGTACAGGATTTCCGTGGAGTCGTCCGATCCGGGGATGTGCTTCTGGTGCAGCCTGGATTCAATACATGACCGGCACGAGAAGATGCTGAAGTGCCTGTTCTACACCGACAGGCCCGTGTACCGCCCCGGAGACGAGGTGAACTTCAAGGGCCTAATCCGCGTGTTCGACGGGGAGAACTATTTCCTGCCGGGCGCGTCGCCCCTAAAGGTGGAAATCCGCCACTCGGGCGGGACGGTGTTCAGCGCGCTGATGTTGCCCGACGAAGCCGGCACGGTCCACGGATCGTTCGTCCTTCCCGTGTCGGCGGCGATGGGCGCCTATACCGCCTTCGCAGGCGACGGAAAAGAATCGGGCATCTTCAAGGTCATGCAGTTCACAAAGCCGGAAATCGACGTCTCCGTGGATCCTGGAATGACGATTCTCGCCGCCGGAGAGCATATAAGCGCCAGAATCCAGGCCACGACCCCCTCGGGCGAGCCGATTCCGGGGGAAAAGATAAACGTCAAAATATGCAGGCAGCCGCTCGATTTCGAGCACGACGCCGCATACAGAATCTCGGGCTCCCCGAGGGTCAGCGGCGCCGGGCGCGGCAGGGTCGTTTTCACGAAGGAGTGCGTGAGCGGCCCTGAGGGCGAAATCATGGTGGATTTCAAGACAGACCCGGATTTCGACGCCGCCTACTCCGTCTCGGCATTCACAGTCGACCGGCCCATACCGGTCGAAGCCATGTCCGTGGTCGAGGCGAGAGCCATGCCGGTACGGGTTTCCGTGACCACCGACAGGCTGTCCTACAGGCAGGGCGACGTCCTGAAGGCGTCCGTCACGACTCTCGACCTCGAAGCCAGGCCCGTGTCCTGGAAGCTGAGAATCCGGGAAATCGCGAACAAGAAGGACCCCGGCGCTTTCGAGCCGCAATCGAAGGAATACTCCACCGGCCAGGACGGGAGGGCCCAAATCGAGTTCACGGTGCGGAAGGGCTGCGGAGGACTCGTCCTTGGGGCGTGGTTCAAGGGCGAGTGGCGCGACAGGGACCTGCCCGTGGAGGTCGATGGGGCGGGGCCCGCGGAGGCGAAGAAGACGGTGGCCGTCGCCAGGCAGGTCTGCCTTCCCGGAGACGGGGTTGGCGTGAATGTCCTCGCATCGAAGGAATCGACGCATGCCCTTATCTGCGTGGAGACGGACAGGATTCTTGCCCACAGGGTGGTGGCCCTCGACGACGGGTGCGGATCCCTGAATCTCGTCGTTCCTGCGGAGTGGAGCCCGAACTTCTTCGTGTCGGCCACATACGTCTTCGACGACAAGACGGCGCAAGGAGCGTCGGAATCCGTGAAGGTGATTCCCGTGCACAGGTTCCTGAGGCTCGAAATCAAGACCGACAAGCGCGAGTACAAGCCGGGCGAGACGTGCAACGCAATCGTCAAGGTATCCGATTTCGACGGCAAGCCCAGGCCGGGCGCTTCGGTTTCGGTCGGGGCCGTGGACGAGGCGCTGTTCCGGATTTGCAGCGACAACGTTCCCGACTTGAGGGAGTTCTTCCACTCCTATGCGCTCGAGCACCGAATCTCGTCGGGGTGGTTCGACCGGTCTTTCCGATTCCCCTCGTTCGGGATTTGGAAGATTCCGGTTTTTGCAGTCGAGGAGCCGTTCGACAAGTACATTTCCATCGATGGCGGGGCGGGCGGAGCGTTCGGGGGGCGATTCGGCGGCAAGAGGAATCTTTCCGCCTACGGAGGGGGGGCGGCCCATATCCGGACGCCTGCCAGGAAGGCTTTCCGGGACACCGCTTTCTGGGAGGCGGATCTGAAATCCGACGCGGACGGCCTCATCCGCATCTCGTTCGCCATGCCCGACAACATCGGGGCTTTCAGGTTCACGGCAAGGGGGCTCACCGCCGACACGAAGGTGGGAGAAGTTAGGGACGAGGTCGCCGTCAGGAAGAACTTCTACGCGATGGTGAAAGGACCCGAGCTGCTTCGCAGGGGCGACAAGGCGGAGGTGATGTACGGCATGCACCATTGGCCGGTGTGGGGCAATGCCAGAGTTTTGGAGATGTTGCAAAAGGGCCGGG
>DYIT01000027.1:25562-45695 GCA_020723505.1 Candidatus Kuenenia stuttgartensis
GCGCCTCCGGTTCCACTCCCCGTTCCCGATTTGCGCGGGCGGCAGGGCGGAAGAGGAATTCGACGCGCCCCCCGGCGGGGAGAAGGTCTTCAGGTTCGTCGTGGACCTGCGCAATCCGCCGGACAACGATGCCGTGCCGGGATCTGCGGAATCCGGGGCGGACGACCTTCATCTCTGCTGGGACGAGCGGGCCGCGGTGTTCAGGGCGGACGTCGCTTCGAAGGACGGGGCCGAGAGCGACTCCGTCCTCGCCCGGTTCCCGTTCGCGGGGTCGGGCGTAATCCTGCGCAGCGGGCTATCGGGGGTGATCCCCGCCGGCGGCGGAAAGAGGAAGGTCTCAATCGGGCTCGGCGCGGGCGCCGAGGCGTCGAGGATTATGATCGGCATGTCGGCGTCCGTTCCCGGCGCGGTCCTCGACACCGTGGACGCGATTGCCGATCCCGGCCAGGGGTGCGTGGAGCAGACGGCCGAATCCGTGCTCTGCTCCGCGGCCGCGGCTTCGATGCTCGGCGCATCGGGCTCGGGAGGCGATGCAGCCATCGCCTGCAGGAAGGCCGGCATGCAGGGGCTCTCGGGCCTCGCCCGCATGAGGCTTTCGACCGGCGAATGGGGCTGGATATGCAGGAAGGACGAATCCTCCGCGTTCATGACCGCCCTTGCGCTCGCTGCCATGGCCCACGCCGCGAAGGCGGGGTTCGAAGTGAACAGGGAGCACATGGACAAGGCGGCGGACGCCCTGGTTCAGGTCCTGTCGGCTCCAGGGGACAGGCCCGGGAGATCCGCCAGGGCGTTCGGATCGATGAACGCGAGGGTCTTCGCGGCCTTTGCGCTCTCATCCGCGCGCTCATGCGCGGGCATCGAGAAGGGCGGGCTCGTGAAGTACCTCGTCTCCCGGGAGAACCCGGTCCACATGACCGATTTGGATTGCGCGGCGATGGGTTTCGTGCTGGCCGCCGAGGGGATGCCCTCCGCGGCCGAGGCCGAGCTTTCGGTCTTTGCCGGCCCGGCGTCCGACCCGGCGCGCATGGACGTGAAGACGCTCTCCTTCCTGCTCATGGCCTGGGAGAAGCTCGGCCGGCCCGCGAAGGACAGATCGGCCCTGGCCATGGAGATCCTCGCCAGGAGGACGGGAAGGGGCTGGAAGACCCCGGTCGACTCGGCGCTCGCCGTGCTCGCGCTCGCCGCGTTCGCGCAGTCCGGCGATTCCGGCGCCGGGCTTTCTTCGGCGACGGTCTCGTTCGGCGGCAGGGAAATCGGCAGGCTCGGGAAAGAAAGGACGAGGATGCTGGCTGAAGTCGGTCCGGGACCCCTGAAAGGCGCCGCATCCGCGGAATTCGAGGTCGAAAGCTCCGGCGAGGCGCCCCTGTTCTGGTCCGCCTGGTCGGAGAGCGCGATGCCGGCTGCCGGCGCCCCGGTCGACCACGGAATCAGGGTCCAAACGAAAATCTACGCGCCCGCCTTTGACGGCCGGCTTGCGCCCTCGAAACCCGGCGCCCCGGTTCCGGCGGCCGGCGCCGTCTGGGTCAGGCTCGACCTTGCGGCAGCCGAATCCCAGGAGTACGTGATGGTCGTCCAGCCGCTGCCCACGGGGTTCAGGCCCGGCTATGACGTTTCCGGAGACAGGCCCTCTAGGGCCGAATCCATGGATCTACGCCTCGCGAGGATGGAGATTCAACCCGGCGAAATAGACCTGAGGAAGATCGACGCCCGGCTTTCTGCGGCCGAGAACGCGGTTGTCTGCGGCAGGGCCGGCGAGGCGGCGGGCATGATACTGTCGCTGTGCCGATCGGCGGCCGACGAATCCGCCTGGGCCTTGCGCAGCGTCGAGTCCTGCGAGCGGATTGAATTGGCGGACGTCCACAGGGTCGAAGCCCGCCGCGAAGCGCTCGTATTCTTCATAGGGGCGCTCGACCCCGGCGTCAAATCCCTCGTGTTCAGGCTGAGCACCGCTTTCCCGTGCGAGGTTGCGCTCCCGCCCGCCTGGGCCGCGCCCTTGTACAGGCCCGAGGTCTTCGGCAGGAGCACGGCACTCGGAATCGGGGGAAGCACGGAACCGGCAGCAGGCGAGCATGCCGGGCAGGTTCCGGCATGGGAGGACAGGGCATGGGTCGCGGCCATGCTCGATGCGTCGGGGACTCTCGTCGACGACGGCAGGGCTGCTTCCATGGCGGCCTCGCTTCGCAGGGGATGCAGAATTGAGAGCGTTCTTGCCAGGGAACTGCTCGCCCGGGGCGGCGGGAACGACGTGGACCTTGCGTTCGGCGGCTTCAGATACAGGCTCAGGCCGTCCGCCGACGGCAGGCTCGACCTGCCGCTGGCCGCGGAGGTGGAGAGGAGGAGGAGGCTCTTCTCAGAGTTCGTGTCCGATTCAAGGGGATTGCCGTCAGCCGGCGTATCCGCAGCGCTTCTCGAGAAAATCCTCGCGGACACGTCGCTCTATGACGCGCTCGAGTCCGCAGGCGGCGCGGGTCTCGGATCCCTCAAGCCTTCCGCGCTGTGGGAGGCCGTGAAGTTCGAGCGAGAGCTCAAGATGGAGGCCGCGTCGCTGGCAGCCGCTTCCGGACGATCTCCGGCCAGGGGAGCTGCCCCCTCCTTCAGGATGGCCGCGGGAATGCTCCTGCTTTCATCTGCAAGACCCGCGGAGGAAAGGAAGGGCGAATACTTGGAGTGGACTCTGGCCGACCCGGGGCTTGCCGCCTGCGGGATGCACAGGACGCTCGGCGACCTTGCGAGGTTCGTCTCCGACGATTTGAAGGTCCCCGTTGAGACCCAGGCGCTGGTGCCCGGAGCCATGCTCGACATCGAGACCACGTTCAGGCGGGAGCTTGGATTCGCGCCGCCGTCGCCGGGTCACAGCAGCTTCGGGGCGTACCTGAGAGACGTCTTCAGGAAGGTCGAGCTCGGAGTGGAGGTGAAGGAAGGCAAATCCGGGCTCGTCATCGTTCCGCTCGCCAAGCTCGTGGGCTTCGACGACGATACCGCGAAGCGCAGGCTCGAAGCCGTTCTTGCCGAATGGAAGGAGACGAAGGGGAAGTGAAGGCGTGGACAAAGCACTGGCAGCCCTCGCGGTCTACGACACGGGCAAGCCGCTGGTCGTGGAGGAGATGTTCCCGCTCGAGTGCATGCTCGACGAGCTTAGGGAGTTCGTCGCCCGGTCTGCGGACCGCGCGGACGGCTGGTTCGGTTTCTACTGGGGCAAGACAATCGAGGACTACGCGAAGGAGACCGACATTCAATCCGCGGTCATGCGGCTCTGGCTCGAGTATTTCAAGGAAAGGGCTGGAGGCTGATGATTTAAACCCCGCCATCGGGAGAAAAGAACCCCTAGTCGAACCTTATCCACTTCTCTCTTTCATCGTCAATCAGGTCTATTCCGAAAAAGCCGAGTATGAAGTCGGCAATCTGGCCGAGGTTCACAAACAAGCCGAAGTTAAACAACGGAAGACAGACTTCAAAACCAACCCGCAACCGGTTTTCCCATGAAGCGTATGGTTGAGGAATAGAATTTCCCCAGAAAGGTTGAACTATAAGAACGTAGACTTCGCTGTTCTCTCCCGCATACTCGATGCCGAGAAGTCCGGTGTGGACCCAGACGACCGAATGCCCTTTCGTGTTCTTGTGCCAGAAACGACCGTATTTCTCGATTTCTCCAAGATACGTTCCCATGCCGAATCCGGCAGCAAGATAATCCGTGAATTGGACCTTCGCGCCCAGGCCGATTCCTATTGGCTGGATCTTAAGGTCCACGATATCCAGGAAATCTCTCCCCCTTTCGGCAAAGTACTCGCCAACCGCGCAGCCGGATACACTGAAGGCGATGAAAAGCAACAGAATGGATGTCCGCCTCATGCGGAAAAAACTTATCATGGATCCCCCCGCCCCCTGACCAATTTGCGATTCATCGTAACCTCGACGAGGGGCTCATGCATTTCCAGGGACAGCTTGGCGTCCCCTTCGCGTTCCAGGTCGTCATGGAAGCCGATTACGTGGACGCGGATTGCTTCTCGATGCCCGGCCCGCCGATGGCTGTCCCGGCGAGGACTTTCCTCTCGCAACTCCTTTAACCTGCCGCATCAGCCTGGTTTTACTACATGAAAAAGATGGAAAAAACTTGCCCTGCCGATTTTTGCAAGTGGTCGACGTTTCGAATGCGCTTCGCGTGCCATCCATGGCTTCGCCTCTCAGGATTTCATGGATAAACCGATGTAGAATGGTTCCCGGTATTCTACGATATACCCGGAGATGGTCTGCAAGAGCAAAGCATTCCCGTGAACAAGACAGGCGATGAAGGCGCCCGCAGGCGCTTCACCACGGAGTTCGGCACTACCTTCCTCGTCGAGGCCGGGGCGGGGACGGGCAAGACCACGCTGCTCGTGGCGAGGCTCCTCTCCATGCTCGCGTCCGGCGCCGCGCATGCCCGCATGCTCGTGGCGGTCACATTCACCGAGCGCGCGGCCGCGGAGCTCGAAATCAGGATAAGACAGGCCGTGGAAACAGCGGTCGTCAGGGGTTTCGACACCCTCGACGCCCCGCTCCGCATGCCGCTCGAACGCCTTGATCCCGCCATGGCCCGCGCGAACCTCGAAAAAGCCCTTGCCGGCCTCGACGCCGCGCACATCGGCACAATCCACTCCTTCTGCATGTCCATGCTGGCCCAGAGGCCCCTCGAGTCCCTCCTCGACCCCGGCGCAGCCACCGTGGACAACGACGGCATGCTGTCGCGTTTCGGGGATCTGTTCCTCCGCGAGTGGCTCGATGCGCTCGACGCCGGGAATCCGGACGTCGAAGGCCTGGTCCGCCTGGGATTCGGGGGGGCCGAAGCCGGATCCGCGGCGGTGAAGATGCTGGACCAGGTGGATTTGCTCGATTCCGCGGACTTCAATCCCGAGCGCTTCGAGTACGGTGATTGGAAGTCCCGCGTGGAGGAGGCCGCCGGCCGGCTCGAGGATTTCATCCGCAGGTTCGCGAAAGCCGACCGCAGCGGCAGAAAAGGCTCCACCAGGGAGGACCTCGAGGAACTGCTGTCGTCGGTCCGCCATGCGGTCGCTCCCGCCTCGGCAGACGATTTCGAAAAGCTGCTCGGAAGCGGTCCGGGCGGGGCGGGAAGGGAAATCCGCAAACCGGCCAAGTCGTTCTGGGAAGGCGGGTCCGAGCGGGGCGAAGAGGCGGTGCGCATGGGAATCGGCCTCGAATCCATGTTCCGCGAGGCCCGGAGGCTGATTGCCGCCCCGGCGTTCTGCGCGGGCCTCAAGTGGATTCGCGGCCGCGTTTTCGACATCCGCGGCCGCCTGAACCGGGAAGGAATGCTCGGCTTCTCCGACCTCCTCCTCAAGGCCCGCGACCTGCTCAGGGACGATCTCGAAGTCCGCGCCTACTACCAGGGCAGGTTCGGCATGATCCTCGTGGACGAGTTCCAGGATACCGACCCCCTCCAGGCCGAGATAGCCTTCTTCCTCGCCGAGGACGGCGCCCGGGCTTCGGACTGGAGAAAATGCAAGCTCAAGCCCGGGAAGCTCTGCATCGTCGCCGACCCCAAGCAGTCCATCTACAGGTTCCGCAGGGCGGACGTGCAGACGTACATGTTCGTGCGGGATTTGATAACGGCTTCGGGGGGCGAGACGCTGGCAATCACCGGCAACTTCAGGTCGGACCCCGGGATAATCCGCTGGGTGAACGGCCGCTTCTCCACGCTCATGGCCGTGGACGATTGCGCCGGGGCCGAGCGGGCCAATCCTCCGTACGCCGACCTCGCGCCGGCCAGGGATGAGACCGGGGAGGACCGCGTCTTCATCTTCGGGGGGGGCGTGGAAGCCGCGAACAAGAGCGATGCGAGGAAGCTCGAACAGGCGGAGATAGCCCGAATCGTGAAAACCGCGGTCAGCGGCGACGGGCTCGTGATTTACGACAAGCGCATGCGCAGGGTGCGCCGCGCCGGGTATCCGGACATCGGCATCCTGCTCCCGAAAAGGACCGACTACGCGGGCATCGAGGAGGTGCTCGAGTCCGAGGGCATCCCCTTCGTCAGCGACGTGGGGCAATCGTTCTACGCGAGGGACGAAATCACCGACGCGATTGCCGTCCTCGAGGCCGTGGAGCGGCCCCATGATCCGGTCCGGCTCTACGCTGCCCTGCACTCCCCAATCTTCGGGTTCAGCGACGACGACATCGCGTCATTGAAGGCCGAGACCGGCGTTTTCAGCCTGTTCACCCCCCCGGAACGCGTCCCGGCCGCCTTCCGCGAGTCGTTCTCCCTGTTCCTCGACCTCCACAATCTCAGGAACAGGAGGCCCTTCGCGCAGACCCTCAGGGAGCTTTTCGACAGGCGGAGGGCATGGGAATTCTACGGCGGACAGGCAGGCTACGGAACGCGCCGCGCCGCGCGCCACGAATCGCTCGTGGCCGTTGCCGCCCACGAGGACGGGGAGGGCGTCCGTTCCTTCGAACGTTTCGTCGACCGGCTCTCGGACCTTTGCGAAAAGGGGACGTCCGGGCAGGGAGAACTGCCCCTTGCATTCGGCGGATCGGACGCAGTGACGCTGCTGACCTTCCACTCCGCGAAAGGCCTCGAGTTCCCCATCGTGATCCTGGCCAACATGTGCAGCAGCCTGGCCGTCGAAGACGGGGAAAAAGTGTCCGCCATCGCGCGGAGAGTGCCCGAGCCGGGGTTCTGGATTCGGGCCGAAGCAGCGAAATCTTCGTTCCACAACCGCGGCTTTCCCGAGGCGGAATCCAGTGAGGCCCTGCTCGAGCATGCCGAGAAGACGAGGCATCTCTACGTGGCCTGCACGCGGGCGAGGGACTACCTGTTCATCTCCGCCGTGGCTTCGAAGAGGGACAGCGGCACGTACGGTTCCCTGCTGCTCGGCCCCGGCACACCTGCCGCGGCCGGCTGCCCCGTGCGGCCCGGGGCTCCTCCTGCGGCGCCCGCCCCTCCAGCGCAAGAGCTCGCCTCCCTGGAAGCCATGCTCGGGGAGCGCTGCGCGTGGATTGAGGCGAGGGAGAAGCTGATTCGGGACCGGAACGCGAAAATCAGCGTCCTGCGGCCTTCGGGCAGCCCGACCGGGGAGCAGGCAGGGCAGGAAATCGAGAAGCCCGGCATGCCCGAGGACGCCGCGGTCGGGGATTCCGGATTGGATTTCGAGGGAGCAGCGGCCGGCGTACCCGGAGTTTCCCAATCCGCGGCCTTCGGATCGGCCTTCCACAGGCTCATGGCGGCAATCGACCTCAACGAGGCGAGGTCAACGGCTTCGATTGAGTCGTTCGCTGTCTCGAAGAGGGGCTTGGCCGAGGCAATCGCCGCAGGGGAAAACCTGGACTCAAGCTCGATTCCGGACCTGATGGAGGCCCTTTCCAATACCCTGCGTTCCGATCCGTTTCGCAGGGCGCTGGCGGCCGATTCCGCGCTCCGCGAGGTCCCGATGTTCTATTCCCGGGACGACGGGTCCCTGGTCCAGGGCGTGGCGGATTTGGCGTTCCTCGAAGGCGGCCGCTGGACCGTGGTGGATTTCAAGACCGACAGAATCAGGCGGGGTGGCGAGACCTCGCAGGCCGGGAAGTACGGGAACCAGCTGCGCCTGTATGCAGAGGGATTGCGGAAATGGGCAGGAGAATCGAGCACTGTCTCCTGCATAGTGCTCTTCGCGAGGACGGGCGTTGCAATCGAAGTGGGCTGCGGGACGGAGACCGGGAGCCCCGAGCCGTAGACCGTCGACCGTCAAGCCGTAGGGGCGACGCATGCGTCGCCCGTGAGACCGTAAGACCGTGAGGCCGTAAGACCGTAGGACCGTGAGGCCGTAGGATTGTTGGAAGTAAATTGTGAGCAGTAAGCGGTAAACTGTGAACCATAAGCAGTCCAAAGTCGAAAGTCTAAGTCTAATGGTCAAATATATATTGAAGAAGCAATCGCCTTGATAGTATCATCCAATGACAAAGGGCAGGCGTATTCCCATCTGGATCTTGGGTATCGATTTCACTTCCTTACAAAGGAATATCAGGTTAAATTGATTTCATTGGGATTCATAATTCTTTCCGAATATCAGGAAATTAACCTGTCTCATGGAAATATGGTTGCGCGCAAATTAGAATATTATTTGATGTTAAATGATATTTTCAAACCTAATCGGGATAGACAGACCTACGAGGCTGAAGGAAAGACAAACGAGTCCTATGATGCTGACACTGTCCGTAATGCACTGAAATGGTATAACGAGAATTGGAAAGGCAGAAAATAGATTAATAGGCCCTCATCCGTACCCGCTACAAAACGCGCATGGGCTCTCCCCACTCTTTTCGGCATTTGTCATCCATAGCATCGTACGCTCCGACAATGCGAAATACTTCTCTCTCATCATATTTAATGCAATAGGCATCATATTTGACAATCCCTTTCTTATCGCTTGTTTTCACACGTTTGCCTTTGACGTAATAAGAATGTATTGAATATTGAACACCTTCGGTCGGTGGATTTGTTTTGATAATAATGCGTACTTTTGAAATGCCTATAGAGCATCCTGGAATCAACATAAATCCCAATGCAACTACAGCAATCGGCATCCATGCAATCATTAGTCGGGTATTCTCAATTGACTTCTTGACGCGATTTCTGCTCCTGATGACCGGATAATACATCATTAAGGCCTCGCTCTCTGTCTAGGTCTGTGTATCGACAAGTTATCATCCTCGTTAATATCAATACCGAAGAAGCCCAGAATGAAATCAAGTAAATGATACAAATTCAGATATATACCGACTGTGATCCCAGGAATTGATACCTCCGCACCGATTCGCATTCTATCCTTAGGAGGAATGTCTTTCCATGATTGACTTGGACCAATCATGCATCCCAATAAATAACCATTGAAATCGCTGTCGAGTCCGAATATGAGAAAATGATAACTGTCACTTGGACGATCCATTCTTCTACCGTGTTTCTCGAACCCAAAATACGAGCCTGATATTTGAAGGGCAGGAGTGAAGTAATCAGTCACTTGTACCTTGCATCCCAGCCCAATCCCTATCCCTATCTTGATATCCACGATATCATAGAAATCCTTCAGCCTGTTTTCGAAATACGTGCATCCCCCATTTAATGAAAAACATATGCATGCAACTGACATCAGGAGCGCCAACCTGATAGTCCTGGAATTCCCATTTGACCCTTCCATCGGGCATACCTCCGACACACCAGAGACCATTCTAGACATAAGGACTAGTTTTACAGATAATCTATTAGCAATTAAATCAATAAAAAGCGATTCTGTGAAACTCCTAAGGTTCGATGAAACAAATGCGATAAATCCTGGACACTACCGGGCTCAATTCAATTCACGCATGCTTGCCGAAAGGACACGATTGACGCCTTGTTTATAACGCTTTGCTTTATGATAATTCACTTCGCCCTATTTCTGCTGTCTATTTTTATTGTATTTGATTTTCTATCGACAATTGCATAGTCAATCCTTTTTCTCACATCATCATCAAGAATATCAATCCCGACAAACCTTAAAAGGAAATCTGCAAATTCAAGTATATTAAATCCGATGGAAATACCCACTCCTCTCTTATCCCCGCATCAATCCAAAAGTACTCCTGTATTTGTGGATAATATTTCATTTCATTCTGTATAAACATAATATACTCTCTTTCCTCAATCTTTCTTTTGTATGGTATATTTATATATATTTCTCTCAAACAACTTCTCGATATTTTACCCGCATGTCCTCCTGTCATTAAATTACCTCACACGAAAAATGGGAATCCCGCAATTGTTTCTTCCCATGTATTCCATCCGTATTCTGATAAATTACCCATGCAGTAGCCAGACCAGAATCCTGAAGAAACCATAATAGGGCCAACCTTAAGATGAGCATCATACAAAGCTCCAATTCCTATTGATAATTTAAATCAGTCTTGAAAATCATTTAATCTCTCATTAGCATAATTACATCCGGTCATTATTGGCATATGTAGTATTAATATTATTATATATATATATATAATTTATCGTAAATATATTTGAGTAGAATATACTTCGCTCTATTTTCTATGTTAACCATGTAGAGTTAATTCTCCAGCCGCATTGAACATAAATCAATCTCAAGTAATACTAAACCAGTATTTCCCATATGACGCTTCCAGGTCGCTTTCCTCCACCATACAAGAGTCCATTCTACCGATCTGGCCGGGAAAAGGCAATGGAATCTGGCTTAACGGCTCGTGCAACCCCCTAGAAATGGGCAAAAGCTGTTGATCCCAGGGCTGAAATGCGACTTCCAGCACCTGAAAGCGTCGGTCTTCTCTCCACACATAAGGTGCAGCCCTTCAGAACAACTCGTGCTTCATCGCCTCTACTCTGAGCTTAACAGTATACAACAGCCTTTCGAACCTGCCTTCCTCATGGCATCCCGACATGCGTCGGCAAGCTTCAGCAAGCTCCTCGTTCGTGCACGCAAGGTAGTCGACTCCTGAATCGGGCGGCTTTCCGAAATACCTTGATGCGAGTCCTTCCTTCACGTATACATCCGCGAGTTCTTTCTTGGCCTGCTGTGAGCCGGAATAAGACGCATTTCTGATGAGATTGATTCCGAGTTTGAATATGGATATTCCATTTGACATTACTATTAAACCCAATGCTCCAATAGATATTAGCATTACTTCAAGATTCCACATCCAGCGATCTTCAGAATACTTCATTATTACATCAAATTCGTTATCACCAGTATAGTTTGCCATAGAATTGAAAGTTGCCATTGAACATATCCATCCCCCTATCAAGCTAATTCCAAAGAACACCTGTGCAATACGATATAATATTAACCTCCACAAGAAATCTCTTGTGGGAATACATATTGATATCAGAGATAGCGCGGAAATAATAATAAGATATACCAACCCGAAATATAGTACAACCATATTTATTCTCCAGTTTCAAACCAAGCTAGTTATTTTACTTAATATCTTTTCTGCTTAATATTGATTCGGCTAGATACTTAATTTCTTCTTCAATAGACTTCGTTCTTTCCCTTTTTGCTAATTCCCAAAGTGGTAATCCATCGTCTTCTGCGATATCTATACCAATAAAACCTAATATGAAATCTAATAAATGGAACATATTTATATATATGCCAAACATTATCAAAGGCAAAGTCACCTGCATACCAATTCTAATTCTCTCTTGAGTAGGGATGTATTCTTTCCCGCTATGTTCATCAATTAGTGCTCCAAATATGTTTAGTCCCATATTATCTATGCCTTCCCCCCTGCAAAAAGAAAATGTCCCTCAGGATTAACCCAATTGATTAATCTTCAACCATATTTTTCAAATCCACTAAATGGTATGCCTATCCCAATCGCTGGAGAATAGTAGTCAGTTACTTGTGCTTTCATCCCTAATCCCCCTATCCCCACAGCTGCTTTAATATCTACAACATCAGATAGATCCTTCATTCTCTTTTCAATGTAATTACAGCCACCAGTTATTGTCATTATGCATAATAATATATGGTTATACATGATTATATTTATCCATGACTTCCTATTTGACCCTTGTATCGTGCATACCTCCGCCATACCAGAGACCATTCATGGGCTTCTGTCCAGAAACTCTACTGATATATACGTTGCAATTGGCACTCGAGTTGCACAAAAATGGACTTTACCGGGCAAATCCGGGACCACAGGGTTTACTTCATATTTTCGAGTATCTTTTCAACCATTAGTTTTATGTCTTCATCATAGGTATCTCTTGCTATATTCATTAATTCACTCCTATGATTCGAAGCCAATTTCCCTAGATTACGAATCACTAACAATATCTCCATGTCGAAACAATTTGTTGAATTGAATAATTGCATGACGTTATCAAACACAATTACAGAATATTCTAGCCCTATATCAATCTTGCGCAACAGACTTAATGCCGCCCATATATACTCTTTTGTACTACGGCCTAGGTTCTTCAGTAATATCGGTATTAATCCATCGAGATTGATACCATCTAATGAATATGAATTCAAGCAGAATAGATATTCATCATTTATTGTTTGCGCATTTAACAAAATGACACGACATTTATCGTTAGACTCAGATAGATATGTAATAGCTTCTAATGCATCCTTATAATAATTTCTGTTACCTAATAACTTATCAAGCTCAGAGACGGCCTCATTAGTTTTTATCGCATTTTTGGCAACGAAATACAAGGACCATATCCTTTTAAGAACATTACTACTCTTCTCATTAACTTCTATAAGATTAGATATTTCATTGTTTCTCACTCCATTCAATGCCAGCGCCTTAAATGCCGCAGTGCTAATAGCATTATCTTCGCTCTTCGATGCAGATAGAAGTACTTCCATGATATCATCGTTATCTCGAGCTATTCTACTCACCGCGATTAAAGCTTTCTCAACAAGATGTCTTTGCAATCTGCTGCTAATGATTTCAATAAGAACAGGCAAAGCCTCCTTTGCGCATTGCCCCATATTAGCCAATATTTCGATAATGATATCGCAATCACGTCTATTAGTATTTGAATGAAGTTCTTTGCGAAGATTATTTGAAAGCCAAGGAACAGCGTCAATAGCATCTTTTCCCATTCTCAACAATGAACATACTACCTCATATCTATATGTCCCATTTGTTAGCAATTTATAATATGCTGGCATAGATGAGATGCCAATAATCTCCATCAACCAAAGAATATCCTTTAGAAAAACCTTCCTTTCACTAAATTCAATCTCATCGTCAACATATATTCTATCAATAAGATTGATATACTCAACAGCTCTATCTGCTATCTCTATCTTCGCCATTTTTGATTGATGTGGACTGCCTTTGAAAATTATATCTACCCATTCTGAATATGTTCTGCCTGAATATATTTGATCGGTAACCGAATATCCCTTTAACTCTTTCCTGCAGCCGGAAGCTAAGCATATAATAAGAAACAACACCAGTATTACTGTTGAGGGATTTACCCAGGAATATTTAAACCAGGATTCCCCATTTGACCCTTTCATCGTGTATTCCTCCGCAACACCAGAGACCATTCTAGGACTTCTGTCCGATTAACTCGAGGTATTCCAGGGATATAAAGAAACAGACGACGACGTTGATTGTAATCATTATCACTTTAATTATTTTACTCATTTCGGAGATCCTGGGGAAAGCGGTCAAGTCGACTCTTGACGCATGAGGAGATCCAATGAATGCGCGTCAATATTATCCGCACTCGTTAACAGTACGACCCGAAACACCCTCACTTACCCGCCCCCGGCCTTCCCGCCCTCGGATGGCTTCTCGGACTTCGGAACGAAGACGTTCTTTCTCGGCTTCATGGGGCCTGCGAATTCTGATCCGCCCGTCTGCTTGCGAATCCACGCCCTCGTCTCATCCAGGGCCTCCTTGTCGACCTCCACGGGTTCCGCAGGCGGGCCGCCGGTCTCCGCGTAGCACAGGAAGCCTTCCCTTATCCTCCTGCCCATGCCGCAGTTCTCGATAATAGCCTCGCCTGAAACGACCACCACGTTCATCTCCATGCCCGATGGCCTGGTCGGCGTGTCGTAGTCCTCCCCATCATCCGCTTTCTTGTCCACGAGCCTGACCAGTATCAGTCCGGACTTGAGCGCTATCCTTCCCGCATGCGTCTCCACGAGCAGGGGATTGGCGGCCGTTCTCGAGACCGAGAAGAACATGTCCCCCCGCTCGAGGCACACCCTCCTCATGCCCCTGTCGTCGATCCCGCCGACGAACAGGGAGGAGTTCTCGTCCATCACGATGCCGCTCAGCCCGACCTTGAGATGCAGGAGCATCCCGTCGCCCGTGGCCACGAAATCGTTCTCGTATATTACCGAGCCCTCCTCGGCCTCCTTCCAGTTCCGGTCGCCCATCAACTTCACGAATCCCGATCCCTCGCGCACATTGCCGGCTTCGGGGGGATTGACCAGGCACCCTGAAGCGGCGATTGCCAGCGCCGCAAGAACCGCCGCCGGAACCCGAGCTGACGCGATGAACCCGACCATCTCAGTGTCCTCAAAAACCGACCCTTCACCGCATGCTTCCGCCGGGCTTCGCGCATGCGATGCGCAGGAGGGCAATGATACACGAAAGCGCGAGGAAGGGGAATATCATCCCGAAAACCGTCTCCGGCCCCCCCCCGCCTGCGTTCATGCAGCCGCAGCTCCCCTCCTCGTCATCCTCGAGGAATTCCAGGGCCGGCCGGGCGTCGAGATACGTCCCGGGCGCGGGCCCGACCCTCGCCATGGCGATTGTCCGCCCCCTGCGCAGCGGTGCGGTGACCTCCGCCGCGTATACCCCGTTTCCGAGGTCAACGGCCGCGGACACCGATCCCGGGCCGTCGAGCTCAACCGCGACGTTCAACCCCGGCCCCATGGGCAGCCCTAGCCCGTTCTTCGGAAGCACGCTCACCGTCGCCTTCGAAACCCCGTCCGCGGTTATCGCCGACGGATTCACCCAGACGTCGGATACAGCGGCGTCGAGCGAACCCGCGGACTCGTCGAACAGGTACAGGAGATAGTGGCCGGACGTGGCCGACCCCGAAGAGGTTATCCTGAGGTAGTGCGTCCCCTGCGAGGGCACCGTGAACGACTGGATCCTCGCGTCGAGGTCAGGGCCCGGAAAGCCCGTGACGTTGGCGGGCGTGGGCGGAATGATGTCGTCGTTCCCGGCGAGAAGAACCAGCCCGGTCTGGTCGTAGAGCCTTATCCTCGGATCCAGGCCCGACCCCGCCCCGTAGGCCGTCACTCCAGCCGTCACGAGGTCCCCCGCCTGCGCGTCGAACCTGAACCAGTCCTCGTCCGTCAGGCTTTCGACCGAGGCGGCCGCCAGGGACCCGTACGGAATCAGCGTGGCCTGGGCCGGGCCGTCGTCGTCCTCCAGCGGGTCGACCGCGTTGGTCACGTCGAAGTCCGCGGCCCACTGCCCGCCCGCGAAGACCGTAGCGGTCTTCGCCTTGCCGGGATTCAAGCCGCACGGGTACGCCCTGCATGCGAAGGAGGTATCCGCCGCCTGGTAGTAGGAGCCCATGACCGAAGCGTCGGCCCTGAAGGCGAAGAGGTAGTAGCTGCCGGGAGGAAGCCCTTCTATCGTGTAGCCGCCTTCGCGGTTCGATATCGCCGCCACTGAGGGGGACCTGCCCGAAGCGTCGATTGCCAGCACCCACGCCCCGAATACCGGCTGCCCGCCCCTCGAGACTTTGCCTGCGACGCCCCCGAACGACGAGTGGAACGACGCCTCCGGATACGTCGAAGACGCTCCTGCCTCGTCGTCCGGCTCGAGCGTCCTGTTCCTGATGGCTCCGGTCCAGCTCGACCAGTTCACCGAGGCGTTTCCAATCGGCGAATGATCAAGCCCGATAAAATGCCCGATTTCGTGCGTGGCGATGTTCTCCACGTCCGCCTGGCCCAGGACGCCGGGGGTGGACGTGTTCCAGGGGATGTCGTCGTTCATCTCGATGTCGGAATCCACGATTACGCCCGCGTACTGCCCCGTGTCGTAGTAGGTCGTCATGGTCAGAGCGAACACGCCAGGAGGCACCGTGCCCGAGTTCCAGACCACCGAGTTCTGCCCGTCCGAGGAGTTCACCTGCGCCGCGGCGTCCGGAAGCCTCTCGAAGGCTATCCTCGACGTGGCCACTCCCTGCCAGTTGTCGAACGAGTCCGCCACCGCCGTCATTTCGGACGAATCCGGCACCGATGACGAGCCCTGCGCGTCGACCACGTACCTCACTGCTTTGAGCGCGGTGTTCACGCCGGATACGGCCAGGCGCGCCCCGTCCAGGTCCCACGCGGCCTCGCCGCCTCCAGACGTCCTGAGCTTGCCGAAGGCGAGGCATTCCCCGCACTGAATCGCAAGGAGCATGGACGCGGCGGCGAGCGCGAGAGCAAGCCTCGCCCGGACCTGCGTTCCGGCTCCCCGGATTCCGCGCGCTCTCTCCGCTCCCTGCGTCATTTCCCGCCCTTTCCGGCGCGGGATTTCTCCTCATCCGCCTGCCTTGCGACCATGGACCTTATCGAATCCCTGAACGAGGCGGCCTCGATTTCCAGCGGCGCATACGTCTTTGGATTGAGGTCCGGCATGCCGGTGGCAGCGTCCACGAACGCCATGCCCGAATAGTCGGCCCTGAAGATCTCGCGCCCCTTCCCGTCGACCGTCCGCCGGTACTTCCCCTGGGTCAGGCCCGCGGGCAGCAGATGGCCCGCCCTGCTCCTCCAGAGGAAGAGTATGCAGCGCTCGCCATGCCGAAACGACGGCGACCCCGACACGTGCTGCACGAGATTCCCGACCCTCCCTCCGGGCGTCGCCACTGTAATCTCCGTCGATTCCAGCCCCTTGAACGTCCGCTTCACTGAGAACCTGGAAAAGGTGAGGATTCTCTTGCCCTCGGAGTCGAATGACGAGGCCGAACCCAGGCATTCGGCCTCGACCACGAGGTACGACGCCCTGCAAAGCCGTGCGAGGTCGAGCCTGACGCCCACCGCCGCATCCAGGCCCGCGGCGGTCAGGATAACCGCTGCCGCCGCCGGAAGGGCGAGCGCTGCCCGGCCGAACGGGTCCGCCATGAGCTTGCGCATGGAAACCTCAATCGAAAGACTGGACGCAGATATCATGATAACATAACCCGGACGTGCCGGAACCGGCAGGGATGCGCTGAACCCTTTTCTCGCTTACCCCTGCCCTTTCTCTTCCCCTCTCCCGTTAAGCTGCACGAAGATCCCCCCCTTTCCCTGGGAATCCGTGTACGGGCACGTGAACGGGAACGTGTACGTGAACGGGAACGGGAACGGAAAAATGAATCAGCGCTCCAAGGGGGTCAGACCTTGATTATTGACTAAAGGTTGCAGGCTATGGGCTGTTGGATGTTGGTTGTTGACAGCGAGTAATGGAATGTTGGAATGGTGGTCCCAACCTCCAATCACCAATGGCCAATCACCAATGAACCTCCAATCGCCAATCTCTAATGGGGAACCGCTGGGCCTGCAACTTGTAACTCGTTTACCGACTGTTCAACCTTCAGTCTTCGGTCTTCAGTCTTTCGACCTTCGACCTTCGACCTTCGACTCTGGGCTTTCGACTTTGGACCTTTGACCTTGGACTTTAGACTGCTTACGGTTCACAGTTTACCGCTTACTGCTCACAATTTACTTCCAGCGGTCCTACGGCCTCACGGGCGACGCATGCGTCGCCCCTACGGCCTGACGATCTGACGGTCCTACGACCTCACAGGCGGCGCCGGTCCCCCGGGCAGGCGCGCGGGAGCACGGTGGTATTCCATCGACGTCCCGCCTATCCTGATGACCGTGCCCTCGGCAAGCCTGACCCCGGATACGCTCTTTCCGTCTATCACGATGCCGTTCTTGCTCTTCAGGTCGAACGCGTAGGTGTCGAACCCGGTCCGCACGATTTTCGCGTGCCGCCTCGACACCTCCTCGTCCTCGAGCACGATATCCGCCTCGTCTGCGGTCCTGCCTACGTAGGTAATCTGCTTTTTGAGCGGGTATTTCCTGGGCCTGTCGCACAGGACTTCGAAGTACTCCTCCGACGCCGGGGCCGGGGCGAGCCTCGCCGCCACGGCATCGGGCACGGGGCCTTCGGAATCCGTGAAGTGCTCAATCATCCCGTCCAGGGCCTCCATCACCTCGGTCATGGATCCGTACCGCGCGTCGGGATTCTCTGCAGCGCCCCTGGCCACGAATCCCTCTATCTCCGGCGGCATCTTTTGCACGAGCCACGGCTTCATGCCGACCATGATTTCCACGACCGTCATGCTGAACGCGTAGATGTCGGACCTCACGTCCGCGGGCCTCCCCTTCCAGCGCTGCTCGGGCGCCATGTATCCCTGCGTGCCCGCCACCCTGCGCTTCATCGGGTCGCCCTCGCCGCCTCCGATGAGGGCCACACCGAAGTCGAGCAGCTTCGGCTGCAGCCCCTCGATCACGAGGATGTTGCCGGGCTTGACGTCCCTGTGGATTACGCCCCGCCTGTGTGCGTAGTGCAGGGCGTCCGCGACCTGCCTTATCATGGAAAGAGCGAGGCCCGGGGGGATAGCGCCGTGCCTCCTCACCCATGCCCGCATGGAGATGCCCCGGACGTATTCCATGAGTATGAAGAACCCGCGCGAATCCTCGTTGATGTCGAAGATCGTGACTATGTTCGGGTGGTTGAGCTTGGCGATGGCCTTTGCTTCGTTGAAGAACCTCCTGACGCCCGTCAGGTCGGCCCTTTCCGGGGAGAGGCGCTTCATAGCCGCGATGCGCTCGAGCTTGTGGTCGTAGATCTTGAAGACCGTGCCCATGCCGCCCGACCCGATTTTCCTGAGCACCGTGTAGCGGCCGGGTTCGCCGGGACTCAAGCTCTGCCTTAATTCCTCCTCCGCGCCCGGCTTTACCGGGATTTCGTGCATCCCGGTCGCTGTTTCCTCCGCCTCGTCCCGGTCCTCGGGCTCCTGCGGTTCCGGCCCCTCGATGGGAAGGGGAACGTCGCCGGAGAAAATCATGCCGCAGTATGGGCAGCTTCGATGATGACCGAAAACCGATCTATCGCATCCGGGGCAAATCATTGTGGGACCGGATCCTGAGGATGGTCAGCGCTGGACCGCCCAGAGGCCCGCATGGTTGGCGCGCGCCCTTTCCTCCGCCCTGAGGAACTCGTCAATGCGGTTGAACGTGTGCGCCCGCTCCACTCGCGCGTACCCCTGCTCGATGAGATAGCGGTTGAGAAGCCTTCCGTCCAGAAACACGTAGGCCAGCACCTTCCCGTTCCATTGGCGGAAGGGAACCTCGTCGAACATGTCGTCGTACAGGCAGATTTCCTTGCCCTCGAGCATGGATTTGAGGTTCATATAGGCGTCCTTGGTGTAGAAGTTGTTCCACTCCTTCGAATGCCCGGGCGCAGCCACCCCGAGAAGCTGGATGGGGACGGAATAGTCGCTCACCTCTATCGTGTTGCCGTCCAGAACCTTGTTGACCGTGTAATACTTCCCCTCGTTGGGATTGCGAATCTCGAGCTCGGGATCGTACTCGGTGAAGACCCTGCCCGTGGAAGATTCGCCGATCATCCAGAAGCAGCCGGCGAAGGGCAGGACCATGACGGCAACAAGCATGGCTTTCATCTTGGCACTCCAATCTTTTCCGCCCGGCGAACCCCGTCGCGCGACCGGGCATTCCCGGCGGCGACGGCCCTCCGGGTCACGGCGTGAAGCGCCATAGCCCCAGCTTGCGGCTGCGCGCCTCGCTTTCCGCCTTCTTGAACGTCTCGTAATCCTCCCGCAGGCGCCAGTTCCCGGGCCTGTTCCTGAACCCGGCGGCGTCCGTCAGTGCAAACCCGTTAATCACGAGCTCCAGGTTGACCATTGTGCTCGTGGAAATCGTCGTCTCGGGATCCCTGATGGTCTCCTGCACGAACACGTAAGCCTGCCCGTACGCGGGCGCCCAGACAAGGGCAACCTCCCTGCCCAGCACGAACCCGCGCAGGAACTGCTCCGCCGCGTCGTCGCCGCTCCTGCCGTTCATCTCGTCCGCGAACCTGGGAATCCTTATGCCGAACAGCCCTATCTCGTATTTGCCGTCGCCGACCCTCTTCCATGGCGGAGCGCCCGCAGCCTCCCTGAGCCTGAGCTCCTCCTCGAACGGCCCACCGCCCTGCCCTGAGATCCGCTCGACGACCAGGATTTCCCCGCCCTTCACGGCCACGACCCTGAAACCCGCATGCGCCGGATGGATCAGGCCCGGGAACTCGTCGACCGCCTCGAAGGGCCTGTCGCCGGGCTCGTACCCGAAACTGCACCCGGCCGCCGCCATCGCCAGCAATATTGCAGGAATCTTCCCCATGCACCTGTCCCCGAATCGGACGAAAACCGATCCCGGAATTATAAACCGAACCCCGCCAGCCGCAAGACGAAATTCCCGGCGCTGAAGAGTCGTAAGCGGGGTCGGAGGTGCCGGCGTCCGTCGAGGAAGTCGTGAGGTTGTTGGAAAGACTCATTAGATGGAACTGTCGCGCTTCCCTTTTGTGGTTTTCCTTTCGTAATGAATCCTGCTCAACATCGCCGAAGGGTCCGGCAAGCCAAAAGGATCGGCGGACAGGCGCAAGTTCTACTGCATTGCCCTGGGGTCG
>DYIT01000190.1:0-3981 GCA_020723505.1 Candidatus Kuenenia stuttgartensis
AGACCGTGAGGCCGTAAGACCGTAAGACCGTGGGACCGTGAGACCGTGGGACCGTGGGACCGTGAGACCGTGAGGGCCGTGGGCCGTGAGACCGTGGGACCGTAGCCAGACCGGGCGATGTCCATGGGCGAAATGAGGACTAAGGAGGACTGATATCAGGAGAGTGAAATCGTTCAAAGAACTGGAAGTATATAAGTTGGCATATAAGACTGCCCTGGAGATTTTCAGGCTTTCCAGTCATTTCCCAAAGGAGGAGATGTACTCGCTTACAACCCAGATCCGGGACTCGACCAGATCAATCTGCTCTAACATCGGCGAGGCTTGGGCTAAAAGGAGGTATCCGAAACACTTCGCAAGCAAACTCACCGATTCGAGCAGCGAATCCTATGAAACTTCCATCTGGCTCGATTTCGCGCATGACCACGCCTATATCGACACTGATACTCATGTGAGACTGATAGATATATATGATCATGTAAATGCGCAGCTGAGCAGGATGATTGATGATACTGACTCATGGTGTTTATGAATCATTCCGTTTTCCATTTACATCCACGGTCCTACGATCTAACACTTGCTCCCTCGGCCCCACGGTCTCACACTTGCTTACCACGGTCCTACGGAAATGATTATTAAAGAGAGGCGATATGAAAAACCTTTCTTTCATGACAGTCCTTCTGGCATTGGCAGCCTCGCAGGCAGGCTGCGCGTACATAATCGGGGGCGCCGCAGGCGTCTATTTCCTCCTCGAGGAGGACGAAAAGCAGCCCCCGCCCGCGCCGCCGGTCAACTACCTGCCCACCGCTTCCGGCACGTCCCCGTCCGGCACGTACCCGGCCGTGGTCGCCGTAAGCTACTCCCTGTTCGACGCAAACGGCGATTCGGCGAACATCGACGCCCAGTTCACCCCGGACTCCGGGACCAGCTGGTACTCCATGCTCGAATACACCGGAGGCGGATCGACGTCCGAAGGCACCTCGAACCTGTCGGCGACGTCCTCGGGATCAGCCCATTCCTTCGAGTGGAACTCCTCGGCCGATCCCAACGTGACCGCTTACAACTCGACCGTGCAGATTAGAATCACCCCGCGCGAGGCAGGCGGGACCGCGGGAACGGCCTGGACCTCGGGGACCTTCACGGTGAAATACAACGCGGTGCCCCAGGCGGCGGTCAACATGCCCTCGGGGCTGCTCAGGCTCGACATCCCGATCACCTACCACCTCACCGACCCGGAGTCCAACCAGGCGTCGATTGCTGTGCACTACTCGACCTCCGGGCCGCCCTACAGCTTCTCGACCGCCACGGGCGCCGCGGGAGGGGACGGGGTCACCGGGCTTTCCACATCCCCGAACGCGCCGGGATCGTTCCACACGTTCACATGGGACTCGGGGGCGGACCTCGGAAACCAGGACTCGCAGGTCTGGATCAGGGTCGCACCGGCCGACATGGTTTCCGGATTGCAGGGGCTGTCCAGCGTGGCAGGGCCGTTCTGGGTCTCCAACGACGTGATGACCGTCGTCATCGGCACGGGGTCCTACGACCTGTCGAGGCCCTACACAACGGCCCTCGACGCATCCGGCAACGTGTACATTGCGGACACGTACCATGCGCAGATAAAGGTGCTGAACACCCAGGCGTCGGTCATCACGGTCGCGGGCGTGTCGATAGACCCGGGCGGGCTGGCGAGCATCGCGGGCACGGGAATCCCGGGCTACAACGGCGACAACAAGCATGGCCTCGAAGCACAGCTCAACATGCCCTCGGGCGTCGCAGTCGCGCAGGCCACGGGAGACGTGTACGTGGCAGACACCGGAAACCACAGGATTCGCAGGATTGACGCCGGCTCCGGATATATCACCACAATCGCCGGAAACGGCACTGCAGGAACCACCGACAACGTCCTGGCCACGAACGGACAGCTCAGCTCGCCAATCGGCGTTGCACTCGATTCCTCCTCCCCCCCGAACGCCTATATCGCCGACACGGGAAACCATTCCCTGCGATGCGTAAACCAGGGAGCGATTAACCTGCCGGTGGGGAACACTATAGTCATCCCGGGCGCTATAAGGGTGTTTTCGGGATTGCTGGGCTTCCAAGGGACGGTTGACAATACGCTTTCGCTTTCTGCCAGATGGACCCAGCCCTGCGGGATAGCGTTGAATTCCCTGAAGCACGTGTTCGTCTGCGACACGGGAAACAACTGGATTCGCGCAATGAACAACAATTCCGGGTCCGCGCTGACCATAGGGAACGTCTCAATCGCGAACAACACCGTGCGCAAGATTGCCGGGCCGGACGGGGTCACGACGCCGGGTTTCGCGGGCGACGGGCTTTCCGCGGTTGACGCATCCATGCGCATGAATTCGCCGTACGGGATTGCCCTGAGCGGCGGGGGCCACGTGTTCTTCACCGACATGAACAACCAGAGGATAAGGGCAATCAATACAAACTCTCCCGGCGGCGGCAGCATATTCATCGGAATCGTGACCATATCCGAGGGATCAGTGGACACGATTTCCGGCGACGGGTTCCCCGGGACCGCGGACAACGTGACCGCGCTTTCAGCCAGGTACCTTTATCCTCGCGGCATTTCCGTGGATTCTATCGCCAACCGCATCTTTCTCGCCGACACGTCCAATGACCTGCTGCGGTGCTTCAACACGCAGGGAACGGCCGCGACAGTGGCGGGCGTGTCGATATCGGCGGGGTACGTTAGGAGCATAAAGGGCACTTCGGGCGGGATTGTGCTCGCGAACCCGAGGGGGATTGCGGTGGTGGGGAACATGATCTACGTCGCGGACGGCCAGAACGGCCACAGGGTGGTCGGATACAACCTGGCCACGGGAACGATTGCGGCCGTGGCAGGCGACGGGGTGCAGGGATACGTGGACAACTGCGCGGCATTGCAGGCCCGGTTCGACGGGCCGACCGACGTTGCGGCGGACGCGGCGGGCACCTTCCTGCTCGTGACAGACACGGGAAACAACAGGGTGAGGCTCGTCAACATATCCGGATCAGCCGTTAACGCCTATGGCCAGAGCGTTCCTGCTGGCAACGTTCTCACCATATCCGGCATGCCCGCCAACCTTTCGAATCCCGCAGGGATTGCAATGGAGGGCGACGCTACTCCGGAGGTGTTCGTGGCCGACCGCAACCAGCACCGCATCGCGCGCATCGCGTTCTCGAACGGGGCGGTGACGACAGCGGCAGGGACGCTGGGAGTGGCGTCGTACGCAGGGGACGGGGCCGCGGCGACGTCGGCGAACCTGGATTCGCCCGAAGGAGTGTGCCTGGATTCCGCAGGCAACCTGTTCGTCTCGGACACGGGCAACCATGCAGTCAGGGCGGTCTGCCTGGCAGGATCGGCCCTGGTAATCGGAACTGGAGGGACTCAGATAACCATCAACCCGGGAAACATCGATCGCATCGCAGGCGGACCACCACCTGTTCCAAATGCCTCCTATAATGGAGATAACGTCCAAGGGAGATTTGCATACCTGAACACTCCCACCGACATTTTCGTCGACTCGACAGCGGTCTACTTCTGCGACACGCAGAACCAGCGCGTGAGGTACGTCATCCTGTCTTCGGGCATCATACACACGGCTGCCGGGACCGGATCGACCGGGTTCAACGGCGACGCATTGCCTCCCGAGAACTCGGACCTGAACATGCCGCGCGGGCTTGCGATGTCCGGATCGAACGTGTACGTGTCGGACGGGGGGAATCGCATCGTGCGGACGTTCGGGAAGTAGGGAGCACAGGCCAGCGCCAGGGGGTCAGACCTTGATTATTGACTAATTTCCCTGAAATCAGTATCCGATTCACCACTGGTTTCAGGTTGACACTGCTTGCCTGGATTCCGGCTTTCGCCGTAATGACGAAGATGTTGGCCAGGTCAGTCGTCGCCATTGAACCGGCAAGAAGCCAGTGGCCGGTTCAATGCCTCCCACAGCCTGCATGCGGTCGCCATTGAATCGG
>DYIT01000190.1:3991-6648 GCA_020723505.1 Candidatus Kuenenia stuttgartensis
GCCGCGGTCTTCGGTCCACGGTTTACCGTTTACCGCTTACTGCTTACGGTTTACGGCCCACGGCCTCACGGTCTCACGGTCTTACGGTGTCTTACGGCTCACGCTTACGTCTTTCGGCCAAGGTCTCGTCCCCCTTCCCTTCCCCCCGGCATACGTTATAGTATGTCCCCGATGCAGAATCAGGTTTTCAGGTACCGCCTCAGGTTCGAGAAGAAGGGTCCGTCGAGGTTTCTCTCTCACAAGGACCTCATGAGGCTCATGGAGCGCGCCGGGCGACGCGCGGCGCTGGACCTCGCCTTCACGGCGGGGTTCAATCCCCATCCCGTCATTTCCATCATGCCTGCGCTGAAGCTCGGGATGGAGGGGTTCTCCGAGGCCGCGGAAATCGACCTCCGATCCGGCATGGATGGGGCGGAGGTGGCGGAGGCGATTGGCAGGACGCTGCCGGATGGCATGCGGGCGACCTCGGCCGCGCTGATAAAGGCCGGCCGCAGGGCGCGCGTGGCGTCGTGCTCCTACCGCGTGTTCCTGGACGCCGAGGCGCATGGCGCCGCCCTGCTCGCGGGCAGGCGGGGGTCCGCGGATCTTCCCCCCTGCATCACGTCGGTTTCGGCGGGCGAGGGATTCGTCGATTTCGCGATAGACTGCCTGAAGGACCCGGTTCTCAGGCTCGAGGCCGCCCTGGAAGCCCTGTTCGGCCCCGGGGCCGCCTCCGGATTGAGAATCGCAAGGACGCGCGTGAGTTTCGAGGACGAGGTTCCGGCATGAAAAGGATGCTCATCAACGGGTGCGAGGAGGGGGAGTGCAGGGTGGCGGTGATGTCGAACGACCGCCTCGACGACATCTTCGTGGAGAGGGCCTCGCAGAAGCAGTGCCTCGGGAACATCTACCAGGGCAGGATAGCGAACATCGAGCGCGGGATACAGTCGGCTTTCGTGGACATCGGGATGCCGGTTCACGGCTTCCTCCACGTGAACGACGCGATATTCCCGCACGTGATTGACCTCGAAAAGGGCAGGAGGCCCGCGGGTCCGGCCGCACCGGAGAAGTCCGATCTGGACGGGTTTTCGCGGAACGGCCAGGATTCGGATCCGCTTCCGCCCCACCCGGACAACAGCGGCGCGGCCGCGCCGCCGCCGAGCCGCGGCCTTCCGAATGTCCGCATCGAGGACGTGCTCGCGCCGGGCAGGTGGGTCACCGTGCAGGTGATCAAGGAACAGTCCGGGAACAAGGGGCCTGCGCTGACGACGAACATATCGCTTGCGGGCAGGTACATCGTGCTCATGCCGCACTGGGGCAGGAACGGGCTTTCGAGGAAAATCGGGGACGACGGGGAGAGGGCGAGGCTCAAGGAGATGCTGAGCGACGTGAAGTTCCCCGAGGGCATGGGCGGCATCATCAGGACCGCGGGCCTGGAGATGAAGAAGTCGGATTTCCAGAAGGACCTCGCGTACCTGCTCAGGCTGTGGGAGGTGGTGAGGAGGCGCGCGGCCGAGCAGCAGTCGCCCGCGCTCATCTACCAGGAGAGCGAGCTTGCGATCAGGGTTCTCCGGGACGGCCTGAATCCCGAGATAGACGAGATAGTGGTGGACTCGCGCGACCTGTTCAAAAAGGCCAGGGACTTCATGGGGATTGTGGCGCCGCGGCAGAAGGACATCGTTAAGCTCCACGAGGGGGCCGATCCGCTGTTCCATCACTACGGGGTGGAGAGGGAAATCGAGCGGATTTTCGACCATCGCGTGGAGATGCCCTCGGGCGGGTCGATTGTCATCGAGCAGACCGAGGCGCTGGCCGCAATCGACGTCAACTCCGGGAGGTACAGGAAGGGCGGGTCGGTGGAGGAGACGGCGCTCGCGATAAACTCCGAGGCCGCCGCGGAGATAGCGAGGCAGATAAGGCTCAGGGACCTGGGCGGGATGATCGTCATAGACTTCATCGACATGAAGGACATGAAGAACCGCAAGGCCGTCGAGAAGGAGTTCAGGAAGGCCATGGCATTCGACAAGGCCAGGACGAGGATATTGCGCATGTCGGAGTTCTGCCTGCTGCAGCTCACGAGGAGGAGGCAGAAGCATTCGCTCAGAATCGCGCACTTCGACCCGTGCGCGGCTTGCGCGGGCACGGGGTACGTTCTGAGCGACGAGAGCCTGGCGCTCGGGATACTGAGGGAGGTGAGGCACGCCGTGCAGCGCAAGGACGCGCGCAGAGTGGTCGTGGAGACGGGCACGGGCGCGGCCCGGCTGCTGCTCAACGACAAGCGGGCGGAGATAGCGGAGCTCGAGCAGAAGCACGGGAGGAAAATCTTCATCCAGGCCGCGCAGGCCCCGGCCAGGGGCGCGAAGCAGGTGCGGGTCTACAACCAGGACGGCCGGGAGATTGCGCAGTAAGCTGCAAGCAGTAAGCCGTAAACCGTAAGCCGTAGGCAGTTAACCGTAACCACCGAGAAGGCACAGAAGAAGCGAACGGGAGAGAATTTTAACCACCGAAGACACCGAAGACACCGAAGGGGAGGAGGAGGGGGTAGGGTTGCGAATAATCAATAATCAATAAGCAATAATCAAAATGAAGAAGCGGGATTAACCACCGAAGACACCGAAGGGGAGGAGGAGGGGGTAGGGTTGCGAATAATCAATAATCAATAAGCAATAATCAAAATG
>DYIT01000191.1:0-743 GCA_020723505.1 Candidatus Kuenenia stuttgartensis
TTTCTCTTCCCCTCTTCCCTCAAACTGCCCGGAAGCCCCCTCTTTCCCCTGCATGCCGTGTACGTGTACGAAAACGTGGACGGGAACGAACACCCGGCATCAAAGCTCGTGTATGAGGGAAGCGAGTTCCACGGTGAAATCGACCGACGACACATCGAGGGGAATCTGGGCGCCCGCCGCCCGAAGATTCCGGACTCTTCGCCCCTGGCCGAGCTTAAGCGCAGCGGAGTCGTGCGCGGAACCGGTCTTGAAGGCAACCGTCCTGTAAAGCCATGTGATTCGGGCAAGACTCCCAAGCGCGAATGAGGTTCCTTGAGACGGAAGTGAAGGTGCTAAAACTTGCCGGCGGGGCACGTGATATGGTTTTGATGCCTTCCCCGTGCTCCTTGGCCGTGAAGCCAATCGCACCAAATCGCCGCGCCTTCCAATCCGGGACCGTTCTTCCGGACCGCCAATGCCGCCCTCACAGTACCAGCAACGCGACCCCCGCGACCGCCATGACGGCTCCTGCGAATGCCCGCAGGCTCACCTTCTCCTTCCCGAGGATTATCACAAACGGGATTATCAGAATCGGGGTCATGGAAAAGATGGTCTGAGCCACGCCTGCAGGGATGTATTGCACCGACATGAGCGAGAGGGAAACGCCCAGGAACGGGCCGAAAAACGATCCGATCGCCGTCAATCCCAGCGCTTTCCTGTCCTTCAGCGCCGAAAACACCATATGCCAGCGTCCTAGCACGGAT
>DYIT01000191.1:753-6458 GCA_020723505.1 Candidatus Kuenenia stuttgartensis
ATACGAGCACGATGAAACCGGCGACTCCGGCAATGACGCGGATTTGCGTTGCCGAGAAGGGATCGTAGTCCCCCATGCCGTGCTTGCTGATTACGAGACCGCCCCCCTGCGCTGCGGCGCCGCAGAGAGCGAGGAGGATCCCGCCGATTGGGGCCCTTCCGCCTTCAACCGGGCCCGCGGGCTTCCGTTCCGAAGCCACCCACCAGACGCCCGCGATGGTTATCGCCATCCCGGCGGCGTCGCCGGGAAGGAGGCTTTCCCCCAGCGCAATCCAGGCGAAAAACGCCGCGAACGCCGGAGCCATTGACGTGACCAGCGTGGACAGCCTGGGGCCGAGGACGACGAACGCCCTGAAGAGGCACAGGTCCCCGAGGAAGAAGCCGACCATGCCTGACAGAAGGAGCCACCCCCAGCTGGAAGCGCCGGCATCCGACGGCACGGGGAAGCCGCGCGACAGCGAGCAGAACGCGAGAAGGAAGAAGAATGCCAGCACGAGCCTTATAATGTTGACCTGGATTGAGCCGATTCGCTTCCCGGCCGCTTCGAAGGACAGCGCGGTCATCGTCCAGCAGAAGGCCGTTCCCAGCGCGGCAATCTCGCCTTGGTGCGGAAACGTCATCTCCGGCGCCGGCTATTCCAGCCCCAGTTCGGCGACCATCCCGGAAACCGCCTGGAACACCTTGGTGCTCGAATAGGTTTTCTTGAGCGTTTCGAGCGATCCCTTTATCTGGCCGAAGGGCCTTGCGTTCCTTTTCTTCCACTTTTCCCCGTCCTCGTCCGCCTGGCGGGGCTTGATGGTGAAATAGGTCTTCTCTATGGTCTTGGCGACTCCTTCGGCCGCGAGCTCCTTCTTGAACGCATCGTCCTTCTTCTTCTCCGCGGACTGGTCTTCGGCTTTCTTGCCGATTTCATGGCCCTTGAAAAGCACGGAGATTTCCTTGAGCACTTCGAGGCATTCGGTCGGCTTCCCGTCGTTGAGCTTCTGCACGGCCTTCGCGTTCAGCCACTCGGCGTAGTTCTCGAGCCTCTCGGCCAGGTAGGCCGCTTCTTCCTTTTCCGCGGCGTCCTCGCTCTTCTCCTTCTCCTCGAGCTCGAGCAGCGTCTTGCCGAAGTCCTTGCGGCTCAGTACCGCCTTCTGCTGCGCCGACAGCTTGGAAATCGCCTTGTCTCCGGCGAGCCAGTCCGGGGCCTCCGCCGCCGCCTTCAACAGCGCCTTGTCAGTGTCCGTCTCGAACCTGCTGTCGAACACCAGTTCGCCCTTGCTGTTGAAGATGAAAGACTGCGGATTGGTGTTCTTGTCGTTGCCCTTGACGCTTCCGCCGCTGTAGACCGGGAAAGGCCATTTCTTTTCGAACGGGACGAGCGCGATCTCCACGTTCTTTGCCATTCCCCTGTGCATCGCGATGATTACGAGACCCTTGGATTCGTATTTCTTGTAGGTATTCACAAGACGCGTGATACCGGTTATGCATTCGCCTCAGCCGGTATCCCAGAATTCTATCAGCACTACCCTTCCTTTCAGGCCCTCGATGTCCCATTTCTCGCCGTAGATGTGCGAACCCAGGCTTACGTCGGAAAGCGTGATTCCCTGCGCCGGCCCCGCCGCCATGCCCAGGAGAATCGCGCCGAAAATGACGGCCGCCGCTTTCAGCCCCTTCATGCGTCTCATTTCCGTTCTCCTTATGAACAACGCGTTCGAGCGACATGGTGATTCTATTAACCGGTGCCGGAATCCGCAATACCCGCATGTAACGGGAGGGTAAAAGTCGCGCTTTCGCCGGTCAGAGCAGAAGCCCCAGGCCGCGCAGGCATTCCTTCAGCCTTGCGATGCTCGCCCCGGCCGGCCCCACGTCGGACAGCGCGAGGATGGATTCGGTTATCCTCGGCAGGTTCGGCTTGAACTTGGAGAGCTCGAGCTTGAGTATTTTGAGCTCAATCGCAATGTCGCTCTTCGCCTCGAAGCTCAGCGCCGGATCTGACTCGGTCAGGTCGATGATTTTCCTGATGAGATGATCAGATTCCTTGGCGTATTTCACGCCGTTTGCATTCGGCTGATCCCCGTGAACGGGTGCGCTCGCGCGGGATTCGTATTCATGCTCGGCATGCGCACGGGGTTTTGGCTCTTCCGCGGGTTCCTCGTGCGGAGAGGGGTATTTGGGCTTAATCACGCGCGTGGAGGACGGGATGATCTCGGTCCACCTCTTCAGCTTCTCCGGCGAAGGGGTCGGATATGGGTCCATCATCACGTTTTCGAATGTCGACGGCTCCGCCTCGCGCTGGGGCGCTTTTTCGACCTGAGCCTGCTGGGGAAGTCCCACCATCGATATCGGGGCTGCCGGCTGGGGAGCGGAGGACTCGATTGCCGAGGCGGCATCGTAGACCGGATATGAGGGCTCTTCCGGGGCGGGCTGCTCCGCCTTGTGCGAGGTCTTGGCAGCCACCATCACGAGCGCCTGGCTCTTGTTCAGGGACTTGTTCGAGAACACGGCGATGTGCCCGAACACCTGGCCGCGGAAAACGCTTCCAGGAGGCGGTTCGAACGAAGTATCCGGTCTCGACGACGGCTTGTGCAGGAACGGGAGAATGTCGTTAATCCTGGCGGGACTCAACAGAATGGCCTTCACGTCGCCGATTCTGTACCCCTTGAGCGCGGGCATGCTGAGGATGTCCCGCATGGACATTCCGGTGTCGAACTGAATCTCGACCTCAATCATATCGCTCATAGGTCAGCTCCACGACTCCGACCAGCCGGAGCCAAACAGCTTCAAGCCGGTTGTAACTGCGGCAGGAAGGGAATTATAATGCCAGTCCGCTTTAAAGGCAACAGGCCGCGGGCTTTTCGGGAAGTACGCATGTCCGGCTTGCATATAGCGCTCATCGGGCCGAGGGGATCCGGGAAATCCTCGACGGCGGTCCAGCTCGCCGGCGAGACGGGATTGCCCCTGTCGGAAACCGATACGATGATTGAGGAAAGGGAGGGGCAGTCCGTCTCAGGCATTTTCGAATCCATGGGCGAGCAGCGCTTCAGGGAAATCGAGAGCGAGGTCCTCGAAGCCGTGCTTTCCATGCCTCGCCGGATAATCTCCACCGGAGGCGGCATCGTGATGAACCCCGGCAACAGGAAGCTCCTGTCGGAAAGGACGTTCTCCGTGTATCTCCGGGCCAATCCCCTGGCTCTTTTCAGGAGAATCGCGTCCGATCCGGCATCCGGCAAGAGCCGGCCGCCGCTTACGGGGCTTGATCCGTTCCAGGAGATGGAGGTCATTGCAAAGATGCGGGATCCACTGTATCGCGAGTGCGCGAAACTCCTGCTGGATACCACCCGCATGAAACCGCCCGAAGTGTGCCGGAGAATTCTGCAGGAGCTGGGCGAGAGGTGACGCTGCGGATTGAAACCCCGCATCCGCTGAGCTAGAATCGAGGCAAGCTTATTTGCGGCGGATACATGGCAAGGCTTTTCGTAATCGAAGGCGAGGAAAAAGGCAGGGCGTATGAACTGGGCGCCGTCACATGCATCGGCAGGCTCAAGTCCAACGAGATCATGGTGAAGGACGCCAAGACGTCCCGGCAGAACACGAGAATCCTGATCGAAGGCGGCGTTCATTTCGTAGAGGATCTCAACAGTTCGAACGGGACTTATGTGAACAACTCGAGAATCGAAAAGAAGACTCCGCTGAAACCGGGCGACCTGCTGAAGATTGGGCTCGTGGTCTTCAAGTACGATTCCGGGACGCAACCCCCGCGCGAGCAGACTCCTGCTGCGCCCGCGAAACCGGCCTCTCCTGCAAAGACAGGCGCTGCCAGGCCCGCTCCCGTTCCCGAATCGGCCAGTCCTGCGCAGCAGTCGGCCCGTGACGCAAAACCGGCTCCGCAGGCGTCTCCGGCGCCTTCAATCGCGTCCATGGCCACTCCCCCGGCGGGAACGGCCGCGGAACCGGCCCGCAGGGTCGAGATTGCCTCGATGCCGACCCCGTCCGCTGGAACATCGGCGCCTGTCGCGGCCCGGGAGGACGTCGACGAACTCGTCCTGGAGGACCCCGCCCAGGGGACGCTTCCCGCTCCATCCACCGCTCAGCCTCAAGCGCCCCCTGCAAGCCCTCCGGCGGCATCCCCTCCCCTTCGATCGAAGCCGGCCGCGAGGCAGGGAGCATATGAAATCACGCTGCGTCCCTCCGCCGGCGCGGGGAAGCGGTCTGGAGTCATGTCGGAAGACGTCGGCCAGAGGGACTGGAGATATCAGCTCGCAATAGCGGCAGGCGCGGTGGTCCTCATGGCCGCTTTGTTCTACGCCATGTACAAGGTGTCGACCTCTCTTTGAAACGGTGAGCAATGGACAAGTTCGAGATCACGCTCAAGGTAAGGTCCTCGTCGGGATGTCCCGTTTTCACCGAGGGCGAGGAGATTCACATCGCCTACCCGCGCGTGACTACGACCGCGCTGCGCGGGATGTGCATGTACTTCCTGCACCACGTGCATCCGGCGGCTTTTTCGCTTCACAACGGCGTGTCAATCGAGGATTCGGGGGTTCTCCGCGAAGGGTCGGGCTTGGTCGCATGCCCGGGATGCAAAGGGACGGCAAAAGCCGCCTTCACGCTCGAACTCAAGAAATCCGCCGAACCCACACTCACCGGCATGCTCTTCCCGAAGGACCAGAAGAACAAGGACGTGCAGTTCATAATTGATCATCTCAAGCGGATTCCGCTGTTCGAACCCCTGCCGTTCGAATCGATTCAGAAGATGATTAACTTCCTCGAGCTCAAACGCTTCGAGGACCGGACGAACGTCATATCCCAGGGCGGGGAGGGCAAATACCTCTTCATAATCATAAAGGGCGAAGTCGAAGTGCTCCAGAAGGGCAAGGACGGCCGCGAAAGCCTGCTCGCGACCCTTCGCAAGGGGGAGTGCTTCGGCGAGATGTCTCTCATCACGGGCGACCCCGCGTCCGCAACCGTGAGGGCGGACGGTCAGGTCTCGGCACTCACGATTTCCCGCGAGAACTTCAAGAAAATCATCATGGAGAACAACTCGCTTAACATCTATTTCAACCAGCTCCTCGCGCAGCGGCTTCGGAGGCAGAACGTGCAGATTGAGGAGGAGCTCGCGAAGGGCGTGCTGGGCAAGCTGAGCATGATTTCCCTTCCAGAGCTTGCCCAGACCCTCAACATGAACAGCAGGACCGGAACGCTGATACTCTACAACGGGAACCTCCGCGGCGAGGCGTTCTTCGTCAACGGGAACGTCTTCGACGTCAAGCTCGAGGACCTCTCGGGAACCGATGCGTTCTACAAGCTCCTCACCTGGAAGGAAGGGGACTTCCGGTTCAAGCCCGGCGACCCTGGCGTCGAGAAGAAGATACTCATGGACACCATGGGACTTCTGATGGAGGGATTGAGAAGGCTCGACGAGCTGCAGATGGCCGGGGCGGCCAAGGCGTAGCATAACCCGGACGAGCCGGAACCAACCTGGTAAGAATCAGGCTCGTCCGGGTTATGCTACGCGCTCCGCGATTGGCGCGTTTGAAGCCCTGCTTCGCTCGTGCTCGTCGAATGAAGCTTCGCAGGGCATAATTCCGCGCATGGCGTGTTTGAAGCCCTGCTTCGCTCGTGCTCGTCGAATGAAGCTTCGCAGGGCATAATTCCGCGCATGGCGTGTTTGAAGCCCTGCTTCGCTCGTGCTCGTCGAATGAAGCTTCGCAGGGCATAATT
>DYIT01000028.1:0-15684 GCA_020723505.1 Candidatus Kuenenia stuttgartensis
CGACGGTGGAAGTCGCCGCATAGAATCTCAATCGCCGAACAAAAGCCTGCACCAGGCAGCCGCTCCGCGTCTGCTGGTGAGGCTTGGACGTTGGGCGCCTAGCCGCCGCTGAGCCGCATCGTTAGACTGGGAATGAAATGACACGGAAACGAACGGAAGGTAAGTTCGCGACGCTCATTCCTGAATTGGCGCAGTGGAATGACGGGCGCGGAATCTCCATTGACGACTGGATCGGATGTGTCGGGAATTTCGAGCACGCTATCGGCTAGCTTCAGCAAGTATTGACAGTACTGTCCGCCTGTGGGATTTGAAGACCGGCCAGCAGATTCGTAATTTAAAAACCGCAGACGAACGCCACTGTCACTGGGTCGGATTCTCCGCTGACGGGAAGACCGTGGGAGCTGGGCTGAGCGACGGATGGGAGGGTAAGCCAATTGTCTGCCTGTGGGATGTCGCAACAGGTCAAAAACGGAATAGGGTCGTGGCCGATAGCGCCGTCTTCCTGCCTGATGGGCGGATGCTTGCGTGCCGAATCACCCCTGCATCCATCCGAGTGTGGGAAATACACGCAGACAGAGACATTATGACCTACGGTGGGGTTGCCTCCGACACGCAAGTGAGGAGACAAGATCGGGGAACGAATTGGGCAAGTTGGCATTGTCGAGTCAACGGGGTTTTTTCTCCTGACGGTAGCTCCCTCGCAACGGTGGGAATCGACCAGAGTCGGCTAGGCTCTGAGGACATTCTCAGAGTGTGGGACGTGGGCACCGGCAAGGAACTCTTCAAGGTGGACGGCAGCATAGGCGACGTCTCCCCTATAGCCTTCTCGACAGACGGCGCCGAGATTGCATGTGGGACCTCCAGAAAGGGAGTAGTGCTTCTTAAAACCACCACGGGCAAGAAGTTACTTACGCTCCCTACGGAAGAAGAGCACGCTGCATTTCTGGCCTTCTCTCCAGATGGAAAACTGCTTTCCGCCGGCACATACAAGTCTGGAACGATTCTGATATGGCGTTTAAACAGGTAGCGAACAACTTGGATTGCCGAATAACCGGCTGCAGCCGACACCTCGCCGCGGCCCAGCTGATCGCATAGCGTGAGGCGTCGCGGAGGTCCGGGTCCTCTACGACGTGGATGAGATTGACAGGATTGTGTATGTGCGGGCAGTGCGGCACAAGCCGCCGCACAGGACTATGGGGGAGATACCATACAGACCATCGGCGTGCGCGAACAGCAAAAACGAATCAGGGAGTGCATCGAGACCTCGCAAGCCGAAAACGTTATCATAACGCGGAACGGGAAGCCGGCATTTGTTGTGATTGGTGTTGGGTGGACATGAGCAAGGCGCCCTTCACCTGCCCAAGTGCCTAAACGACCAAGGCTCAAATGATTAAGAGGATGCATATAATCGCCATTCTTCAATTTGACATGATTCGCCCGTCATCGAGGCTTTTTACGGGCGAATCAGTCCTGCTCGCCATATTCCTGCTTTTGATCTCCTGTATCTCCCTTTCCGCCCAGTCTCCCGAGCCGCCCAAGCCTCCGCCGGAGCCGAAACTCGACTCCAAGGCAAAGACGCGCATAAAGCAGGCGTTCCAGGACTATTTCAAGGCCGCGGACGATGCTGGAAGAGAAGACGCTCTCAAACGCGCGGGAGAGTCCGACCCGATACCTGCTTCAGCCGTAAGCGAGCTGCTCTCGACGGCATTCAAGGCCGCGGCCACGGGCGCAAGGATTGCAGTCAAGCACGAGACCTCGGTCGAGACCTCGCAGGGCACGGGAAGCATAATAATCGGCGGCGTCAAATCCGGTAAGCCGCAGCCGCTGCTCATCGGGCTTCACGGCGGAGGCGAGGGGGTCGGGGAAGGTTCGGAATGCGAGCAGAAGTTCCAGCCTGCGGCCGCCAAAGGATGCATCGTCGTTTTCCCGACGGTCCTCAAGAAGGACGCCACCGCCTGGAACACGGAAAGGGAGGAGCGGCATGTCATCGAGCTCATCGAGGCCGTGAAGCGCACGACGGCGGTCGATACGAACCGGATCTATCTCGTGGGCCATTCGATGGGCGGGTTCGGAACATGGTCCATCGGCGGGCATTACGCGGATATTCTCGCGGGGCTCGGCCCATGCGCGGGCGGCGTCTTCGTGGTTCTCGGGGGCGACAAGCCGAGGGCCGCGCCCGGCGTGCTTCCCAACCTGCACAACACCCCGGTCTATTTCTACCACAGCACTGACGACGCGCAGGTCCCTCCCAAGGCCGACCAGATAGCGGCCGAGGTCCTGGGCGCCCTGCAGAAGGAGCATCCGGGCGGATACAAGCACACCTACGTGGAATACACCGACATCGGGCATGGAGTTCCTGCGAAAGGCATGGGCCCCCTGCTCGACTACATTCTCGAGTTCAAGCGTGATCCGTATCCGAAGAAAATCGTTTTCGAGCCCGCGAGATCATACAAGCGTCTTTTCGCGTGGGTGGAAGTGCCTGCGAAGAGCGCGATTAGAAAGATAGTCGCGGAGTACGACAGGAAGAAGAACGAGATAGCGGTCACGACCGAAGGAGCAGAGACCGGCTTCGCCGTGTACCTCAACACGGTGAAAATGATAGACCAGAAGAAGGAAGTCCTGATTCTTGTGAACGGCAAGGAAAGATACCGCGGCTTCGTGCAGCATTCGGCTTTCGCGATACTGCGATCCGCCGGAGAATTCCGCGACCCCGAGAGGGTGTTCTCGGCGCGAATCGCCTTCGAGTAGGACCAGCCATGACCCGGCAAAGCAGCAAGCATGACAAAGGGGCGAAGATCATCGAGCGCATCGAGAGTGAAGCCGGCGTGCCGGGGCTTGCGGGCATCCTGGCGGAGGAGCTCGTTCCCACGGACCTGCAGTCGCTGCTTCTGGAGGTCTACGGCCGCCGCGCGGCGGGGCGCACGCCAGCCATGGTCCTTTCGGAATACGAGAAGAACCGGTTCGCGAAACCGTCGCCCGTGCCGATGAAACGAATGCTCGAATGGGAGCAGGCGGTGCTGGCGGAACTACCGCCCGGATTCGGGCCGCTGATTCTGTCGCCGGTCTGCCCCCTTGGCACTGCCTCGGTCGTGACCTCGGTGAGCCAGGACTGGGCCGTTGCGACATCGAGGAATACAGAGGTCGTTTCGGATTCCACGGCCGTGCTCGCCCTCGAATGCGCGATGTGGAGGCGAACCCTGCTGCGGTCCAATCCCAAATCCGCGGAACAGGTCCATCTCGCGGCAAGCCACCGCCTTCTTCGGGGGCAGAAGTTCGAAGGGCCGGACTCCTATCCGCATTTCGCGGCCTTCGCGCTGTGCAGCGCGGGAAGGGACGCGGGGAACCTGGGATTCGAGCTCGAGACCATCGCGATTCATGCCGGCGTATACGCGGCTGCGCTTCAGAGGATACTCGGCAAGGGGATTCGCCTCAGGTTCGAGGCGAGCGATTTCAGCCCGGCTGTTTCCGGGCAGATCATCGAATCGAGGCTGTTCAACCCGCTCAGGGAGCGGTTCGCAGCCCTGGAGTGCGTGGTGAACGGCGACCGCCGCTCCGGACGCAACTACTACCGGGACGTCTGCTTCAAGATCTACGCCGAACGGCCCGGGGGCGGGACTATCGAGCTCGCCGACGGAGGTTCGGTCGACTGGACGAGGAAGCTGCTCGGAAGCGCCAAGGAGCGCCTGATAATCAGCGGCATCGGCAGCGAACGGGTGTGCACCGCGTTCGGGAAGTGAGCTGCATGACCAGGAATGTGCACGGATGCCGAATTGCTGCTTCCTGTCAAAAGTGCTCTCACGGAAGCGCGGAGACGAACGGGATCTTAGTAAGCTGCATCCCGGATCCGCATATGGTCTTCGGGCGATCTCCTGCTTTCGCTTCGCAAGTATGGCAAAGGCCGGGCGGGCTTCACAAGGATCGCCCGTGCTGCTTTCAAGTAGAACATCGCCGCCTGTATGGGCCGGGAAGAAACGGCGGCTCCCACAGATTTATAGATTCGGCAGCTCCCACAGACTGTGTAATCAAACTCGAATCCAGGCAGCCCGCCGGGAAGAATCAGGGCATTGATCAGGGAGATCCGTCTCGAGCGACGCATGGGGAACCAATTGGCATGATTTTCGGTGTTTTCGACGGAATCATCATTCTTCTCAATCAGACAGGCCAAAATCCCGTGACTCCGTGGCTCCGTGAGAAAAATTGACACAATCCCAGGCTTACATTTGGCTGCGGCTATGCTGCCTTGGATATGCAAGTCCAGCCCCGGAATTTTCGAGGCAAATCCTGAATTTTCGCGGCTTCTATACTCCCCAGGCGAAAATAAAGGATGAGGGTCTGAGGCGCTCTCGACGCTAACTGCAGCAATATTCCGATGGGAGCCGACTGCCGGGAACTGGAGAACGGCTGCCGGCGAAGAGTCGCTCGTCAAGCCGAAGGCTTGAGGCAGGCGACGAAGTGGTCCTTTCCGAGGTCGGCGAGCACGGGCTCGGTAGCGGCGCAGTCGGGAATCGCCTGCGAGCATCTCGTCCGGAACCTGCAGCCGGTGAACTCCTGATCGGGCCTGGGGACGTCGCCGGGAAGGACGATTCTCTTCCTCGAAGCCTCGATATTCGGGTCGGGAATGGGTATGGCCGAGAGCAGCGCCCTCGTGTACGGATGGGCCGGCTCGCGGTATATCTCATTGAAGCCTGCTGTCTCCACGATTCTGCCGAGGTACATGACCGCCACCCTGTCGGAGATGTGCCGGACCATGGAGAGGTCATGCGCGATGAAGACGTAGCTCAGCCCGAACTTCTCGCGCAGGTCGATTAGCAGGTTGACCACCTGGGCCTGGATGGAGACGTCGAGGGCGGAGATGGGCTCGTCCGCGAAAATCAGGTCCGGATTGAGCGCGAGCGCCCTCGCCACGCCGATGCGCTGCCTCTGCCCCCCCGAGAACTCGTGCGGGTACCTGTTCACGAACGAAGGGGAGAGGCCCACGACTTCCATAAGCTCGGAAACCCTGGCGCGCAGCTCCTTGCCCCTCATCACTCCGAAGTTGCGCAGAGGCTCGGATATGATTGCCCCCACGGTCATCCTCGGATTGAGCGAGGCGTAGGGATCCTGGAAAATCATCTGCATCCTCTGCCTTGCCTTGCGCATCTCGCGGGGCGGGAGGGCCGTGAGCTCGGTCCCGTCGAGCCTTACGGAGCCTGCCGTCGGCTTGTACAGCTGGAGCACGGCCCTTGCCAGCGTGGATTTCCCGCATCCCGATTCGCCGACCAGCCCCAGCGTCTCGCGCCTGCGGAGGAAGAAGTCGACGCCGTCCACGGCCTTCACGGGCGGGACGTGGCGCCTGAAGATGATGCCTCCCGGGACGGGGAAGTGCATCTTGAGGTCCTTTACCTCGAGGAGCATCTTCCCTCCGGATTTTTCAGCGTGTTCGGCCATTTTCAGAAATCCAGCAGACAGGCTGATTTCCTGTCCTTTCCTACGTCCCTGAGTACCGGTTCCTCGGTTCTGCACCTGTCCGTGACGTGCCTGCACCTCGGCGCGAAGCTGCATCCCGCCGGCTTTGCGGCAAGCGTCGGGGGCTGGCCGGGAATGGTGTCAAGCCTGGATTTGACCTCGCTGTCGAGCCTGGGAACGGACCCGAGAAGGCCCATTGTGTAGGGATGCAGGGGTTTGCCGAAGATGGAGGCCACGTCCGCCTCCTCGACGACCCTGCCTGCGTACATAACGAGAATCCTCCTGCACATGCCCGCGACCACGCCGAGGTCGTGGGTGATGAGTATCAGCGCCATGCCGAGCTGCCTCTGCATTTCCTTGATGATTTCGAGTATCTGCGCCTGGATTGTGACGTCGAGCGCGGTCGTGGGCTCGTCGGCGATGAGGAGCCTCGGATTGCAGGAGAGGGCCATGGCAATCATGACCCTCTGCCTCATGCCGCCCGAGAACTGGTGCGGATACGCGAAAATCCGCTCGCCCGCCGCTGGAATGCCGACACGATCGAGCATCGCGACGGACGCGGCCCGCGCCGCCCTCCTGGACATGCCCTTGTGGGTCTCCAGGACCTCGGTCATCTGCCTCTCGATTCTGAGGAAGGGGTTGAGCGATGTCATCGGATCCTGGAAGATCATGGCCACCGAGTTCCCCCTGATTCGCCTCAGGCCGGCGTACGGCATCGCGAGCAGGTCTTCGCCCTCGAAAAGCGCCTTCCCGGAGACGATTTTCCCCGGCGGACTCGGAATCAGTCGCAGGACCGAGAGGTTGGCGACCGTCTTGCCGCAGCCGGACTCGCCGACGATGCCGAGCGAGTCGCCCTTCGCGACCCGGAACGAGACGCCGTCGACCGCCCTGACGACGCCCTCGTCCGACGCGAAATGCGTGCGGAGGTCGGAGACTTCGAGCAGCGAGTCCGCGGCCGGGGAGCCCGCGCAGCCGGCCCTGCAGGATGCAGAGCCGTTTCCGATGTCCGCCGGATTTCCCGGATTGACGCCTTTCACGCCGTTTTCCCCTTCTGCTGCGGATCGAGAGCGTCCCTGAGCCCGTCGCCGAGGAAGTTCATGAAGAAGAGGGTGGCCGCCATGGCGATGGACGGGAACACGAGCAGCCACCACCTCTCGCCGCCGGACCCCAGCGCCTGTACGCCCTGGTTGACGAGCGCGCCCCAGGACTCCTTGCTCTCGCCCGTGCCCGACTGCACCGTGAGCCCGATGAACGCCAGGAAGGATTCCTGGAGAATCACGGCGGGGATGGTGAGCGTGGTATAGACCGCGACGACCCCCAGCGTGTTCGGGATGAGGTGCCTCATTACCATCGCCATGTGCCCGGCGCCCGACATGCGCGCGGCCTCCATGAACTCCTTTTCCTTGAGCGAAAGCACCTGCCCGCGCACGATTCTCGCCATGGTAAGCCACTGGACCGCGCCGAGGGCGATGAACAGAATCCAGATGTTCCGCCCGAAGTTCACGAGGAGGATGATGACGAGGAACATGAACGGAATCGAATAGAGGATGTCCACTATCCTCATCATGACGTTGTCGGTCCTGCCGCCGAAATACCCCGAGAACGCGCCGTAGAGCACGCCTATGAGGAGCGAGACCACGGTGGCGGCGAGGCCGACCCCCAGGGAAATCTGCCCGCCGTATATAATCCGCGAGAGCACGTCGCGGCCGCTCTGGTCCGTGCCGAGAATGTGCGTATGCGCGATTTCCCTGCCGTCGAGCATGAAGCTCACGACCTCCCTGCCCTGGACGGTCAGGGCCTCTATGCCGGAGCCGTCGCGCGTGAGCCCAGCGACCTTGCCGCCGGAAAGGGAAACGTTCACTTCCGACGGCTTCGTGCCCGCGAGCTTCACCCAGCGCACCCCGACGGAAACGGCCTTGCCCTCGGCGCCCGCAGGAGCGTCGAAGGGAGGTTTCCCGCCGACGGCCAGCGTCGCATCGGGGATTCTGGGGCCCTCGGGGCGGTCCTGGTCGTCAAGCAGGTTCAGGTACTCGGTCGGCCCGGAGGCTCCGAACGACTCCACGGACTCGGCGCCGGTCTCGATTCGCAGGGCGCGTATTACGCCGCCTTTGAGCGTGACGCGGAGGATCTCGTCGCGTTCGATGGCCTCCACCAGGAGAACGGCCTCGCGTGCCGACGGGTCGAGGGCCTCCTCAGGCAGGTCCGCGGGGTCGCCGGCCTTGAGCCTCATCTCGTTCTTGACCGTGGGATGCCGGTACATCGGCGGCCTGGCGCCAATCCACCTCTCCTGCATGGTCGGCGAGAACGGGGAGAAGAGGCCGGCGAGGAGCGAGACGACCGTCATCGCGGATACCACGACCATCCCGGCCACGGCCATCCGGTTCTTGAGCAGCCTGCGCCATGCGTCGGACCAGAGGCTGCGCCCCCTGACCGGCGCCGCGGGAATCCCGTCCATGAGCGAATCCGCCGCCATCAGTTGTACCTGATTCTCGGGTCGAGGAAGCCGTAGAGGATGTCGACGACGAGGTTGAAGAATATGAGAAGGCTTCCGTAAAGAATCACGACGCCCATTGCCACGAAATAGTCGCGGTTGAGGGCGGACTTGACGAACTGCTTGCCGATTCCCGGCACGCCGAAAATCTCCTCGACCACGAGGGATCCAGTAAGCACGAGCGCCAGGCCGGGACCCAGGAAGGAGACCACGGGCAGCATTGCGCCGCGCATGGCGTGGCGGGCGATGATGACGGATTCCCTGAGGCCCTTTGCGCGCGCCACGCGTATGTAGTCCTGGTTGATTACCTCGAGCATCCCCGCCCGGGTGAGCCTCGCAATCCTGGCCTGGAACGGCAGGGCCAGCGCGAAGGCGGGGAGAATCAGGTCCTTCGGGAACGAGTCCCAGGCCGCGGCGTTGAACACGCCGAGATAGAGGGCGAAGACGAGGACCAGCAGGGGTCCCACGACGAAGGTCGGGACCGAGAGCCCTATCATGGCGAAGCTCATGGATGCATAGTCGAGGACCGAGTTCTGCCTGATGCCGGAGATTACTCCCGCGCCTACGCCCAGAATCAGCGCGAATGCGATTGTCGTGACCCCGAGGAGGATTGACGGCGGCAGGTGCTGCCTGATGATGTCGTTGACGGTCTTGTCCTTGTACTTGAAGGACGGGCCCAGGTCGAACCTGAGGAGGTCGCTTATGTAGCGGAAGAACTGCGAGTCGAGGATGCGGGCGGCGCTGCCGGCCGCGGCGAACCTGTATCTGCTTCCGCAGGATTCGCGCCATTCGCGCCATGCGGAAAGGGCGGCGTCCCTGGCTTTCGGATCGCCGGCGGACGGGATGGCGGACGGGAGGACGTGCAGATGCCCGTTCGCCGCCCACCAGGTCCTGAAGCGCGCGACCGCGGCCTTGCGCCCGGCCTGGTCATCAGCTCCCGGGACGGGGCAGTCGAAACCCGTCATTGCGGAGAGCAGCCGGGCGGCGTGGGTCTGGAACCCGCCGGTCCCGGCGAAAAGCATCTCGGCCAGGACCGCCGATCCCGCCTTGCCGAGCCCGAAGGCCCTGCGTTCCGCTTCGAGCGCCTCATCCGGGTCTGATTCGGAATCGGAAATCACGCCGAGGATTTCCTTGAGCTCCTCCTCCATGTCCCACGTGATGACGTCGAGTGCCGCCGCAGCGGCCGCGTTCCTGATTCCATCCGGACCTTCGACCACGGTCCGGGCGAGCTCGTCCACCGCCGCCATGTCGTATCCGGAAAGGACCGCTCTGCGGGCCTCTCTCGCCTTGGCCGAGGCTGACGTGTCGGATATCTCCTCGAGCAGGGTCCGGACAGGCTCCTTCAGGTCCGAGACGTAGTTGAAATTGAGGAGCATGGGGCGGTTGAACCCATACCTGCGGTCGATGTTGCGCTTGATTTCAGGGGGCAGCTGCCTCTCGCCCGAGAAGGGTCCGCCCGGGGCGAGGCGCATCAGGAAGAACGATATGGAGATGAGGAACAGGAGCACCAGCGGGAACTGGGCGAGCCTTCTTGCCGTGAACGAAATCATGCACAGAGCCGGAAAAAATCAGCTGCTTTTCTTCTTCCTCTTGTCCTCGCCCTTCATCCAGGGCTCGTCTCCGCCTCCGTCGGCCTTGTACTCTTCGATTTCCCTGTCCTTTGGCCATTCCCACTCGAATTCCTTCTTGTCCTTCTTCTCCCCGTAGAACCGCCACCTGCCGCCGTCGCCGGGCTTCTTTCCGGATTCGACCGAGGCGATTTCGGCATCGAGGTTTCCCGGATTCGGACCGGCGGAGTCCAGCGCCGCGGCGACGTCGGGGACCGTTTCCCTGCCGCTGCAGACGGGGCCCAGATTCCACCTGGACCACACTTCCTCCGGCTTGCCCGAGAAGAACACCCTCCTCCCGGTAACGCCGTGCTTCTTCGGCCATGCGATTCCGGCGAATCGGCGCTCCAAGGCGTCCGCGGTGGACGGGTCTCCCGGCGGCACGAGGGCGCCCGCGTTCACGGCTTTCTCCCTTCCGGGCAGGAAGAACATGAAGTAGTATCCCGCGCGTTCGGCGATGCCGGCCTCGTCCACCCAGAACACCGCGCCCGCCGAACTGACCAGATATTCCTCGCCCCCCTGGGCCTTGGGCTTCACGAAACCCATGTCATCGCGCGACGACTTGTCGATAATGGCCTTCTCTTTGGCGTCCGCGGCCTTGAACAGCGGCCAGCTCATGTGGACCGGCGCGCGGCCCAGGCCTCCGGGGGTCCTCAAGTAGGAGACACCCATGATCTCGAGGAGGAACCCGTATTCCCCCGCGCCGTCGCCGTCCAGGTCCACGGGCATGGGGTTTATGTCGTTGATGAATGCCCTCTGCGCCACTCCGAATTTCCGGAGCGTGTTGTACGCCTGCCTTTCGAATTCCACCATGTCGATTCTGTGGATTTCCGGGTCTGCGGGAGGAGCGTAGGACGGTCTCTCCCACGGTTTCATCTCGGATTTGGAGGAGGGCGGGATCACAGCTGTGCCGCTTTTCCCGGTCGTCCCCGTGTTCTTGGCCGAGTTCGAGAAATCCTCCTTCTTGCCGTCGCAAGCCGCGAGAAGCGAAGCCAGAAGCGCCGCCGCGAGAGCCATGTGCGTTGCTGTCGAGTGCATCCGAACCTTCCAGAAAAGAGGGGCCGCCGACCCCGGCGTCGGCATGATTCTATCAGCCTTGCAAGCTGGAATTAAGAACCTTCCATTATAAACGCCTGAGAATGCGGAATGATGCCGCACATCAACGCCTGAGAGCGGGCTTCTGCGAGAGGGAGACCAGGGCCCGGGCGAGCGCCCTGCCCTTGTCGAGCGTTTCGGCGTATTCCATCTCGGGATCGGAGTCGAAGGTGATTCCGCCGCCGACGCTGAAATAAGCCCGGCGGTTCCTGATGGTCACGGTCCTGATGGCGACGTTCAGGTCCGCGTCGCCGGAGAAGGCCAGGTAGCCGATTGCCCCGGTATAGACGTTCCTCCTGACCGGTTCGAGCTCCTCGATGATTTCCATGGACCTGATTTTCGGCGCCCCGGTGATTGACCCGTCGGGGAAAGACGCCTTTATCGCATCCATGGCGCAGAGGCCGGGCCGGAGGGTCCCTCTAATCGCAGAGGTTAGGTGGAAGACCGTGGGGAAGGTTTCAAGGGCGGCGTGCTCGGCTACTTTTATCGATCCATACGTGCACACGCGGCCGAGGTCGTTGCGAACGAGGTCCACGATCATCGTATTTTCCGCGCGGTCTTTCGCGCTGCGAAGGAGTTCCGCGGCGAGCCTCTCGTCGTCCGCTTTCGTCGCTCCCCTGGGTCTCGTGCCCTTTATCGGCCGTATTTCGGCTTCGCCGTCCGCGATTTTCAGGTATCTCTCCGGCGAGGAGCTGGCAATCCGGGCCTCCTCGAAGTTGAGGAACGCGGCGAACGGCGCAGGATTCAGGCTTCTCAGGCGCCGGTAAAGCTTCTGTGCAGAAGCCCTGAACGGCATCTCGAACCGCTGGGACAGGTTTACCTGGAAAATGTCGCCGTCGATGATGTATCTCCTGGCTTTCCGGACGGCCTCCTTGTACGCATCCTTCGTGAAGTTCGACCTGAGCCGGGGGCAATCGAATCCCCCGGAAGCCCGCGGCTTGCCTCCGCGTCCGGGCGGCATTTCGAAAGCCCGGGCGGCAAGTCCGGTCCACATGCTGAAGGCGCCGTCGGGATCGAAGCCGTTGTTCCCGAATTCGGGGTCGGAAATCCCGGACGCGAATACGAACGAGTCCCCCGTGACGCGGTCGAACGCGAAGACGGTGTCGTAGAAGTTGAGCTTCAGGTCCGGGAGCATGAGGTCGTCCACGGAGCGGGACGGAATCCTCTCAATCATCCGTCCGAGGTCGTAGGACAGCCATCCGGCGGCGCCGCCCTGGAAGGGAATCCAGCAGGGGTCTATTTGCGCGGTTTCGCACCTTTTGAGGATGTTCCCCAGCTCCTCGAAAGGATCCCCCTCGAGTACGCGGACCTTTCCCCCGCGGATGATTTCAATCCTCGGCCCGCGGCTCCGGAGAGTGAGATACGGCTTCATGCACGCGAAGGAGAAGCGGCCGATTCCGCCCATTTCGAGCTCGGACTCGAGAATCGCCGATTCCGGTTCCAGGGCGGCCTGGTCCAGCAGCCTCTCGACGGGCCCGTCGAGGGCGAACGGCATGCATGAAGTGCGGTTCAGGTCCACTCAGCGCTTCCCACGCTTTTTCCTGTCCTCCATGTCCTCAGCCAGCCTGGTGATGTAGGAGAACAGGCCTGAAGGGGTATAGAAAACGGCGACGAAGTCTCCGCCGAACTCGATTCGGTCCCCGGTCTTCAGAAGGACGGCTTCGCCCTTGGCCAGGCGCTTGGAATTCACAACCGTTCCGTTGGTGGAGCCCGCGTCGCTGATTTTGAACTCGCCCGACGGATCTTTTGCGATGGTAGCGTGCTTCTTGGAAACCCTCGGATAATCCAGGATGATGTCGTTCCCGGGCGATCTCCCGATATTAGCCGAGGAGCCGCCGGAGGACCCCTTGATGGTGCATATTTTGTCGTCTTTTATCCGCTCGACGCCGGTGGGTATCCCGGCCACCGTATCGGCCATCCCCTTCCTGTGATATCCGACGGTCGTGTCGAGTTCGCCGACCGAATGCGATCCCTCGAACTCCACGAGAAGGAACGGATCAGGGAACGCCTTGCAGAACTCCTCTTCCGAGGAGTTCATGGCTTCCATTATGAAATCCAGGAAATCTTCCATGTCCTTCGCATCGAACAAGCATCCGGTCCCGGGATGAGAAGTGTATATAAAATCGGGAGGTCAATTTCAATACTTTGGCTTTCGATGGAGAGGCTCGGAAGTCAACCGCGGCCCGACGCCATCTCCTTCACGACCTCCGATAGATCGGCAAGGTCCCTCGACCGCTCGATGTAGTCGGCTCGCAGCCTTGCACAACCGAGGTCCCGCAGCAGTTCCACCGCCTTGACCCATAGCCTGTCCGCTTTCTTCCCCTCGCCGGCCAGATAGAGATCGGCCAGGAGGTTCTCGAGCCTCACGAGCCTGATTTCGTCCAGGTTCCCGTAGTACCGCCGGATGATACCTTTCTGGTACGGCGTGTATTCCCTGTCGGCCGGCGGTTTCTTTCCAGGTTCCATGTTTCCTCAATCATAACCCGGACGAGCCGGAATCATACAGGGACGTAAAATGCAGGCTCGTCCTGGTTATATCACGCGCTTCGCGCGTGCCTTGCCGTTAATCTTTACAATTCTCTTTGAAATTCGGAACCAGCTTAGTAAGGCTAGTCCGCCCTGCGCTGGCAGCGGAATCCCACGGTCCTCGAATGCTCTGTCTGGCCCCAGCGGAACCTCCGCTGGTTGCGGCAGTCCAGTCCCGCCTTGGAGAAGCACCCGCCGCGCACGACGCGGAGGAAAGTCGTGGCGACGTTCACGGGATTCTTGTCCCTGCTCGCGGGCGTCTTGTAGAACCCGTCCGAGTACCAGTCCTGGCACCATTCATATACGTTCCCCGCCATGTGCAGGCAACCGCACGGGGAGGCCCCGCCGGGCATGCTATCGACATCACGGGTCTGGACGACGTTGTCGAGGTTCAACCTGGAGTATTTGAGCCATTCCGTCTGCGTGACGATTGTCTTCGAGAACCAGAGATCCGCGGAATTGCATATCCCGAACGTATATTCGTTTCCCCAGGGGAAGACGAGCCTGCGGTTCTTCTGGCCGTCCCACGAAGCCGCCTTCTCCCACTGGGCTTCGCTCGGCAGGGATGCGCCCGCCCACTCGGCGTACTTCTCCGCGCCGAGGAAAGTGACCTGGACCGCCGGATGACGCTCCTTCCCGTCGGCCGGACGCCATCTGCCGTCCTTGAGCTCGACGCCCCAGGGATCCTCGAACGCGAACTGCCTCTTCCTCTCGTCGAATATGCTCCCGTATTCGTTCAGGAACTTCGCGAACTGCGAGTTCGAGACCTCGTGCTTGTACATGAAGAACGCATCGACGTGGACGACGTGCAGGGGAGTCTCGCACTCGTAGGCCTCGATATCGAGGTCGGTCCTGGACTTGAGGAGTGAGAGCAGCTCCTCTCTGGAGCTGCCCATGCTGAAAGGCCCGGCGGGCACGAGCACCATCACCGCGTCGTCCTTTTCGTTCAGGTACTCGCCCTCCGTCTCGGTCCTCGCGACCCCCTGGGGCAGCCCTTTCCGGCGGAGAAGCTCCAGCATCTCGCCGACCTTGACGGAGTACTTTCCCCCGGGATGCGCCGTCAAGTACACCTTTAATCTTGCCATGCCCGCGAAGGGGGAGTCCTGGGCCTGGGCTCCGTTCAAGGCGTCGTCGTAGGCCTTCTGCTCGTCCTCATCGGCCTTGCGCTGCCTCAGGGACCGGAGCATCTCTTCGGCCTCCTCCTTGGCCGAGGACGAGGGATTCTCAGCCACGAAGCTCTCGAGTATCCTGATTTTCTCGGCCGTGCCGGACAACTTGTCCAGGGCGGAAAGAACCTTGTTGAAATCGCCTCCGCCTGCCGGGAGACCCGACGGCTGCTTCTTCCTGTAACTGATTTCAACGGTCGCCTTCGCGGCATTCCCCACGAGGTCCTCGACTTCGACGGGGATTGAATTGACCCCCTCGGCAAGGTCAATCGCGGCTTCGTAGAGCAGCCCCGCGGGCTCGAGTTCCCGCCCCTGGATCCTGATTCTCGACGCTTCCTCGTCGATTCTGAATCTGATTCTCAGAATGTTGGATTCAGCCTCGATGAACCCGCCCTGGACGAAATCCACCAGGGTTATGACGGGCGGCTTCGCGTCCCTCAGAATCGAGACCTCCCTGCGGGCTGAATTGCCCGCGAGGTCGAAGGCTTCCACGACGACGGTCTTCGACTCGTTCCCGGAAAGCGGGATTGGGACCTTGAAATCGCCGGCTGGATTCGGGATTTTCGCGCCGTCTATGACGATTCCGGCCGGATTTTCCTCCTTGACGCTGCCTTCGAGCAGGAAGGCGTTCTCCCTGGTCCTTCCGGGTTCCCTGGCAGGCGAGGATATGAGGATTTCGGGAGGCGCCGTGTCGATTCGGACGGAGATTTCCTTCCTGGTCCGGGCGCCCGAGGCCAGGACGCCCTCCACGGCGATTCTCCTGTCGCCCGCCGCAAGCCACAGCTTCACCGAAAATCTGCCGTCCTTCACGCTGGTTTCGGTGCCGTTGACGGTGACGCCCGCGATTTCCCCCGAGCATTCGCCGGAGACGGCAACCTGGAGGGAATTCAGCCATGCGCCGTCCTTCGGCGAAGCGACGACGAGCCTCGCCGCCGCGGGTTCCGTCCCGTTTCCGCCGGTCTGCGCGCCATGATTCCCGCCGCCTGGAATGCCGGAAATCAAAACGGCGGCGACGGCCAGCAGCGCGGCCGCCAGAAGGACGAATCCCGCGACAAAGGCCCTGCCCCGCGTCGGGCTCCGGCGCTCAATCCTCGGTCCCAGCCCGACGTACGCGGTCGTGTCTGTGGATGCGGGATGCCCTCGCGAAGCGGTGGAATCGAGGTCTTCGATGAGCTCATCCATGGACTGGTGCCTGTCGCCCGGCGCCTTTGCCATCATCCTGAGGACCACGGCCTCGATGCCGGCCGACAGCGCCGGGTTTATCTCCCTGACCGGGACGGGCGGTTCGTTCTGACCGACGTCGTTCCCGGCCGCTGGACGGTCCGGGCCGACGCGCCGGATCGCGCACCGGGCT
>DYIT01000028.1:15694-19955 GCA_020723505.1 Candidatus Kuenenia stuttgartensis
TCAAGGCAGCCTTCGTTGATGTGCTTGTAGGCGATTGAGACCGCGCTGTCCGCCTCGAAGGGCTGCCTTCCGGTCAGCATGTGGTACAGGGTGGCCCCCAGGGAATAGATGTCCGACCTGAAATCCAGGTCCTCTCCCTTCACCTGCTCCGGGCTCATGTAGGCGATTGTCCCGATAGTCACTCCCTCCCGGGTGACCCGGGACTGCACGTCGACCATCTTGGCGAGGCCGAAGTCCGCCACTTTCACCGTGCCGTCGGCGGCGACCAGGAGGTTGTCGGGCTTTATGTCCCTGTGTATCAGCCCCTTCTCGAAGGCTGCCTTGAGGCCGCGCGCTGCCTGGAGCGTCATCAGGACGGATTCCTTCTCCCCGAGGACAATCCTCTTGTCGAGCTTGGCTCCGACGGACTCTCCTTCGATGAACTCCATGGCGATGAAATAGAGCTGTTCCTTTGATCCCACGGTGAATATCTGCACGACGTTCTGATGGCTGATGAGCGCCGCGGTTCTCGCCTCGCGGAGGAACCTCTTCACGAAGTCGCGGTTCTGCGTGACGAGGTCGGGCTTGAGGACCTTGACTGCGACCAGCCTGTCAAGGCCCATTTGCCGCGCCTTGTAGACGGATCCCATCCCGCCGGATCCGATTTTCTCGAGAATCACGAAGTTCCCGAGTTTCTCGCCGATGATGTCCCCGCTCTGCATCGCAAAGCCCAAAAACGATGACCCAAAGACAGCTCATATTATACGTTTTTCCCTAAGGGAAGCCGAGCGGCGGAAACTGCGGCGCAGCTCCGGGAAAAGAGACGATTGGTCAAGCCGAAGGCTTGTTGAAGGGGGGGAAATTCAGGGTTAGAATCAGTGGATAGGTAATCGAGAGGGGTTAAGGTGCGGAGGACAGGGTCCGTCCGCCGGCCGCAAAGGAGGTTAGGGATGATTTCATCCGTATACCGGGCTTTCCTGTTCGTGGCGTTTTCGGTCTGTGCGGCGGGATCCGTCGCCTTGGGGGCGGACGGAAAACCCGAGGGGAAGGCAATCGCAGGGGAGCTGGGCGCGGCTTTTCCGGCCCTGTCGCCGGACGGGAAGCAGCTCGCCTTTTCGATGCACGGGGACATCTGGATAGCCCCGGCCGAGGGAGGGTATGCGCGGAGCCTGACGCTCAGCGAGGCGTACGACACGAAGCCCAGGTGGTCTCCGGACGGGAAGCTGATTGCGTTCTCGTCGACGAGATCCGGCAATTATGACATCTGGGTGACGCCGGCGGATGCTTTCGCGCCAAGGAGGCTTACCTACGACTATGCCTTCGATTCGATATCCGACTGGTCCCCGGACGGCAAGAGCATCTATTTCCACAGCAACAGGGACGGGGAGATGAACATATGGACTGTCCCGTCCGGCGGCGGGCTGGCGAGGCAGATTACGTTCACTGGCGGGCGGGACCTCGCGGTGTCGCCCGACGGGACGATGATGGTCTTTTCCAACGGTCTATCCGATCCGGAGCAGAAGATGTACCGCGGATCGGGGAACTGGGACCTTTACAGGATCTCGAAGCCCGGCGACGTGCCCGAGCCGATAACCAGCTTCGATGGCAATGACAGGACGCCCTTCTTCTCGAGGGACGGGAGCGCGCTGTTCTACGTTTCGGAGAAGAGCGGCATATTCAACATCTACCTGCGGAACCTCGCGACCGGGGAGGAGAGGGCGGTCACCGAGAGCAAGAGCGGCGAGGTGATGATGCCGTGCCTCTCTTTCGACGGCAGGAGCGTGGTGTACGTGAACGAGGACGCGGTCTGGCGTACGGAAATCGACGGCGGAGCGACCGTGCAGATTCCGCTGATCATCAATCCCGACGTCAAGGAGCCCATATACGCGATTCGCACGGTGACGGCGGGCGCGGAGCAAGCGTCCTGGTCCCCGGACGGGAGGTCGGTGGCGTTCAGCCTCCGGGGCGACATATGGGTCATGCCGGCGTCCGGCGGCATGGCGAGGCAGCTGACGTCCGGCCCTGACCAGGACCAGTGGCCGGTCTTCTCTCCGGACGGGAGGTACGTGGCCTTCTTCTCGGACAGGTCCGGTAACAAGGACATATGGATAATTCCGTCCGGCGGCGGGGCCTTGTCGCAGCTCACCGACGACAAGGCGGACGATTTCTTCCATTCGTGGTCGCCCGACGGCAGGTATCTGGCGTTCTGTTCGACGAGGTCCGGGAACAAGGACATCTGGCTTCTTGACCTGAACACGAGGAAGACAGCGCAGCTCACGAACGACCCACAGGCCGACGACGACCCCTGTTTTTCGCCGGACGGAAGGTGGATTGCGTTCGATTCGGGGAGATCCGGGACTCAGAACATCTACGTCATGCCGTCCGGCGGCGGCCAGGCGAGGCGGCTGACGTCCGGGAGCTTCGACCAGATTCCGACCTGGTCGCCGGACGGCAGGTTCATCGCCTTCGAGGCTCAGGTTGCCCAGGGCGTGCCGTCGGGGATATGGATGATCGCCGCGGACGGGTCTTCGGCGGTCCAGGTCGATCCCCATGGTTCCTCGCCCAGGTGGTGTCCCAGGGGGAGGACGATTATGTTCGAGCGGGAGACCGGCAATACCAGGCAGTTCTTCACTGTCGAGGCGCCCGAGGAAATCCGGCCTGGCGTGCAGGTCAACTTCGTGGCGATAACTGAAGTGGACGTGCTCAAGGAGAGGCAGCAGGCATTCGAGGAGGCATGGAGGCTCATAAAGGAGACGTTCTACGATCCGAAGATGCACGGCGTGGACTGGGACGGCGTGAGGAAGAGGTACGAGGCTCGCGCGGCGCACCTGAGGACCGACGAGGACCTGGTCATGCTTATCAACAGGATGCTCGGCGAGCTGAGGGCGTCGCACATGGGGTTCTGGGGCAACGTGAGGCAGGTCAGGAATCCTGATCCGCCGACGGGATATCTCGGTATGCGGCTTGACAAGCCTGAAGGCGACGACAAACCCGGCCTTGCTGTCATGGAGGTGGTCCCGGGCGGTCCGGCCGATCAGGCATGGATAAGGCCCGGGGACCGCGTGTTTGCGATAGGCGGAAAGCCGCTTGGCTCATCGTCGAACCTGGACGAGCTGCTTGCCGGATCGGTCGGGAAGCAGCTTCAGCTCCGCGTCGGGCCTACGCCCGATCATGACCGGGCGAGGACCGTGGTCATCGTGCCGGTGACCTGGGGGGCTGTGCGCGAGCTTCAGTACCGGCAGTGGCTGGGCGACAGGAGTTCCATCGTCTCCAAGGCGGGGGGAGGGCGCATCGGCTACGTGCACCTGAGGATGATGGGCGACCAGGACCTGGAGCAGTTCAAGCAGGCGGTTGCGGGTCCGCTTGCGAAGACCGAGGCGCTGATACTGGACGTCAGGAACAACGGAGGCGGCCACATCCACGCCGATCTCATGGACATACTTACGAGGAGGCCTTTCGGGGCTTACCATCCGCGCGGCGGTAAGAGGACAGAGCAACCGCACCTCTACTACATGAAACCCGTTGTCGTCCTCATCAACGAGAACTCATTCAGCGACGCCGAGGTATTCCCCTTCGCGTTCAAGGAGCTCAAGCGCGGCAAGGTCATAGGCGTGCCCACGGCGGGCGGCGTCATCGGAACCGGGAGCGCGACGCTGATAAACGGGTTCACGCTGAGGCTTCCCCGGGTTGGGTGGTTCGGGCTCCAGGGCGTGAATCTCGAGGGGCTCGGCGTGAAGCCGGACATTCTCGTACCCGAGACTCCCGAGGACAGGATGAAGAACCGCGATCCTCAGCTGTCCCGGGCGATCGAGGAGCTCCTGAAGGAAATCGCCCCCCCCGCGAAGAAGGAACCCGTCCCTGCGGGACAGGAGGGCGGACCGGGCAAGAGCGAGACGCGCGGGGAGGAGTATTGACCGGCGATTCCGCCCCGGTATGGTCCTGCTGGCGCGGGAATCCCCGCCTTTTCCGCGGATTCCCGCCGGAGGGTGGAGGGCTTCCACATGCAGAACATGCCGCCCAATCCTTCTCCGATCCCGACGGGGCCGTCGCAATGGGATTTGCTTGCGCCACCGGAATCTGTATGATTTGCGCGCTTGCGGCCGGTGCCGGGACCGGCCGGGATTGTCCCGCTTGCTGGAGCTTCCAATGAAGGACGAGTTCACCAGGGAGGAGTACGAGACCCTGCTGGATCTCATTTTCATATCCGACTGGGTGCTTCATTCCTGGAAGCCGGATGAAACCGAGGAGACGGAGAAGCACAGGGAGCTCGTGGAGAGAATCT
>DYIT01000028.1:19965-28142 GCA_020723505.1 Candidatus Kuenenia stuttgartensis
TGGAGGAGGGATGGGCGATGGAAAAGTTGGACGAGTTCGTGGACGACAGTTTCTGGCACGAGCTTTCGGTCCGCCTTGCCGAGAGGGACCTCGCCAAGGAGGTGGGCGAGGACGCATTCGAGGAGATGGACGGGGAGGAGAGAATCCAGCGGCTTGGAGAGATAGAGGACAAGTACACGCAGGAGTTCTTCGAGTTCGGGATTGACAGGGTGACAATCGACGGGAAGAAACCGCGTCCCTGAGGCGGTACCAGCAGGATTAGCGCGCAGGATTAGTCCTACGACGCTAAAAATGCTCCGGGCCGGATTTTTCGATCCTGATTCCCCTGATCGGGATCGAAGAAGAAAGGTCCACATGGCCGGTCAACTTCAGCGCAGCAGGGTCAGGCTGGGATTTCGCCCTCGCCCGCGCATCCGCTCTTCATCTCCCAGAGCTTCACGTACCGCGCGAAGACCAGGTATGCCGTTGACGCAGAAATGGCGAACCCTGGGAAACCGTCGAGGAAGCCGAGCTTGAAGGCGTACGTCTCGAAGAACTTCCACGCCGGTTTCACGAGCAGGTCGGGGAACACGCGCCTGCCGCCGTCCTTCCACAGCTCTGCGGCGGAAATGGAGGAGAAGCTGTTAATGGTCCTGATTTGGTGGGAGAAGTCGTCGTAGGAGAAATGGAGCAGGTCCCCCCGGAGCGGCACGACCGGACCGCTCACGGCGAACCTGTCATGCGGATTCCTGCCTTCGACACGCACCCTGTCCCTGAGGAACAGCCGGGTCTTCCTGTCCGGATACCATCCTCCATGCCTAATCCACCTTCCGAGGTGCCGCGTGAGTCTCGGCATCGAGAACCCATCGGCGTTCCCCGGTCCGATTCTGACGACTTCCTCGATTTCGGCCTTCAACCGGGGCGAAATCCGCTCGTCGCAGTCGATTGAGAAGGCCCATTCGTTGGACGCCTGGGCCACGGCGAAAGTCTTCTGCTCGACGTGGCCCGGCCAGTCGCGGACGATAATCCGGTCCGTGTATTCCCTGGCGATGGCGACCGTCGAATCCGTGCTGCGCGAATCGACTACGACGATTTCGTCCATCCAGCGGACGCTTTCGAGGCAGTCCCGGATTCTCTTCTCCTCGTTGAAGCTGATGATGCATGCCGATATCTTCATGCGCACGGATAATATCCCGGATTGGCGGCGAAATCCAGCCGGACTGCGCCAGGATCGGCTTGACCCTTATTCTCCCGATTGCTGTTCAGGAGTCTTTGGTATACTGAGGAACCGCGCACTCGGGGGGGTGCCGGGCGGGCAGCGGAGGATTAGAGCATGGGGAAAGCGGCGCGCAAGGCGGCCACGTCATTGCTGGCGGTAATCGCCGGCAATACGAACGTCGCGTTCGGGTTCTTCGGCGCCGGGCGGATGGAATGGAAGTCGGCCGTGGCCACCGGCAGATTCCTGTCCGGAACCGCAGGTCAGGCGATCCCTCGGCTGCGCGGGGTAGACGCCGTCGCGTTCGCGTCGGTGGTGGACGGCGCGTTCGAAGCCCTGGCGGGCTACTGCGAATCGAACGGCCTTCCGCGTCCGCTCCGGATTCCCGACGAAGTCCCGTATCCGCTCGGCATGGCTGTGCGGAATCCTGGGACGGTGGGGGCCGACCGGGTGCTCGGCGCGGCGGCCGCCCTCGATCTTGCCGGCGGCCCGGCCGCATCCGTCGATTTCGGGACGGCCGTCACGGTCAATGCCGCATGGGACGGCAACTTCAGGGGAGGCGCAATCCTCCCGGGGCGCATGACGCAGGCGAAGGCTCTGGAATCATTCACCTCCAGGCTGCCGGCCGTCGGGAGAATCGAACCTGGCCCGGCCATCGGGCTTGACACGGAGGAAGCCATATCTTCCGGAATCGTCTTCGGCATCGCCGGAGCCGCAAGGGAGCTCCTGATGAGGTTCGAACGCGAAGCAGGACGGAAGCTTGCGGTATTCCTTACCGGCGGCGACGGCCCTGTTTTCGCCCCTCTGATGCCGGAGGAATGCTTCCTGGCCCCGGACCTCGCTTTGAAGGGCGTCCTCCTCGCCGTCTCGAACCGATCTACCACGGCATGAAATCCACCATCGCGCCCGGTTTCAGGACCTTCTTGTCCGCAGGATGCATCATGAGCCCGTCCGATTGGAGGGCGGCGACGAAATCCGCTGATCCGCTGTATTCGATGGGCATGACCGCCGTAGTTCCATGAGGGCCGTCGGCCAGGGAGGCAATCCTCGCCTCCTCCAGGCTGTGAAACTTCTCATGGCGGATTCCAATCGGGAGCCGCAGCAGGGGCGGCACGGCAGGGACGGCTCCGGCAATCTTCCTGAGCGCAGGGAGCATGAAAATCCTCGATGCCGCGAATACCGACACCGGATTCCCGGGCAGGCCGAAGACGAGGGTTCCGCCTTCGCCGGTTCCGAACCACAGGGGCCGTCCCGGCCTCAGGGCGACTCCGTGGAACACCTTCTTCACACCAAGGGATTCGAGGACGGCAGGGACGAAGTCGTACCGTCCGGCCGAGACGCCGCCCGTGACAGCCAGCACGTCGCATTTCCTCAGGGCTTTTCCGAGGGCCGAAGCCAGGATGTCCCTGTCATCACCGGCAGTTCCGGCGGACCGGGCCCTTACCCATGGGAAGCGCGCAAGGAACGACATCAATCCCGGGCCATTGGCGTTCCGGATTTGTTGGGGACCCGGGACGGCCGAGGGTGGCACGACTTCGGATCCGGTGGTGAGGACGTTGACCCGTACGGGGGGAGACACCTTCACCCTGGCGGCGCCGAACGAAGCCAGGGCGGCGGAGTGAATCCCGCCGATGACCGCGCCGGCCGCGATTGCGGGCCTGCCTTTCCTGATGTCGGCGCCCCTGCGATGGACGAAAACCCCCGGCCTGATTTCCGAGGGGAGGAGCGAGACGGTTCCATCACGGCCGGGTTCCGATTCCTCCACGGGCACGACGGCGTCCGCGCCCGCCGGCATCGGCGCGCCGGTCATTATTCGCGCGCAGAGGCCGCTGCGGATTCTCCCCTTGTACAGGATCCCGGCGGGTATTTCAGCGACGACCCGGAGCCGCGCCGACGGCGCCTCGAAATCCCGGGACCTCACTGCATAGCCATCCATGGCCGCCCTGTCGAAGGGCGGGGCGTCCCTGTCGGCTTTCACGTCCCTGCGCAGAATCCGGCCATGCGCATCCCCCAGGCGGACTTCCTCCGCGGCGGCTGTTTTGCAGAGCCGCAGAATCAAATCAAGCGCCTTTTCTCTCTCTGCCGGCGCCGGGTGTCGGGTCATGTCGTGGCTCCGAGTGAGAGCATACGATGCCGGATTCTAACCAGGAAGAAAAAGCAAGGGAACGCGAATTATCCGGAGTCTGGCAAGGACCGGGCGAATCGGATATCATTGATGCGCGCCCAAAAAGCGCTTATTCATGGAGGGATGGCCGAGAGGCCGATGGCGGCGGTTTTGAAAACCGCTAGATCCGCAAGGGTCTCGTGGGTTCGAATCCTACTCCCTCCGCCAGGTTTTCGATCCTGATATTGGAAGTTGGGATTTCCTTGGGATTTGGCTAATGGATGTTGGGATTTAACGCAGTCTTTGGTTGCGGCTCGGCTGCGTTATGATTTGGTTTTTGAGATTTGGGATTTCAGCCTGGTCGCCGTCACCTCACGCCCTTGCATGGCTTGATGCAGCGGAAGCCCAGGATGTCCACCTTCTCCTTGCCGGAAGCCCAGAGAATCGAATCGTTTCTTAGGAGTTCAGGCGGGTCGGCGAAGGATCCCCCCTTGACTATGCGGAACACCTTTTCCGGTTCCTTCCAGGAAGTGGTCCATTCCCAGACGTTGCCGGCCATGTCGAGGCATCCGGCCCATGACCGGTTGTCCGGATGGAGGCCAGCGGGGCGGAGTTCCTGTTTGTCGTTCGATCCCTTCCACGAGGCGATTTCCCCCCGGAACTCAGCGCCCCAGGGATAGGCGAGGCTGTCGGTGCCCGCGGCTGCGGCCGTCCACTGCTCGGCGCTGGGAAGGTCCTTTCCTGCCCATTGCGCGTATTTCATCGCGTCGAAGAAGGAGACGCCCACAACCGGCTGCGTGGGCTGGTTGAACTGCGCGTCGGCCCAGTACTTGGGAGTCCTGTAGTTCGTCGCCTCGATGAATTTGGCGAAGTTCTCGTTCGTCACGGGCAGTATGTCGATGTAGAAGGAGTCAATCTGGACCGTGGCCCCTCCGGGTCCGACCTTGTATTCTCCGGAGGAAACGAGCGTCATGCCGGGAGGGCAGAGGTCCCTGAGTCGTTCCGTCTCGACCGGTTCGCCCTTGACCTCGCCGTATTTCTCCTCGAGGGTCTCGGGGTCGATGCCGCGCTCGTCGAACCAGCCCTTGATGTCCTCCATCCGGTCTTCGACCGACTCCCAGTCGTTCTCCCCGGACAGCTTCTTGTATATGTTGAATATCCTGTAGGCCTTGTAGAAGAACTTCTCCTGATCATCGGGGTTGTTCCATCCCTGCTCGAACAGGACAATCCCGTAGTAGAAGTTCTCGTTGTCGGATTCGATGTTGGTCGTCTCGTAGTGCTTCTCGAACAGAGGCAGGAATTCCTTCTCGTCGTAAACCGACTCGGCCTCTTCGAGATCGATGTATTTCGACCAGATGTATTCCTTCACTTCCGTCAGGTTCAGGTCTTTGGTCTTGGTCATCAGGGCGCTGCCCGCCACAAAAGTAATTGCAAGGAACCGGGTCGAGACCCGCATAAAAACCCAAAACTTATCAAATGGATGCATGGATTGCAAGCAAATCTTGGTTCGGCCGACAGAAAGCGTTCTGCCGGGCCTATCGGGAAGCCCATTCCCCCGCATTCGCAACATTGCCGGCATCCGCGATCGCAGCGACGCGCCCTCCCGGCTCAGCCTCCTTGACAATCCCGCCGCCGGCGGCTACACTTGTCCCGTCATTGTTCGTTGCTGACTTATGGCAAAGCTGAAAATCGTACTAACGAACAAGCTGGTCGAGTACTACGACATCAACCGCAGGCTTGTTCTGGGACGCGGTAAAACCGCCGACATTCTTCTCCTTGATCCCGCCATCTCAAGGGAGCACACCGCGGTCGAGAAGGACGGGGAGGATTTCGTAATACTCGACCTCGGCAGCTCGAACGGCACGTTCGTCAATGACGCCCAGGTCACCCGCCAAATCCTCAAGGAAGGCGACATAATCCGGGTCGGCACGAAGGTAATCATCTTCACTCGCGAGGAGCTCGGGCCGATCGCGGAGCTCGTGGTCGACGTCAGGAGCAAACCCTTCGAGACCATGGATGCCGCGGCCATCATCGCATGCAAGGATGTCCAGTTCCTCCTCCCCTCCGTGGAAGAGACGGCGGAGAAGGTGTACGCCCTCGCGAAAGAGATGTTCAAGCAATCCGCGCTCAGCGACGACGAGGCGGACAGCCTCCACACCGCCCTCAGGGAGGCGGTCGGCAATGCCATCCGTCACGGCAACAAGCACGAAAGCCTGAAGACCGTGGATTTGAGGTGCTTCCGGGACGACGATAAGGTCGTGTGCGCCGTGCGCGACGAGGGGCCGGGGTTCGACTACAAGAAGGCGCTCGAGAAGGGCAAGAAGGGCGACGCGATTTCCGCGGCCAGGGAGCGGTACATGGCCGGGGGTCTCGGCGGGCTTGGAATCATGCTCATGATTCGCTGCGTCGACCTGGTCGAATACAACGAGCAGGGGAACCAGATAATCCTCACGAAATGCAGGGGCGACTTCTGCAAGGACGAGGCTTTCATGCCGGAGTCCGAGGAATGACGATTCCGCGGCCCTGCGGAATCCGGCGGCTCCAATGCCCGGCGGAGCCGCGCGAATCCCGATTTCCCCTCGTGAATTATCCGTGTCAAACTGCGAAAATGCACATGCGATGAGAAGGAAGCTGCTGTTTTCGGTCCCTGCCGTAGCGGTGCTGGCGGTGCTGGCGGCTGCGATCACGCACAGGCCTGAGATACCTGGCGGGAGAATCGTGGTCCATTTCACGGCCGGGCTCTCCGGTGTTCTGGACCCGTGCGGATGCGACCCGTCCGAGAGGGGCGGCCTCGCCCGGAGGCTTTCCGTCATCTCGGACGCCAGGGCCGCAGACGCCTCCCACGTCTTCGTGGACGCCGGAGATTTCATCGGAATCCCCACGATAGAAGGCTTCGACCGGAAGGACAATCCCGGCTTCCTGTCGCCGAACAAGAGGCGTTTCTGCGAGATCAAGATGGACGCCCTCATGAAAGGCTTCGGATTCCTCGGGATAGACGCCATCTGCCCCGGCGAGGCCGACTTCATGCTCGGCCAGTCCTTCCTGCGCGAATGGGGCAGGAGCCTGCCATTCGTCTCCTCGAACGTGGTGTACGCGAATTCCGGAAACCCGGTGTTCAGGCCGTATCGCGTCAAGGTCATCGGCCGCGGGAGGTTCCTCGGGATCCCCTACGGCGGCGTAAGGGTGGGGATATTCGCCCTCACATTCGAGAGCGCCAAGCTCAAGCACGTGAAGGAGGACATAAACGACATCCTTTCGCTTCCCGTGATCACGGCAGCCGTCGGGACGATCAGGGAGCTGACCGGGCCGGAGGGATGCACGGTCATCATCTGCCTCTTCCACGGCACCAGGGGACAGGCAGAGATGCTGCTTTCGCAGGTGAAGGACATAGACCTGCTCATAGTGGGGCACGAGTGGCAACCCGAGGACCAGAAGCCGCAGATGGGGCGTACGCTGATTGCCGGCGTTCCAGCGAGGGGGATGGCCGTCGGAGAGGCGTCCCTGAAGCTTTCCCCGTCGAAGACGACGGCCGGCGGCACGGTCCGGCTGATACCGCTCGATCCGTCGCAAAAAGAGCATGAAGCAGGGCTCGCCATATTGCGCGAGTTCAGGGAGAAGGTCCGCTCCGCGTCACTGGAACCGGACGAGCAGGCGGACGCGGGCGGGCGGTTCGCCGGGTCGGGGAAGTGCGCGAGATGCCACGAGGAGGAATCCGCGCAGTGGTCGGGGACCTCCCATTCGAGGGCGTACTCAGCCCTTGCGGCAAGGGGGCAAGACGCTGATCCGGAGTGCCTGCAGTGCCATACGACGGGCTACGGCCTCGTGGGAGGGTTCGCGAAGCCTTCCGACAGTCCCCTTCTGGCCGGCGTGGGATGCGAGGTCTGCCACGGGCCGTCGGCGAAGCATGTCGAGGAGAAGGAGAAGATTGAGGCTGAAGGGCGGATTAAACCGCCGGTCAGGGACGCGCACCGGAAGAGGCCCCTGTTCAAAATCTGCACGTCCTGCCATACGCCGCAGCGGGACAGGTTCTTCGAGAGGAACTCGGAACTCAGGTTCAAGCGGATTAAGCACCGGTGATGGGGCCCGAGGTGAGCCCCTCGACGAACTGCCTCACAATCGGATTGGACGAGTTGCGGATTTCCTCGCGCGTGCCGCACTCGATGATTCTCCCCTCGAAGAGCATGGCGATGCGGTCCGCAATCATGTACGCGGATTCCATGTCGTGGGTGACCACCACGGAGGTAACTCCGAGCACCTTCTGCATGCGCATGATGAGTTCGTTTATCTGGCTCGACATCACAGGATCGAGGCCCGACGTCGGCTCGTCATAGAGTATGATTTTCGGATCGAGGATGATTGCCCTTGCGAGGCCGGCCCTCTTGCGCATCCCGCCGCTGACCTCGGACGGCATCTTGTGCCGGGCATCGAGGAGGTTCAGAAGCGCGAGCTTCTCGTCCACCTTGGCCCTTACCTGGTCGGGATTCATCCTCGTGTGCTCCCTGAGGGGAAGAGCAATGTTGTCCTCGATGTTCATCCAGTTAATCAGCGCTCCGGACTGGAACAGGACGCCGAACTTCCTGCGGACCTCCGAGTACTTCTTCTCGTTGAAATCCGTGACGTCCGTTCCGTCGATGATAATCCTGCCCTTGTCGGGCTTGAGGAGACCGATGATGTTCTTCAGGGTGACGCTCTTGCCGGTGCCGCTCTGGCCTATGATGACGACCGTCTCGCCGTCGCGGACCTCCAGGTTCACGCCTCGCAGGATTTCCTTGCCGCCAAGGGATTTATGGACGTTTTCAAGGACGAGCAAGCCCGCCTCCTCATAACCCGGACGAGCCGGAACCAAACAAGAATGTCAATGGCTCGTCCGGGTTATAT
>DYIT01000028.1:28152-37746 GCA_020723505.1 Candidatus Kuenenia stuttgartensis
ATATCACGCGCTTCGCGCGTGCCTTACTGCAAATCTTTTCAATTATTACGAGAATCTTTTCATTAAGTGGCTAAGACGCGCCCGTATTCTAGCCGGGACATGAGAGATAGCCGAAGGCGCGCCGCAGGTCAAGACAAAACGCGCGCCGGGACGCGGGGGAGCGGGCAATTGCGGGGGCTGCCGCGAAAGGACCCGTTCCATCGCGGCAGCCCGTTCTTCCCCGCCGCGTCCTGCTTTGACCATGCCTCCGGCGGATGATATAACCCTGTGCGGATCGGGGGCCGAAACGGGGTCGTGTTCAGGACAGCGCATCGTTCCAGGATATCGGGAGATGAACGGATGAAAACGTCAGGCGAAATCAGGAGCGAGTTCCTCGAGTTCTTCAGGGCCAGGGGCCACAGGATAGTGAAGAGCGCGCCGGTTGTGCCGGCGGGCGACCCGACCCTGCTGTTCACGAACGCGGGGATGAACCAGTTCAAGGACGTCTTCCTGGGGACCGGATCCCGGGAATACACGCGGTGCGCGGACACGCAGAAGGTCATAAGGGCCTCGGGAAAGCACAACGACCTGGAGGACGTGGGGCTCGACACCTACCATCACACGTTCTTCGAGATGCTGGGCAACTGGTCCTTCGGCGACTATTTCAAGGCCGAGGCGATTCGCTTCGCACACGAGTTCCTCACGAAGTCCATGGGTCTGCCGGCGGACAGGCTTTGGGCCACGGTCTTCGGCGGGGAGCCCCGGCTGGGCCTTGCGGCGGATACGGAGGCGGAGAGGCTGTGGCCGGCCGAGACCGGCATTCCCGCGCAGAGGGTGCTCAGGTTCGGCATGAAGGACAACTTCTGGGAGATGGGCGAAGCGGGCCCTTGCGGGCCCTGCTCGGAAATCCACATGGACATGGGGCCGTCGGCATGCGACAGGGCGGCCGAGAAGGGGCACGTCTGCTCGGTGAACGGCGGGTGCAGGCGGTACATAGAGATCTGGAACCTGGTCTTCATACAGTTCAACAACGCCGGCGGGTACAGCCTGAAGCAGCTTCCTGCGAAGCACGTGGACACTGGCATGGGGTTCGAGCGCCTGGTTGCGGCCGTCCAGGGGAAGATGTCGAACTACGACACGGACGTGTTTTCCGGCCTGTTCGGAGCGATTGGGGCGAAGACAGGGGCCTCCTATGGATCCGGAGGCAGGACGGACGTCGCTTTCCGCGTCATCGCCGATCATGTCAGGGCGCTGTGCGTGGCAATCGCTGACGGGGCGATGCCGGACAGGAAGATGAGGGGGTCGATACTCCGGAGCCTGCTCAGGAGGGCGGCCCGGTTCGCGAGGCAGGTCCTTGGGACCGAGGAGCCATTCCTGAACGAGCTTGCGCCCGTCGTGGCCGAGGGATTCGGGAACGTATTCCCGGAGGTCGGGGAGCGGCTCGACCACATCATGCACGTGATGAAGGAGGAGGAGATCTCGTTCAGCCGCACGATAAGCCGCGGGCTTTCGAGGTTCGAGAGCCTGGCTGCCGCGACAAGGCTTGCGAAATCCCGGGTCATAGACGGGACTGAGGCGTTCAGGCTCTACCACCAGGACGGATTCCCGCGGGATCTCATCGACCAGATGGCGAGGGAGAGCGGTCTCCTCGTGGACGAAACGGGGTGGGACAAGGCAAGGAAGGAGCACGAGGACGTGTCGAGGGAAGGGGGCGTGGGCGGCTACAGGATTGATCCGGCCCTCGTGGAGGGGCTTGATGCCACCGTCTTCGAGGGCTACTGGGAGGAGCGGAAGGACGGCGAGGGGCAGGCTTGCACAAGCCGCGGCGCGCGTGTGCTGGCGTTCATCGAGGGCGGGGCGATGGTGCTCGACAGGACGCCGTTCTACGCCGAGTCCGGAGGGCAGGGAGGGGACAGGGGGGAAATCAGCGCGCCGGGATTCCTCTTCAGGGTGGAGGACACGGGGAAGATAGGCGACATCGTGGTGCACTACGGCAGGCTCGAGCGCGGGGCGGCCTCGGCGCTTCCCGCCGAAGTCACCGCTTCTGTTTCCGCGGAGAGCAGGCTTTCGACGGCGGCCAACCATACGGCCACGCATCTGCTCCACTGGGCGTTGAAGAAGGTTCTCGGGCCGGGAGCGAACCAGCAGGGGTCGTACGTGGGGCCTGACAGGCTCAGGTTCGACTTCAACCACCAGCGGGCGCTTACGCGCGGGGAAATCAGGGAGGTCGAGACGCTCGTAAACTCGCGGATCCTCGAATCGCAGGCGCTTTCCATATCGCGCAAGGGCTACGACGAGGCGAAGGCGGGAGGGGCGACGGCCCTGTTCGGGGAGAAATACGGGGACATCGTGCGGGTGGTCGAGGTCGGGGGCTATTCCAGGGAGTTGTGCGGGGGGACCCATGTCAGGTCAACCGGCGAAATAGGCCTGTTCAAGATCATCGCCGAGGAGGGCGTCGCCGCCGGCGTCAGGAGGATTGAGGCCGCCACGGGCCTGGGTGCGCTCGATCACGTGAGGAAGATGGAGGACATGCTGAGGGCATCGGCGGAGATCCTCAAGTCCCCGGTGAATTCCGTACCGGAAAGGCTCGAGGCGCTGAAGAAGAGGGAGAAGGAGCTTTCGAAGGAAATCGAGGCGCTGAAATCCCGTCTGGCCGGGGAATCGGGCAGCGCGTCCGGCGAGGAAAGGGACGTGGAGGGAGTGAGGGTCTATTCGGCCCAGGCGCCTGTCAGCGATCAAAAAGCGCTCAGGGAACTGGCCGACAGGCAGAGGAAGCGGCTCAAATCCGGCATCGTGGCCGTCGGCGGGGCAGAGGGCGGCAAGGTGGCGATGATAATCGGCGTAACGGCCGATCTCGCAAGAAGATTCAACGCTGCGGAAATCGCGTCGAAGCTGGCCGTTCACATCGGAGGCAAGGGGGGCGGGAAACCGGACATGGCCCAGGCGGGCGGAACCAATCCTTCCGGGCTTGCGGCCGCCCTTTCCGGCGTGTTCGATGTAGTCGCCGCCATGGCAAAGGGCCCGGCTGCCGGATAATTCTCGCGGGAACGTGAATTATCCGGGTTGAATAGACCGCGCGATGAGCCGCCCATGATATTTGAGCGCGGTCTGATACGCTGGATCAAACCGGCGGTTTGCAGGCGTACATGCCGCAGCCGCCGTGGAACGTCCAGCATTCAGCATGGTGTGCCGTGCCGCAGGAGGGGCAGACCTTGACTTCTCCACGCAGTTCTTCCATGCATATCGGGCATGCGGTCTTGCGTTCGGCGGGGACTTGCTGGAACTCTATCCCGGGAGGGGCGGGTATGGGTTTTTGCAGGGAGACGGGCCAGCGGTCCTCTTCGGTTTTCTGGGCTCTTGAAGCCGCGGCCATCCTGAAGAGCCTCTTTATCAGGTGGATGTATCCGCAGGCGTAGAGGAAGGCGGCCAAGGGCCAGATGATGGCTCCGGCGGCAGCGGCGGCGGTCGCTGCCATGACGGCGGGCGCGAAGTTAAGAGCTACGTCGACTGCGCCAATCTTGTGCAGGGGCTTGTCGCAGAAACCCGTGAAGAAAAGCAGCAGGAAGCAGCATGCGAATCCAACGGGGAACGACGCTGCCATTCCGACGATATATATTTCAGCGAGGGTGCTCATCTGCCGGCCCGCACACTTGTTGTCCATATCGCATTATAGTCGAATCCGGAGGCGAACCGCATTCCCAACCCCTTCATGAGCGGAGTGAAACCCGCTCCGCCTTTGTCTGGAAAACCTGCATCCACTGCTGAAATCCGGATCTCTTCAACTCCCTTCGTGGTCTTCGTGGTGAGGCAAATCCCGGGTTAGGTAAATCCCGGCATGATGCGGGTTTCATGCAACATTAGGGTGTACAAGTTGTTCCGGCTATCCTTCGCCCCTCCCTCATTGACGTCTTCGGCGCGCCGGGATATCATTTTCTTTCCGCGCGGCGCGGGAGCGCCGGAATTGCCGGGGCGCGACGTCGGGTTCCGGCACGACGCGGGACTTTCCTGGTTCCGGGAGCTTATGTGGAAATCCTCGCTGTGATACCCGCCCGCGGAGGGTCGAAAGGGATTCCGCGGAAGAACATCGTTCCGCTGGCGGGCAGGCCTCTTCTATTGCACACGATTGAGCAGGCCCGGGAATGCAGGTCCATTTCGAGGGTCGTGGTATCGACCGACGACGCGGAGATTGCGTCGGTGGCAAGGTCCGGGGGAGCGGAAGTGGTGATTAGGCCTTCCGAAATCAGCGGCGACCAGGCGTCTTCCGAATCGGCTCTGCTCCACGTGCTCGACAGCCTCAAGGCCGCGGAGGGCTATGATCCGGACGCGGTCGTCTTCCTGCAGGCCACGTCCCCCATACGCAGGCCGGGGGAGATCCAGGCGGCGATTGGGAAGTTCATCGGCGAATCCGCGGACTCGCTCTTTTCGGCGCATCCCTTCACGGGATTCCTGTGGAGGGAGGAGGGGGGCAGGCCGGCGTCATTCAGCTACGATTTCCGTTCCAGGCCCCGGAGGCAGGACGCTCCCCGGGACTTCCGCGAAAACGGGTCCATCTACATATTCAAGCCCTGGGTGCTCAGGAAGCACAACAACAGGCTTGGCGGCAGGATTGCGATGCACGTGATGAGCGAAATCGATTCGCTGGACATCGACGGCAGGGATGACCTGGAATTCGCGGCCGCCGTACTGGCCATGAGGCGTCCTGCGCGGGACGCGTCGAGGCTGGCGGGCGTGAGGCTTCTCGCGCTCGACTTCGACGGCGTGATGACGGACAACGCGGTCTGGACGGTCCAGGACGGGACGGAAGCCGTGCGCTGCGACCGCGGGGACGGGTACGGCATAGGTCTTCTGCGCAAGGCCGGGCTGGAGGTTGTCGTCGTGTCCTCGGAGGAGAATCCGGTGGTTTCCGCGAGGTGCCGCAAGCTGGGAATCAGGTGCATCCAGGGCGTGTCGGACAAGGTGAAGGTCCTTGCGGAGGAGACTTCCCGGCTTGGGATAGGCCGGGAGGCGGTCGCGTACGTGGGCAACGACGTGAACGATCTCGACGCCATGCGCTGGGCCGGGACGGCGATTGCCGTTGCGGACGCTCATTCCTCGGCGATATCCGCCGCGGTGATGGTCACCGTCATGCCGGGCGGGCGGGGGGCGGTCAGGGAGGTCGCCGAGTGGATACTCGAGGCGAGGGGAAGCAAGGGAAGCGCGCGGTGAGAAATTCCGGTGCGATCCGGATTCGGGACCCGCGGTAAGGGTTCTTTTAAGCGAGGTGGCGATGGGCGCGAAAGTGGAAGTAGGGGACAGGGCGGTCGGCGACGGCGAGCCGTGCTATTTCGTGGCTGAAATCGGGATAAACCACAACGGGAGCCTCGACCTCGCGAAGAAGCTGATTGCCGCGGCGGGGCTTGCGGGGTGCGACGCGGTGAAGTTCCAGAAGCGCACTCCGGAGCTTGCGGTTCCTCCCTCGCAGCGGATGGTCGTCCGCGAGACGCCGTGGGGCCAGATGACCTACATGGATTACCGGCGGAAGGTCGAATTCGGCCGGGACGAGTACAGGGAGATCGACAGGTTCGCGAAGGACAGCAAGATCGCGTGGTTCGCTTCGTGCTGGGACGAGCAATCCGTGGACTTCATGGAGCAGTTCTCGCCGCCGTGCTATAAAATCGCCTCGGCCTGCCTTACGGACGAGGGTCTTCTCAGGCGCCACAAGGCGGCGGGCAGGCCGCTGATTCTGTCGACCGGGATGAGCAGCGTGGCCCAGATAGACCATGCGGTCGAGGTCCTGGGCGGGAGCGAGCTAATGCTCATGCACTGCACCAGCACGTATCCGGCGAAGCCCGAGGAGCTGAACCTCGCGGCGATAGGGACGCTCAAGAGCCGTTACGGCCTGCCCGTCGGGTATTCCGGCCATGAGGTGGGGCTGTCGACGACCGTGGCCGCGGCGGTCCTGGGGGCCTGCATGATAGAGCGCCACATCACTCTCGACAGGGCGATGTGGGGGAGCGACCAGGCGGCATCCGTTGAGCCGCACGGTTTCGCGAGGCTGGTGCGCGACATACGGACCGCGGCTTCGGCCATGGGGGACGGGGTGAAGCGCGTGTACGACTCGGAGAAGCCGCTCATCGAGAAGCTGCGCAGGGTGAAGTAGGTAGCTTTGTCTACGTCCACTATGCCGGACAGGGACGAGAATCTGACAGCCAGATTCATAAGGAGGAGCGCGTCATTCGGAACGCTCCTGATCGCCGTGAAGGCGGTCAACTTCCTCTTCCTGTTCGTCTACTGGCACATCCTCGATCCCGAGGACTTCGCGGTCATTGCCGTGGCCGAAGGCGTGTCGTCGGTGCTCGCGCCCGCGCTGAACCTCGGGCTTTCGAATGCCGTATCCAGGCTATGGAAGGAATACTCCGCGAGGGGCGAGGGCGGGGACCTTGTCTGGACCACGTATCTCCTGTCGACGATATGCGCGCTCCTGTTCTGCTCGGCCTGTTCGCTCTTCGGCGCGCCGCTGTTCGCGCTGGTGTTCCCGTCGGTCCCGTTCGACCCGTACCTGAGGATAGCGGTTTGGTCCTCATTCTTCCTGTCGCTGTGCATATTCGGTGACCAGGTAATCCGCGTCAAGGACAGGCTCAAGCTGAACGGCCTTCTTGTCGCGGCCGAGTTCCTGCTCAAGAACGCGTTCATACTCGCGCTGCTGCATTTCTACGCCGATTTGCCCTATGCGTATCTGATGGGGGAGCTCTGCGGCCTTGCGCTGCTCTCCGCGTTCTACACCAAGGCGTGCGCGTCTGGCGGGAGGCTCAGGCCGAGCCCGGCTTTCCTGGGCGAGCCGGTGAGGCTCGCGCTTCCGATTATTCCCGCAGGGATGCTGAGCCAAATCAACAACTACATCGACCGCTTCGTGCTGGTGAACTATGTGGACCGGACGAGCCTCGGCCTGTTCACGCAGGCGGAGAAAATCTGCTCGGTGCTCGACATCATCACGAGGGCGTTCAAGACCGTCTGGTTCCCGACCATAATCAGGAGCGATTGCGGTATCCCGGACGAGAGGCTGCTCCGCAGGTCCTACATCTTCGCCTTCGATTTCCTGGCGTTCACCGTGCTCGCCATGAGTTTCGCGGGGGTCCCGGTCATCAGGCTCATCGCGCCCGAGCGCTATCACCCGATGTGCGTCTACCTGCCAGCAGTAGGCGGCATAATGCTCGTGAAGAACTTCATATTCCTGCCTGCGCTGCGCCTGCTCGCGACCCGGTTCGCGCTCGCGACGCTGATTTCCACGGCCTTGACCACGGCCGTGGCGGCAGGGCTGCACTTCACTCTCACGGTCAGGTTCGGGATTGCGGGGGCGCTGGTGAGTCTCGGGGGGACGTACGTGTTCTCATTCGCCGCTGCGGAGTTGCTCGCGAGGCGCGCGTGCCCCTCGCGTCTTCCGTGGGGCATGCTGGGCTTGAGGTTCGCGGTCTTCGCCGCCGCAGCCGCGGGCGCGGCATACGTGATTTCGCTGGGGCCGACCGGCGAGGGACAGGCGCTTCTTGCAGCGGGATTCTGCCTCACGTGCGTTCCAGCAGCCGCGTACTACGCGATGTCAAGGAAGAGGCTTCTCACTTGAACCTGCCCGCGAAGCGGGAGTACTGGGGGACGGTCGCGGGGTCGATGCCGAGCTTCGCCATCAGCTCGACGATGGCGCGCTGAATCTGCATGTCCTCCTGGAAGTCGTCCCGCTCGTACGCGCGCCCCTTCTCGTCCTGCAGCCGCTCCTTGACCTGGGTTCTCACGAGCCTGCGCACGTAATTCCGGTCGAGTTTGGCGTCGAGGGAGGAATAGTACTTCTCGAAGCCGGGGTAGAGGCCGTGGTCGTAGCCGTCGTATTTCGCGAGCTTCTCGAAGAGCGGGATGTTCTCCTTCGTCCACAAACCGTCCAGGTAGGCCGTTATCGAGTCGTCGCGGAGGAGCTTCTCCTGCCAGAAATACTGGAAGGCGGTAATCTTCTCGTATTCCTGCGGCAGGTCCGGCCGCACGCCCCTCTGGTGGATGCTGGTCTTGTTGTGGAGGTAGTACTTGAAAATAGTCATCCTGAAGTACCGCTGGGGGTTTCCCCCGGAATCGCGGCTGGACATGAGCGGGAACACGGTCTGGCCGGAGCCCTTGCCGTATGAGGTCTCACCGATGACGACCGCCCTCTTGTAGGCCTGGAGCGCGCCCGAGAGCATCTCGGACCCCGAGGCCGAGTCGTTGTCGATGAGCACGGCCAGGGGGAACTGGGGATGCGTCTTTCCGCGGGACGTGTAGTATTCGTTGGTCCATTCCCGGGTCCTGCCGACCGTGTACGTTATGAGCTGGGCGGTGGATCCGTTGAGGAATTTCTTGCAGCATTCCACGACCTCGGTGAGCGCCCCTCCAGGGTTGCCCCTCAGGTCGAGTATGAGCGCCTTCATTCCTTTGTTTTCGAGGAACGTGAGCGCGTTTTCGAGGTCCTGGCTCGCCTTGTTGTCGAATCTCTTGAGGTAGATGTATCCGATTCCGGCCTCGAGCATGTCGGGCTCGGCCACGTTGATTGTGATCATCGCGCGCTTGATTGTGATGTCGAGCGGTTCCGCCCTGCCGCGGCGCTTGACCCTGATTCTGACCGTCGTGTCGATTGGCCCCTTGAGCTTGTCGATGGCGTCCTGCAGCTCCAGGTTGAGGAGGCTCTCCCATCCGCCTTTCTGCTGGTCGAACACGTCGAGCACCATGTCGCCAGAGCGCAGGCCCGCCTTGAAGGCAGGCGCCGGGGGCGTGTAAATGGGCCTGTCCACCTTGAGGACCTTGACCTTCTCGCCCGTGCCGTTCAGGTCCACGTCGACCAGCCTGACATAGGCGCCGATGCCTGCGTAGCTCCCGGCCGCGCGGTTACGGTCCTCTTCGTATACCTTCCTGGTCACGAATCCCGAGAACCTGTCCAGGGAAGACGCGATGCCCGAAGCCGCAGCGTCAATCAGGAATTCGCGGTCTATCTTCCTGGGCTTTCCCGATTCCTCCACGGTCTCTCCGGCGTATGATCCGGAGACCAGCATCACGATTTCCTCGACAAGATCCTTCTTGCGGACGGTCATCTCGCTCTGCACCGCCTGCACCTCGTCGGCGTCGAGTATCGCCGCCGCAATCCTGCCCTGCAGCGACGGCTCTTCCCTGCCCTTCTCGAGGAGGCCTTTCACGAGCGGCGTGTCGCCTGCGCGGGCGAGCTCGAGCGCGGCCCTCTTCACGGTCAACGCGTCGCCGGAGGCCAGCATGTTCTGGAGGGCGCCCTTCCATTCCTCGGAACCCGTGATGTCGAACAGCGCGGACGCGCAGGCGACCCTGGTCCTGGACGGGAGGGGTTTGCGCAGGGCGTCCTTAAGGATTTTCTCCTCCTCTTCCCGGCCGAAGTTGCCCATGAGGCGCGCGGCTGCTTCGGCCGCAGGGAGGTCGGTTCCGTCCAGGAGCGCGGACAGGACTCCCCGCTCCGGGGCATCGAACCTGTAGAGGAGCTTGCACAGGGCGAGCTTCACGTGGATTTCGGGGCCGGAGAGCGCCTCCCTGGCGGGTCCCACGGCTTCGGCGCCCAGTTCCTCGGCCATGTGACTCATCAGGATCTTGACCATCGGCGTG
>DYIT01000028.1:37756-43796 GCA_020723505.1 Candidatus Kuenenia stuttgartensis
GCCCAGTTCCTCGGCCTTGAGCTCCACGTCCCAGACCGTGTCCAGGTCGAGCTTCTTCATCTGGGCCAGGTACATCGCGAAGGACTTTGGTACGTCATTCGGCGGCCCGCCGGGCTCATCCTCCTGCGCGGAAAGCGCGGGGCAGAGGACGAAGACTGCCGCGAACGCACAAGCCGAAAGGATCCGGGGGAATCGGGAAATCGCTGTCATCGAGGGACATCCAATAATCGACTGGAGCCACCCATCGGACTTGAACCGATAACCTGCGCATTACGAATGCGCTGCTCTGCCATTGAGCTAGAGTGGCTTGTTATAACGCCTTGTCTGTCAATAAGTTACGACAACAGTTTCGAGCATGAGCCCCTAATCGCAAGGCCTGTCTGAAATCACCGCCGGCGCTCCAGCCGGTTCCAGTTCCAAGCCAGGGATCACCGGAAGCCTGGCGTGCCCGTGGCTTCCCGAATCCGGAATTAGTGTAAATGACCCCATGCGCCGTGTCAACTGCGTTCGATGTCCTGCGTTGAATCATAAAGCGCATGCCGGTACGATTTGGCATGCCGGCGTTAGGCCTGAAGTGAGTGTGAGGAGCTGTACAGGGCATCCGCATCAAGAACCTGAAGTCGCTTTTCATCTACCACCCTGTCCTGAGGAGGCTGGTGATGCGACTCGGAATCTCCTCCGTGGAGGCGCCGGGGCGGGCATCGCTCCGCTGATGAATGACATAGAGGAGAAGGCGGGCAGGGCAGGCTTCGTCCGGGCTATGATGGACTCCGTTCAGCGCCGCACGCATATCCGACGGCAACAATCGACCGCGGGCTTGCCCATGCTTCGCCCGATGAATGTGCGGAGGCGGAGTGAAACCCTCAGAAGCCGCTCAGAGTTTCCCCGGCGAAGTAGGGCCGGATTGGTCTTGACTTCAGGCGCCGGTTCCTGAAGAATCCGCCGTGGATTGCGCTTTCCTGGAGACCGGCATTGGAACTTGACAGGCTGCTCAAGCTTTTCGACCGCGCGGTGGCGGCGAACTGGCTCGACTCGCACAGGTCGGGCAGCCTGATCGAGCTTCCGTCCGAGGGCGAGGTCCTGATTACCGGCGACATCCACGGCTCGACGAAGGACTCCGCCGCGATAGTCAAGCTCGCCGCGCTCGACGAGAACCCGCACCGCCACCTGATTATCCAGGAAGTCACCCACCAGCTCGAGATGGGCGAGGACCTTAGCTTCCGTGTGCTCGAGAAGACCGCCTCGCTCAAGGCGAAGTACCCCCACCGGGTTCACATCCTGCTCGGCAACCACGAGCTCGCGGAAATCCAGGGGAGGGAGATATTCAAGGGCGGCATATGCCTCAACCTCCTTTTCGACAACGCGATGGAGCGGACCTACGGCAAGGGCAAGGACAGCGTGCGCAAGATGTACGTGGAGTTCATAAAGACGATGCCGCTTGCGGCCGTCACGCAGAAGGGCGTCTTCATCGCCCATTCCACGCCGAACGCGCAGGACCTGGACATGTACTCCATGAACTTCTTCCGCAGGGCGCCTTCGCCGCAGGACTTCGAGAAGAACGGCCTCATAGAGAAGCTGGTCTGGGGGAGGGACTACTCGCAGGACACGGCTGACCTGGCCTCGCGGATCCTGGGATTCGACCTTTTCGTGGTCGGACACGCTCCATGCGCGCGCGGATTCGAAACGCCCAACTCGCGGCACCTCATCCTGGACTGCAAGGACCGCCATGCCGCCTTCCTCCTCCTCGACCTGGGCAAGTCTTACACGCACGAGGACCTCAAAGCGAGGGCGGCGTTCCTGTACGAGGCAATCGAGCGCATGTCCGGGGGCGGCGTAGCCGAAGCGGGCGGCGTGAGCCGTGAAGGGGTTCCGGACCCCGCCTAGCCCGGCCCGACGATTTGATATTTACATTTCCCCTCCGAGCGTTCACACTCCTCGTCATCGCCGGCGCTTTCCGGCTGCGGCGGCGGCCGCCGCCTGCATTGACGAAGATGGATTCCGGAATCCCGGACATGGATGCTGAACGGCCTTCACAGCGGAAGCAATGGAAGTTCGCGCTTCCCCTGGTCCTCGTGCTGATCACGGCTGCCGCGTATTCGTCCTCGCTTCCGAACGGGTTCACGAACTGGGACGACAACTGGCTCGTCACGCAGAACCCGTGGATCAAGGAGGCGACCCTCGCGAACGTGACGACGATACTCGATCCCGCCACGCCCGCAAGGATAAGGGTCCAGCTCGGCGGGGAATACCTGCCGGTCCGCGACCTGTCGTACATGCTTGATCACCTCCTGTTCGGCGACAGCGCTCCCGGCTACCACGCGGTCAACCTCCTCCTTCACGCCCTCGTGGTGCTGCTGGTCTTCGCCGCCTTGAGGGGCGCGGGGGGAGGCAGGTTCTTCTCGTTCGCCGCGGCCGCGCTGTTCGCCGTGAATCCCGTCCACGTGGAATCCGTGGCATGGATTTCGAGCCGCAAGGACCTTCTCGCCGGGCTCTTCTGCATGCTGGCCGTGCTCGCGTGGATGAGGTTCCTCAAGGAGAAGCGGCCGTCCGGAAGGGCCGTGTTCCATTTCGCCGCTACCTTTGCGTTCGCGGCCGCGGTCACGTCGAAATACATGGCGGTGACCCTGCCTGCGTGGCTGATTCTGTACTCCTGGCTGTTCGGATCCGCGTCGAGGCCGATCGTCATGAGGAGGGCCGCGTTCATCCTCGCGAAGGGGGCAAGGCCTTTCGCGCCGGCGTACGCCTTCCTGGCGCGCGACAGCGTCCCCAGGCGCATTCTGGCCCCCCTTGCGGCCGCGGCGCCCCTGCTCGCCTTCGACTTCCTGTTCATAAAGAACGTCGTGGTGGTGATTGCCTCCCGCGGGCTAATCCGCGACTACTACGGCGGATCCTTCGCCGCGACGCTGCTGACCTCGGTAAAGGTCTTCGCTGAGTACGTGCTCCTCCTCTTCTTCCCCCAAAGGCTCATGGCCTGCATCGACTACCCAATAACGCATGCCCCGGACGCGGCGGCGGCCGCATCGGCCGTCCTGCTGGCCGTCCTGGCGGCCGCTGCGCTCTTCTGGACGTGGAAAGCGCTGAGGCGCCCGGGCCCGGGCTTTGGCGCTGCGAAGACCGCTGCTTTCGCCGCGGCCTTCTTCTTCATAACGCTGTCGCCGGTGTCGAACGTCGTGTTCCCCATGGGTACGCTGATGGCGGAGAGATACCTCTACATGGCCGTCCTGTCCTCCTCCCTGGCGGCTGCCGTTGCGCTGGAGTGGATCAGGGCGCGCGGAGGGCCGGCCCTGGTCCCGGCCGCCGCGCTGTTGCTGATGCTGGCCGCCTTCGGCATGAAGACCTTCGAGCGGTGCAGGGTATGGAAGGACAGCGGGACCCTTTGGACCGACACGCTCAATCAGGCCGGAGGGAGCCATCACACGGCGCATTTCAACCTCGGCAACTTCCACCTGGAGGAGGCCGCGAGGCTCGGGAAGTTCACCGGGAAGAAGCGCCTGGACCCTGCGCTCGAGCAGCTCAAGGCAGCGCTCGTCACGACCCACGAGTCGTACAACTACGACTACTCGCGCGTGCACGCCGCCATGGGCACGGTCTTGAGCCTCATGGACCGCAGGGAGGAGGCAATCGCGCACTTCGACAAGGCGCTCGAGATGAACCAGGAGGCAATCGACTCGGCCCGGAACGACAACATACGCGAGGGCGAGATCGCGGCGAGGGCGGACATCTACCTCAACAAGGGCGAAACCCTGAGCAAGGAGGAGGACCCGAGGCCCGCCGCCCTGGCTAAGACCTGCTTCGAGAAGGCGATTGACCTGAATCCCGGGCTGGCGCCGGCATATCTCAACCTCGGCCTGATTATCTACCGCAACACCGGCGACGACGGGGCCAGGCAGGACGCGCGGCGCCTGATTATGCGCGCGGCGGAGCTGGACAAGTACCTCGACGAAGCCCCGCTCAACCTGGGCATCATCGCGTTCAACGAGGGGCGCTCGTCCGAGGCGCTTTCCTGGTTCGACAGGGTGCTTGCGCGCAATCCCAATCATCTCGACGCGCGGTTCTACCGCGGCGCGGTCTTCCTGGGGGACAAGAAATTCGACGCTGCCAGGGCCGAATTCGCGTCCATACGCGACCGCCCCGGAGCGCCCGTGGAATGGGTGGCGAACGCGGCGGCGAAAATCGGGGTCGCCTACGAGATGGAGGAGAAGTACGTCGAGGCGGAGCGGATTTACATCGACGTCATCTCCCGCACGCCTGCCGAATTCGCCGAGGCCGCCGCCGGCGCAAGGAGGAGCCTCTACTCCCTGTACCTGCTCTTCGGCAACGCCATGTTCGCGAAGGGCGGCTTCGAGAAAGCCAAGGAGCTCCTGTCCAAGGCTGTCGCCGCGGATCCCTCCGGGACCGACGCCAGGAACGGGGCTTCCAAGGCCTCGATGGAAATCGGGGCGGCCCTGCTGCAGAAGGCCTCGGATCTCAGGGATGCAGGCAGGCTCGACGAGGCAAGGGAAGGATACCGGGCCGCGGAGGCCGAGTTCAGGGATTCCATCAGGTTCAAGCCGACCTTCGACGCGTGGTTCGCCATCGCCGAGTGCGAGAAGAAACAGGGGAACGTGGACGGGGCCGCCGGGGCGCTCGAGAAGGCGCTCGAGCTCTCCCCGAAGTCGGCCCTCGTGCAGGATGAGCTCATGAAGTTCTACATCCACAAGGGGGAGGAATCGAGGCAGGCAGGGAAGGAGGACGAAGCGGAGAAGCTCTTCCTCCGCGCCCACCGCGTCAACCCGGCAGGGGTCGATCCCCTGAGGATTCTCGTGAGCATCTACGAGAACTCCGCTTCCGCAGCCCAGGCGAAGAGGAAGGAATACGAGAGCGCAGGGCATGCCGAGGAGGCGAAGGAGCAGGAGCGGGCCGCATCCGCATTCCTGGAGAAGGCCCTGGACATGTACGGCAGAATCCTCGCCTTGAGGCCCTCGTCCGCGGCTGATCTCTCGTCCAAAGCGAGAATCCTCTCCCTCCTCGGGAAGATCGAGGACGCCGCGGCGGTCTTCGCAAGGCTGGCCGAGCTCTACCCGGCGGACGGCAACCACTGGTACAACCTCGGGCTCCTCCTAATCAGGCTGGGCAGGGAGTCCGACGCGCTGGAGGCCCTGGAGAAGGGGCATGCGGCCGCGCCGGACCATTCCAGGCTGTCCGAGGCGCTCGCGTCCACGCTCCTCCGCCAGGGACTGCTTCTCAACGCGGCGTTCACCACGATGCGCAAGAAGCTCTCCTCCGCAATTCCGGAAGCCGAGAAAGCCCAGGCAAGATCCAGGGCCGTCGAGACCGCATCCAGGGCGGCGGCGCTGCTCAGGCGGCACGGAGAGATCGACCCCGCCAACGCCGTGAAATCCGCGGCTTTCCTGGGGAAGCTCGAGGGATTCCTCTTCCTTGATCGGGCGCGGGAAATCATCGCGCAGGGCGGCTCGGGCGCGGCCGACGCCCTGACGAAAGCGCTCGAAGCCGATCCGGCCCTGGCGGAGGCGGCGGTTGCGGCCGCCGACCTCCTTGAAAAAGCCGGCGACCGTGACGAGAGGGAGAAGACCGTGGAACTGCTGTCCAGGCCTGCGGTCGCGGGGCATCTCGACGAGACGCGCCAGGACCGGGTCCTCAAGGCGAGGGTGGCCGCGGGAAGAGCCAGGTACGAGTACGGGCTTTCGGACCTGCGCGAAGGCAAGGCGGAATCCGCGGCACGGCAACTGGACAGGGCGATCGCATTGTGGCCCGAGTTCCCCTATTCGCATTACCACCGGGCGGTCGCGATGGAAAGGCTGGGGCACAAGGACAAGGCCCTCGAAGGGTACAAGGCATGCTCCGAAATACTGAAGAGGCACATGGAAGGCATGGAAGGCGAGGGCAGGATTCTGGCAGAGGATACGCTCCGAAGCTGCGCGGAGGCGATTGCCAAGCTCGGAGGGTGAGTATCGGTGCGAATGGAATTCCGCACGAAGCGAATGGCTTAACCCGGTTTATTCATGAAATTTCGTGACGCGAAGCGTCGACAACTCGCAAA
>DYIT01000029.1:0-9629 GCA_020723505.1 Candidatus Kuenenia stuttgartensis
CGTTCAATCAATCGTCTCTTTTCCGGCAGCTGTACCCCAGTTCACGTCTCCCGGCTTCCATCGAAGTCCCGCCGGCTGTTCGCGTCAAGAGCGCCATGAACGTCCCGTTCAATCAATCGTCTCTTTTCCGGCAGCTGTACCCCAGTTCACGTCTCCCGGCCTCCATCGAAGTCCCGCCGGCTGTTCGCGTCGACATGATTCGCCCGTCATCGAGGCTTTTTTCGGGCGAATCATGCAGGACACGCATGCACGAGCACGATGAGGACCTGGCCGTCCTCGACGCCGGAAAGGCCCCTTATCACAAGGACCTTGCCCTCGAGAACCGGGGCATAGCATGCAATCCGCTCGATGAAGGCGATTGGGATGGCCACTTGTCCCGCTCCGCCCGCTAACGGGAAGGTTTGCAATCTAGTCACGGGTTTATGCAGCCTGCACGTCCGGAGGGAAATGTCGACGGACGTCATTCCGTCTCCTTGCTCCCTGAATCTCGCCCCCAGCTGCAGGCCCTCCTCGACTTTGACAACGACCGGATCAGCGGCCTGGCAGCTCTGACCGCCTTTGAGCACGAACCTCGTCAGGAAGGCGCGCTGATTGAGCAGGGATATGCCCATCGCCTGGTTCATGTACCCGGTAAGGCGCGGCGCGGACAACACGGTTCCGGTTCCGCTCTTTCTAATCCATGTGATGAAATCAGATGCCTTCCCAGCGTCCGCGTAGGCGACTTGCAAGCCGGTCCGGGGACCGAGCAGGCGAAGATCCGCCTCTTGACTCGTGGAGACTATGAAAGCCTGAAGCTTGAGAATGCTCCCTTCCTTATCCCCGGTTTCCTCATCCAGAGCAGGTTCTCCGTTATCCTCGCCGCCTGACGCCGAAAGCGACATGCCCTCCGGCACCGGTTTGACCTCGCCGCAATACTCGAACCCCTGCGGCGACCCCAGTGCAAGAACGGACTCCGGGAGCTGCATGCAGCCTGCAGCCGATGCCGTCACGAGAGCCGTCAGGAAAATCATTCCCTTTGCCATCGCATATGCCTCCAAAACGCCGGAAATACCTTTTCACGCAGTCAATGCTTTCTTAGACTCATTATGGGAAACGCAGGTCCGTATCAAGTCACGGCATGGTCATGGTTTGAATAGACCGTCAAATGCTCATGGAGATTCCGAACGTCCGGCAGGTGGAGGGCGATCCGAAAAGGAGATGGTTCCGCAGCAACCAGCTTGATCTCATCGTCTGGTATTCCGAATCGGGCGGAATAATCGGCTTCCAGCTCTGCTACAACCGGGGGCCGGAAGAAAGGGCACTCACCTGGTTCGAGAAGAAAGGCTTCTCGCACAACAGGGTCGACGACGGGGAAAGCAAGAACAGGCACAAGATGACGCCGATTCTCGTGCGGGACGGCGTGCTGGACAAGGAAGGCCTGCTGAAGAGCTTCGACGCCGAGAGCGCCGGCGTCGATACAGCCGTGGCTGATATCGTCAGGCGGAAGATCCGGGAATTCGAGCAGTCCGGCCCGAGCTCCTGATTCCGCCTAAGTGACTATCAGGTACAGTGGAAGAGCCCCTCAGCCCATCCGATATCTCCATGTCTCCCAATCGTCTCATGCGCCCCGGCCCGCGGCTGCAGCCACGGCACTCGGTTGCCGTGATCATGCGCCCCAGCGGAGTGGGGCGGCTACAGCCTGGAACACGCTAGCGTTTCCTGCCCACGACCACCGCGAACCCGAGGTGCTTCCCAGCGTCCTCGCGGATAGCCTCCGCGTCGCTCGGGAAGCCGCTGAATCCCCCGCCGTCGCGCGCCTCCTCCCATGAGAGCCAGAGCCGCCAGCCGTCCTCGATGAGGCCGGCATGCTCGACGTCGACAAGACCGGTCTTCTCCCAGTGATTCCGCCACCAGGCAGGCGTGTGGAAACTGAAGCATTCGGCGGGATCCCAGAACACCGCCCCGCTCTTCTGGCGCCTCGTCAGGTATTCCGGCACCCCGGACTTGAATTCCGCCGTCAAACCGGGGACTACGATGCCTATCGCGCCGCCCTTCCGCAGGAAGCGCAGCACGTACTTGAGGTACATGTCATCGGTGCCGTAATACTGGTAGGAGTCGATGGAGACTATGGCGTCGAAATACCCGGACGCGAACGGGAGGTCGTGCGCTTCGGCACGGAGCGGGAAAACCCTGTCGAGCACGCCCGCCTCGGCGAACGTCCTGAAATTCTCGTCCGGGGAAATCCAAAGGTCCGCGGCCGTGACCCTGGACTCGAATTCGCGCGCCAAGAACACCGAGCTCATGCCCCTGCCGCAGCCCAGGTCGAGCACCCTCATGCCGGGCACGAATCCCATGCGTTTCGACAGGGCCTCGGCCAGCCAGAGGGCGCTGGGCCCCATCTCGTTCTCGAAGACCCACGCGGAGTCATAGCCCGCGGAGAGCGGGTATCCCTCAATCCTCGGGACCCCGCCGCGGCAGGCAGGCTTCACCTTGCCCGATCGCGCCCTCATTTCCCCGCCTTCGCACGCATCTCGGCCGCCTTCTCCTCAATCTCCACGAGCGTCTTCTTCATCTTCGCCCAGCCGCGCCACTGGCAATAATCCCAGTTCTCGTGGAAGGCGCCCTGGAAAACCCTCATCCTGTACTCCTCGAACATGAGGAAAAGCTTCTGCTCAATCTCGGTATCCACCTCGTAGAAATCGAGGACGAAGGGATACCCCTTCACCGGAGTGCCGGGGCGCTGCGCGATGATTCCGCTTCCGTAGAGCCCGGATATGACCTTTATCGCCTTCGCGAACACCCCGTCCGCCTCGCGAATGAGCCCGTCATAGAGCTTGAAGCGCTCCCTTATCATGTTCTCCGCGTGGCATTTCCTGCATGTCCCTATCTGCTTCTCGCGCAGGGCGGCGAAGTCCTCCTTCTTCGTCCTCGCGAGCTTCAGCTTCTCGATAGCGGGGAAGAGCGCGGTCGGCTTGCCCTCCGCGTCAATCACGCCGAACGCCTTGAGAATCTCGGCCCTGTCCGCCATCCAGGCCGCGTCGTCCTCCGGCACCCTCACGGCCAGGAACCCCCATGCAGTGGTGTTCTCGTGGTCGCCGTCCGGGAAATGGCAGACCTGGCAGGACGGCCCGCGCCCCGCGGCAGCGGCCCCGGAATGCGGGTCCGGGGCTGATGCGTATGCTATCCCGTGTTTCGACGCGGACCACATCTCCCACTGGGGATGGTCGGTTCCGGTATGGCAGGCGGAGCAGAGCTTCGGATCGCGAGCTTCCTTGAGAGAGAACGAGTGCCTGCCGTGGCAGCCCGCGCAGCCCATGGACGAGAAGCGGTTCGGCGCCACGGCTTCCCGGTCCATGTTGCCGATTCTGTGGCAGCCGCCGCAGCCCTTCATGCCCTTTATGAGCCCCTCGGGCTGCTTCATGGTCATCGGCAGGGCGTTCAAGGCGTCCCATGCGAGGGCATGCTTGCCGTTCTCGTATTCCTTGAACCGCTTGATATGGCACGGCTTGCAGGTCCTGGCCGTCGGCATTTTCGCGAGGTTCCTGTTCTCCGCCGTGTTGTGCTCGGACCCGTGGCATTTCGCGCAACCCGCCTTGTTCTTTTCCGTGGTCGCATGCTTGCTGGCTTCCCAGTCCGCCACTATGAACGGCGTCTTCTCCCTGTGGCACTTGACGCACTCGTCATCACCGTCCCCGGCCTGGCCCCGGGCGGCGTATCCCGTGACGAACATGGCCGCAATGACCGGGAAGAAGAGCAACGGCAGCAGATGGAATTTCTTCATGGTTTCAAACTCCAAAGGAATCAACCGCTCAAGCGACTAAAGTCTATATCCCGGCTGTGGAAGTCGGAAGTCTATTTTAGCGGCATGCTGCAAAATCCGGGCAGGGAACTCAGGGAAAGACCGGGGGATGGGGAGATGGGAAGGGCCCGGAAATGGAACCACCGAAGACGCCGAAGGCACCGAGGGGGGGATGGGAATACGTGTGGCGCCGAACGGCCGTAGGCCGTAGGCCGTGGTGTGTCGGGAATGCGGCCGTGGACCGAGGATGCGTACGGCACACAACAGAGCCGCGGGCAGCCTGCCCTGCCCGCCTTCGCCAGGATGTATTCGATGTGGCTTCTGCGGGTTCTACTCCGCCGACGGCTTGGCCTCTGGGCGAAGCAGGGTGAGCCCGCGGTCGATCATGCCGGCCGGGCCCGTTGAATGCAGTCAACTGCAAGCTGTAAACGGTCAGCGGTAAACATCAACGTCATTCCGGCGAAAGCCGGAATCCAGGAAAGCAGGGTCGGGCTGAACCCTGGACGCAACTTCCAGTCCGGGTGCATCTCATCTCAATCTCGTCATCTCCATACCCGTCCACGAGTCCCCGCCTGAGGCGAATTGACTTGACTTGACACGGGGTTGGATTCGTACAATGCCCGCTCGATATTTGTAAGGGAGAAGGAATACATGGACGACGATAGCCTTATTCCGTATTCACAGACCCACCTCCTGGTCGTTATCCCGGTTGTCTGCCTCGCCACGGTCTTCGCATTCGCCTGGAATCCGTGGGACGCAGTTGAAACCGCGCGGAGACCGGTCCCTCCCCAGAAATCGTTCGTGGCCGACCCGTATCTTTCAATCAAAGCCAAGGAGTTCACGGACCAGGAATTGAAGGACATCAAGGACAAGCAGGACCAGTGCCTCGCCTGCCATGACGCCAAGGAGAAGCCGGACGCTAAGAAGTTCAAGGACGGCGTCAAGGTCCCAATCGCCGTGGATTCAGCCAAATTCAGGGCTTCCCCCCACGGGAAAACCATCGGATGCCACACGTGCCACACGGGCTACGAGAAGTACTTCGAAGCAGGCGAGCACGATTTCTTCCCGGGATCGTACAAGGAGTTCAAGACCAAAGCCGCCGAGACCTGCGGCAAGTGCCATGCCTCGAACGCGCAGGACCTGGCATCGAGCGCGCACGGGACCAAGGGCGGGCTCACGTGCGTCTCATGCCATGGTTCCCACGAGACCGGCGGGATGTCGTCTGATCCGGCCTCCCCGGCAGGCGCATGCGCAGGATGCCACAAGGCCATCGCGGCCGAATACGGCGGGAACGTGCATGCCGAGGCGCTCAAGAAGGGCGTGAAGACCGCGCCCTCCTGCGCAGGCTGCCACGGTTCGACGCATGTTCTCAAGCCGGTCGGCAAGGGCGAGAAGGACGGCTGGGCCGCGAAGTTCAGGCGGGACGAATGCGCGGACTGCCACGGCAAGAGCGGTCCCGACCTGGGAAAAGGGCACGATTTCCTCATCCCGGTCGGGCTGCACCTGAGCCCGAAAATCGGGTGCGCTTGCCATTCCGAGAAGACCGGCGGGGCCCACATCCTGGGCAGGGAGAACCAGCCCGTGTCCGGAAAGACGAAGAAAGACATTTGCGTCATGTGCCACTCGAAGGACGGGGCGCTGGCTGCGGCAATAGGATCCGGATACGTCATCGGCGCCAAGAAGGAGGAATGGAACAGGTGGATTGACATCGCAGGGATTGCGATCATCCTCCTGACGTTCGCGGGACTGCCTCTCGCGCACGGATCCCTTAGGATCATGAGCGGGATGATGCGGAAATCCGCGCATTGAAGCAGGATGGCCCTGCAGGAACCGGCAGTTCCAGTCGTTGAAGTTGGAGAATCGGGGATGAAGCACACGAAACCCCTCTACCTGCACCCGCCGCTGGAGAGAATCTGGCACGGGATTCACACGCTCTGCATCCTGACGCTCATCGTCACCGGAGCCCTCATCCGCTTCCCCGAGCTCGGAATCTGCAGCGATTACTCAATCCCCGTGATCATCCACAACCATTTCGGCGTGCTGCTGGTCGCCGACTACGTGTTCTGGATCTTCTACCTCTTCCTCTCCGGCAGGCTCGTCCACTACCTCCCCAAGGAAAGGGACGTGCTGTGGGGCATAGTCAACCAGGCGTTCTACTACGGATTCGACATCTTCAGGGGCAGACCGCACCCCTATTCGGCCAGCGAGAACGAGAAGTTCAATCCGCTCCAGAAATGGGCCTACATCGGCGTCATGTTCGGCATGGTTCCCCTGCTGTGCATCACCGGGCTCGTGCTGCTGCTGCCCGATTCCTTCCAGGGACTCATCGGCAAGCTGGGCGGGCTGGGGCCGGTAAGCGTAGCCCACGCGATTTTCGCCTTCTGCGCCGCGGCGTTCCTTGTAAGCCACATCTACCTGGCCACCACCGGATCATCGGTCTTCGACGCGTTCAAGTCCATGATTACCGGATGGGTGAACGAGGAAACCCACTGATCGCGCGCGAATGCTTCGGTGCGGCGCGCGATGTGAACCATTCAGCGTGGTCAGCTCTTATTCAGCGTTGTCAGTGTCGAAAGCCATGGTCTGGTATATGCCATTTCGCACCTGTTGGTAATTCCGCCTTCCCTTCGCGCCTTTCGCGGCTTCGATGAATAGGTTGCCGTCGCGCGGCACAAAGACGGCAGTTATAATACCGGGGTTCTTTCCGGAGTTTCTCTTCTGAGAGTCTGAAGTGCGCGTCCTGTTCATATACCCGAACCTGGACTGCCAGATTGGATTCAATTACGGCGTGGCGTCCCTGTCGGCCGTACTGAAGAAAGCCGGCCACGAGACGAGCCTCATCAACATCAACGAGAAGCTGGGACCGGTGCCTTCGGCGGACGAAATCGTCCGGCGAATAGAATCCTGGCGTCCCGGGCTCGTGGGGTTCTCGGCGGTGACGACGCAGTTCGAGTACGTCAAGGAGGTCTCCGCCCGAATCCGGGAACGGTCGCGGGTTCCCATAGCCGTCGGAGGGGTGCATGCGACCATGGTCCCGGCCGAGGTCATGGACGTTCCTTCAATCGATTTCGCCTGCGTCGGGGAATGCGAGGAGTCGCTGCCCGAGCTCGTATCCGCCCTGGAGACCGGGAAGGACGCCACGCGGTTGCGGGGCGTATGGGCGAGGCGCGACGGGCGGACGGTCGGAAATCCGGTGAGGCCGCTTCCGAATCTTTCCGCCCTTCCGATGAAGGACTACTCGATATTCGATTTTCAGCGGATGATAGACGCCAAGGACGGATGGGTCGGACTCATGGCATCGAGAGGCTGCCCGTACAGATGCACCTACTGCTTCAACCACGAGATGTTCAACCGCTACAGGGAAGACCTCGGGGTCTCCGCGTCCGGGGTGAACTACGTCCGCCATCACCCGGTCGGGCACCTGCTCGATGAAATCGGATTCCTGCTTTCGAACTACTCCGGAATAAGGATGTTCATATTCGACGACGATCTCTTCACCCACGACAGGGACTACGTGCTGGATTTCTGCGCCCGCTATCCCGGCGTGTCCGACGTGCCCCTCACCGTCAACGCGCACGTCAAGAGGTTCGATTCCGAAATCGCCAGCGCGCTGAAACGGGCCGGGTGCAGGCTGGTCAAGTTCGGAATCGAAAGCGGAAGCCCGAGGATTCGGAAAGAGGTCATGAACCGGCACATGAGCAACGCGGAAATCGCAGGCGCCTTCAGGACCGCGCACGAGGCCGGGCTGGAAACGTCCGCGTTCCTGATGTTCGGCCTCCCGCGAGAGGGCGAACGGGAAATCATGGAAACGGTCGGCCTGCTCGCCGAGACCCGGCCGACGAGGTTCAGGTGGTCGATATTCTACCCATTCCCGGGAACGCGCGCGCACAGGATGGCCGAGGAAGAGGGATTCATCGATCCGGGGAAGATGAAGAGCCTGAGGAACTTCTTCGAGGAGTCGTGCCTGGACTTCGGCCCGGACCTGAACCTCTTCATAAAAAAGCTCAGGAGGACCCTGCCGTGGCAGGTGAACGCTTCCATGCCGGAATCGGCCGCGGTCTACGGGCCGCTCCTCGACGCAATCGCCGGAATCCCCGAGAAACCCTGGGACGAGTGGCAGGGGGCGTTCGTGGACCTCGACCGGCGCCTTTCGGAACTCCTCGCCGCGGCCGGAACGCCCCACTATTCCGTGAAATACAACGAGTTCATGGCGGTCTTGAACCCGGGAGGCCAGGGGAGGGGCAAAGAGATGCCCGCCTGACGCAGTCCTTCATGCCGCGGCAGGATCCGTTTTCGTGGTTTCAGCGTTCCACCGCCGGGCATGAAGGACTGCGTCAGGCAAATCCGCATCGCAGGACGACGGCATGGACGTCTTCCTGACTGCGAACTGTCCACGGTTGCTCACTTGCTATCCACGGCCTACGGTCCTGGATTCCGGCTTTCGCCGGAATGACGGCGCAACGCGGGACGCGCAACGGTCCACGGCCTTCGGTCTGCACCCCGAGGGATGCCGCGCTCTACTCCCTCTGCGCCCTGTCCCAGCTGTATCCGCCGCCCTTGCAGGGCGAGCAGAGGCCCTTGTCGGCCTGGCATGCGTAGCAGTCGCCGTCGTCGGTCTTGCCCGTCCCCTTGCACTGCGGGCATTTGCCGGCCCCCTCGCAGCTCCAGCAGCTCCTGCCGCGGTCGTCTATCTTCCAGGAACCGTCCTTTTTTACGAGCTTGAAAGCCTTCTTCTCCTTGTGCTCCTTGCCCTTCTTGTCCTTCCTCGTCTCGACATATGAAGCAATGGCGATGTCGCCCTCGATTTTCGCCGGTTCGAACTCGCGCTTGCGGTCGGCCTCATCCCTCTTCGCCTCGTCGGTGCTTTCCTTGACCGACTTCTCGAACTTTTCGTTCGTTTCCTTCGAGAAGAACGAGACGATGATGCTTCTCAGGCTCCCTGCGATTTCAGCAGCGGTCGCCGTGCCCTTCGCGTCATGCTGGTCCCTGAGGTTCAATAAAGCCTTCACCGCGTTTTCCGGCGTGCTCATGTCCGAGAACTTCTCCACCTTCATGACGGCTTCGCTGATCATGCCGCCTGATTCGAACTCGTCCTGCCTCCTCCACCCCTCCCCCTTGCAGGATGAGCACTTGCCAGCGATGGACTTGCAGGAGAAGCAGTCCTGCGGCTTTGTCTTTCCCGAGCCCTCGCACACCGTGCACTTCTCGCCCGCCTCGTCCTTGCCTTTCCCCTGGCATCCATAGCAGTCTTCGGGCTTCGTCTTGCCCGTCCCCTCGCACTGGCCGCACTTGCCGGACCCCTTGCAGGAGCCGCAGCTCTGGAACCACTTCACGATGCGCCACTCGTCGCCGATTTTCTGGAAGTGGAGCTTGTGCTTCACCTCGGTTTCCACGGTTTTCTTGTCGGTCTTGCCGGTCTCGTCGGTGGTCCTCTCGGTGCGGGTGTTCTTCTGCAGGGCATAGATCAGCGTCTCCCCGCCCTGCCCCTGCTCCTCCTTCTCGAACGCGAACTTTCCCTCCTTGCTCACGTCGCCGGAGAAATCGAACTTCTTCTCCCTCTCCTTCAGGAATTCGGCGTACTGCTGCGTGATTGCCGGGGCATAGAGCTCGGATTCCTTGACGAAAAAGACGGACTTGAACTTCTCTTCCAGCGAGTTCTTCATGTCGTCCACGCGCGTGGCGAATCCCTCGAACGCGCTCTTCGCCGAGGAGAGATCGGCCTTCGCAGCCTGCCCTCCGGCCTTTCCGGCGTCTCCAGCCGGATCCTTCGGGGCTTCCGAGCCCTTGCCGCAGCCGGTCAAGGCCGCAAGGGCGACAAATGCGATTACAACGAAAATCCTGTTCATGCGAC
>DYIT01000029.1:9639-43693 GCA_020723505.1 Candidatus Kuenenia stuttgartensis
CTCCCCGAAGCCATGCACGGAACGGCATGGCCCATATCATCCGCGGCCCCGGCTGCGCCGGCGCCGTCCAACGTCAATCCGCCCCCTTCTTGCCGCCTTCGCCGGCATCCTCTTTCTTCGCGGGAAGAAGCCTGAGCACGCCCTTCTCCTCGAGGACCTTGAGCACGTCATCCTTCGTCGATTCGGTCTCTTCGACGCACGACGACTCGTCCTTCTGCCCCCTGAAGCTGTCGTTCGCCCACAGCCCTTTCCCCTCGCCGGACTTGTCCCGGTTCCCGGCTATGAAGTTGCCCCTGAAAACGGGCTTCGAATGCACGATGGCGCCCACGGAGCCGCCCCTTTCGCCGTCGGCCGCATTGCCGCTCATGATGTTCCCGGTGAAGACCGGATTGGACAGGTTGAAGCAGGATACCGCGCCACCGTTGCCCTCGGACCTGTTGTCGCAGATGTAGCAGTGCGAAACCGTCGGGGACGACTTGAACAGGCAGTGGATGGCTCCTCCCCATTTGGCCGTATTGCGAATGAAGACGCAGCATGATATCGAGGGCGAGGAATCGAAGGCGCACTGCAGCGCCCCGGCGTCCTCCCCGGCCTTGTTGTCCGCGAACAGGCAGCCGGAGATGGATGGGTTCGCGAATCCCCAGCACATCACGGCACCGGCCCAGAAGGCCGAGTTGCGCTCGAACCTGCACGCCTTAATCTCGACTTTGCCGGCCTTGCAGATGAAAAGAGCGCCGCCGCAGAGGAGGCTGTTCTCGTTCTTCTCGCCGGCCTTCGCGAATCCGGCGAGCGCCATGTCCTTGTCGAACACCGCCATCCTGCCGCGGCCTTGGGTGAACGAGCAGCGTTCAAGGACGGAGCCCTCCGCGCCGGGGCCGGTGAGGCACACGTTCCCCCAGCCCGCGGCCTCGTCCTTCGCGGTGAAAGTGACGGGCTTGCCTTCGGCGCCCCTCGCTTCCAGGACGCCGGCGCAGAGAATCCCGGCCCCCGCAGCGAACCGCATCGTGACCCCGGCCCTGATTTGAAGCCTGGATCCGGCCTTTATCTCGAGATCGAAATCGAAGGTCCGGTCCGAGTCGATGACCACGACCTCGCCGGACGGCGGGGGATTTTTCTCCTCCGCTGCCGCGGCCGAAGCCGCGGCCATGGCGGCGGCGAAGGCAAGACTCAATGGAATCCGACGGCGCATCGCTCCGCTCCTGAACATCAGAGGACCGCTCATCTCAACGTCCCGTGGAACGTCGTGGTGAGCTGCCTCTCCCTGACCTCCGGATTGCCGTAATAGGGGAGGAGCATCGGTGCCATCCTGCCCTTGTCCAGGCCGGATTTCTCGACTTCCCGGTTGTAGTCGGCGACGTGTTTGAGCGAAAGCTTCCCGCTCTTATGGCGGCTCCGGGAGAACGCGGCGGCTTCACGGCCTGCAATCCTTCCGAAGACGCACACGTCGAGCAGGGAATTGCCCATGAGCCTGTTCTCGCCGTGCACCCCGCCCGAGACCTCGCCCGCCGTGTACAGGCCCGGGACCGACGTCTCGCACCTCTCGTTGTATTCGAGCCCGCCGTTCTGATAGTGCAGCGTGGGGTAGATGAGCATCGGCTCCCTGGCTATGTCGATTCCGTATCTCTTGAACAGTATGTACTTGCCGGGGAACTCCTTCTTCACGAAGCCGTCCCCGAGCATCATGTCGATCATCGGCGAATCCAGCCACACGCCGGGCTTTCCGCCCGGAGTCGGGACGCCCTTCCCGACCTCGACGCACTCGCGAATGATGGCGGCCGCCTCGATGTCGCGCGGCTCGCGCTCGTACACGAACTGCTCCCCGTCCACGTTGACGACATTGGCTCCCGCCCCCCTGAACTTCTCGGTTATCAGAAGCCCCTCGGCCTGCTCGGGGAAGACGACCCCCGTGGGATGGTATTGGACCGTGTGAAGGAAGCAGAGCTTGACGCCCGCCCTGTAGGCCATTATCAGGCCGTCCCCGGTCGCCCCGTAGTGGTTCGTGGTCATGAAGTTCTGCATGTGCAGCCTGCCGGACCCGCCGGTTGCGATGATGACGGTCTTCGCCGCGGCGACGTGGTATTCTTCTGTCTCCATGTTGTAGAGCAGGGCCCCGGCGGCCTGGCCGTGCTCGTTGAGTATCACGTCCACTGCGGCGCTGAACTCGAGGACCCTGATGTTCGGCCTGCTCCTGGCCTCGTCGCGCAGCGTGCGCATGATTTCCGCGCCGGTTATGTCCGCCGCCATGTGCATGCGCTTCCTGCACGTGCCGCCGCCGTGCAGCGACTTGAGCCGTCCATCCTCGTGCTTCGAGAACATGGCGCCCATGTTCTCGAGCCATGACATCACCTTCGGCGCCTCGACGACCAGCGTCCGGACCAGCGACGGGACGTTCTTGAAATGCCCGCCGCCGATGACGTCGAGGTAGTGGAACCAGGGCGAGTCCTTTTCCTTGTTAGCGGCCTGTATGCCTCCCTCCGCCATCATGGTGTTCGCGTCGCCGTGCCGCAGCTTCGTGGCTATCAGCACGTCCATGCCGGCGTCAGAGGCCATAATCGCGGCCGCGGTCCCGGCTCCGCCCCCTCCGATGACGAGCACATCGGCAGTGTATTCCACCTTGCCGAGGTCGACTTTGGCCGGATCTATCCTGCTCTTCGCCTCGAGGAGGTCCACGATTTCCGGAGAGATTGCATAGCCCTTGCTCGGCCCGACCTTTATTTCCCTCTTCGACTCCTTCTTGAAGTCGGGATGGTAGTCGAGCATCTTCTTCCTGCCGTCCAGCGAGAGGGCCTTGAATTCCTTGCCGGCCTTCTTGTTCGCGATTCTCGCGGCCCTGGTGGCCTCGACCTTCTTTATGAGCTGCTTGAGTTCCTGCGGATAAGCCATGCTAACCTCTGATATTAAATCCCAAATCCCAAATCTAAAATCCAAAATCCCAGACGCCGCTAAAGGTTGTTCTTCTCCTTCGGCATCCAGTCCTCTCCGGCCATTTCCGGCTCCTGTTCGAGGGCTGTGTACAGCTTCTTGAGGCCCGCCTCGTCGACCTTCACGAGTTCGTCAAGCCCCTTGTCGTACTTGCCGGACTCGATTTCCTTGAGGCGTTTTCCGAGATGCTCCGCCCTCGGCGCGATTTTCGAGGCGTAGAGCCGCCTGGCGAGGATGGCGACGTGGTATTGCCCGATTTCAGCCATGCAGCGGGAGGCGCACAGGCCGCACATCACGCAGTCGAACGAGAGCTCCGCGACCTTGGCGACGTCGCCCCTGATTGCCGCCGCGATGTAGTCCATAACCTGTATTTCCATCGGGCAGGCCTTCGTGCATGCCCCGCAGGCCACGCACCGGTAGATTTCGGGATAGATTCTGCCGAGCACGTCCGGGGAGGGGTCCTCCTTGGCGAGGTCGTACGCCCTGCGATGTGCCGGGTAGAACGGAATCTGGGCCAGGTGCATGTCGGGCTGAACAACGGTCTGGCACGCGAGCCCGACCTCGATTTTGTGGCTGTTCGGGAACCTGAAAACGGTCGCGCAGGCCCCGCAAATCCCGCCCCTGCATCCGCAACCGCGGATGAGCTGATATCCCGCGAACTCGAACGCCTTCTGGATGGTCAGGCTCGGCGGCACCATGTAGCGCTTGCCCATGATGTAAACCGGCACCCTTGCCAATGCCCCGCTTTCCTTTGTCTCAGCCATCGTTTTCCGTCGCTCCTTGGAAAATCACATCGCCGCCGCTTCGAACAGCGGCGCGGGATTGATGAGATGCCTCTTGAACCATGTCCTGTACTCGTCCATCCCCAGGGCGAAGCCTATGATTTCGGTTATGTAAGCCGGCACGACCGCCGGCGCGCTCGTCTGCCTCATGTCGAGGTTGGCGTGGCACAGCGGGCAGGCAGTCGCGATTGCCGTTCCGCCGGAAGCCCTGGCGAGCTTTGCGATCCTGTCGACAAGCCTCACGACGATGTCCAGCCTCGAGAACGACAGGCTCGCCCCGCAGCATTCAATCTTGCCGGGCCAGTCCGGATGCGCCGCGCCCACGGCCTCCAGCGCGGCGTCCAGCCCCTGCGGATTCTCGGGGTTCCCGATTCCCATTATCCTTGGTGGGAGCGTCACGCAGCCGTAGTAGGGAAGCACGGTCATGCCTCGGAGAGGCCTTTTCAGCCCGCGACGGATGCCGGCCTGGACTTCCTCCATCCCGAAGATTTCCGAGATATGCAGCACCCTGATTCCCTTAGGCACGCGCATGCCGATAATCCCCTCGACTTTCGCGAGGATGGCGGGATCCGTCAGCGCATGCTGCGCCTTCTTGAGCACCTTGAAGCATCCGACGCATGGGACCAGGAGGTCAAGCCCGGTCCCGGCTGCGAGACCGAGGATTCTCGCCGGAAGGGAGATGCCGAGCAGTTCGTCCGTCGTGTGGCCCGAGGACGCGCCGCAGCAGTTCCAGTCCTCGATCTCGACCAGCTCCACCCCGATGGCCGGAAGGACGGCATTCACGGATTCCCCGAACTCCCTTGAGGAAGCCTCGAGAGAACAGCCGGGATAATAAGCCAGCTTCAAATCCGCGCGCCGCGGGGATTGACATGCCGCAGCGGTGCGCGGATTTTCATCCTTTCCTGCTTTCAATCGTCCTCCTGAAGATCTCCTTGATTGCTTCCCTGCCCTTGATTCGGTGCGGAAGGATGGAGAACTTGCCCTTGAGGAACATCCTGAACCCGGACCATGCGTCCTGGAACATGTTCAGGGTTCTCAACTTGAGCCTGATTACGAAGCCGATTTCATGAAGCCTGCCGTAGTTCCTGAATCCGCCAAGGAACGATTTGTGGAACTTGCGGAGAAGCGGCTCCCTCGTCTCGACGCCTTCCTTCATGGACTTTATCCTCAGGGAATCGATGAGTGCGGCGATTTCGATTCCGTTCGGGCACCTCGTGACGCAGGTCTCGCATGCCGAGCATATCTGGATTGAGATCGAGGAGAGCGCCTCGTCCCTGAGACCGAGCTGCACAAGCCGCACAATCCGGTTCGGCGGGTAGTCCATCGCCCAGGACATGGGGCATCCGAGAGTGCACGTCAGGCACTGGTAGCACAGGCCGAAGTCGGTGCGCGCCGAGTTCTTCATCTCCCCGGCGAACCCCGGGTCAGCGGCCATCCTCTTCCCTTCGATATCGTATGTCCGGCAACCGTCCACTTCGTCTCCTTATAACCCGGACCAGTATGTTTCTCATCCCACCCGGGTTCCGGATCGTCCGGGTTATTTCACGCGCTTCGCGCGTGCCTTCCCGACTACTGCCAAATCCTACAGGAATCCTTCGATTATTAATTGCCGAAAGCCTCGAGTTCGTCCTCGCGGAAGGTCTTGAACGGTATTTCGTGATCCATGCTCAGGCCCGGCTTGTAGCCGAACAGCGCCTGCACGGAGTCTCCCACGGCGGAGAAGAGCGATCCTACGTCAATCCCGGAGGGGCATGCCTGCGTGCACATCCCGCAATTGACGCAGGACGCGGCCATGTGGTTCATGCGCGTGAGGTGGAACAGCAGGGTGTCCGCGGGCAGCCTCAGCGCGCTCCTGGATTTGGCCCTGTTGAGGAACTTGTCGCCCTCGGTGTCGAACGTCGGGGAGTCGAAGAAGCACTCCCTGCAGTAGCAGACCGGGCAGACCCTCCTGCAGTTCTGGCACCTTATGCACTTCGAGAAGTATGCGGCGAGGCCCGAGGGACCTTTCGCGGCGGCGAGCACCGCGGCGAAACGCTTCTTCCTCTCCTCATTCCTCGATGCCGTCGCGCGCGCCGCGGCTTCCTCGAGTCCGGCCGGGAGCGCGACGGACGGCATGCCCAGCGATTCCAGGAATTTCGCGCCTTTTTCCGTCGCCGCCTCGACGGGGACGCCTCCGGATCCGGCTCCGAAGAGCCGGATTTTGAGGTCCGCATGCTGCGGTACGGGGTAGGGGCAGACCGCGCAGGCCGCGCGAAGCCCGGACGTCCCGGCGGACATCCGTTCGGCGAGTTCCGCGTCCGGATCCTTGATGGCGCCCTTGAATTCCCGGAGGTCGCGGGTGCCGGGGCAGTCGAATCCGATTATTATGACGCTCTCCAGCGAGGCCTGCTTCAGCTTGGCGAGCTCGACGAGGGCCCGGGATTCGCATGGCCTCAGGAACGCGGCGATGGGGGCGTTCGGCGGCTTCACGCCCGTGATTTCAGAGACCAGCCCGCCGGCGTTGACCGGCATCAGCGGATGGAAGGGCGAGGCGCCCGCAAGGCCGGACGGGTCCGACACCAGCGCGTGGGGGGCGTTCAGCCCGTCGGCGGAGACCTTTTGGACGAGAACGGCGCCCGCGGCTTTCTTCTCGAGAATCAGTGCGGCGAGCGCGGCGGCCGCGGCGGCTGCCCTGCCCTTTCCGGCGTCAAGAATCCCGCATCGGGTCATTCTGCTGTTCCTCAGAATCCGGACTTGCCCCGGGCGCAAGACGCGCCTTCCCCCGGGGCCTGGGTCCCTTCAAATCCCCCATTCCCTTGCCAGCGGGGAAGGGCCCTTCTCCTTCATCTTCGCGGTGATTTCACCGGCGGTTTCCGCGAACTTCCTCCCCTCCGAGGCGCTAATCCATCTGAGCCATACCCTGTCTTCATCGAGCCCGAGGGTCCGGAGCACCTCGTGGAGCACCGCAATCCTGCGCCTTGCCTTGTAGTTTCCGCTGACGTAGTGGCAGTCGCCTGGATGGCAGCCTCCTATAAGGACCCCGTCCGCGCCGCGCAGGAGGGCGAGAAGGACGTAGAACGGATCCACCGATCCGGAGCACATGGTCCTTATGGGCCGGATGTTCGGCGGGTATTTCAACCGGGTCGTTCCGGCCAGATCAGCTGCCGCAGCCGTGCACCAGTTGCACAGGAATCCGACGATCCTGGGTTCGAATTCTTCCACTTGCCGACCTTTCAGAAACTGACCGAAAGCCCATGAATATAGTATCTGGGAGCCCGTTTTCAAACCAAAATGTTGCAGAACGTTTACATGGCGCAGATGGCATTTGTCCTTGAAACGCGCGAATATCCGTAGTAGAAATTGAGGCTTCCTTTTTGAGGGAAACGAAGATGACGGGGAAAATGCGGCTTTTTGCGGTTTTATCCCTCCTTTCCGCGGCGTTCCTGTTCGCGGCGGCCCTCGCGGCCCCCGCGGAAGAGCAGCCGCCCGAGAAGCCGGCGCCGGCGGAAAATCCGCCCCCCCCGGACGCGCAGGCCGGCCCGTGGGTGAACGACCTGTCCAAGGCGAAGGCGCTGGCGGCGGAGCAGAAGAAGGACATATTCCTCGACTTCACCGGGTCGGACTGGTGCGGCTGGTGCCAGAAGCTTGAAGCCGAAGTGTTCTCGACCAAAGCCTTCCTGGAGGAGGCGGCGAAGTCCTTCGTGCTCTGCAGCCTCGATTTCCCGAAGCAGAAGCCCAATCCTGCCGCAGAGGCGAACAAGAAGGTCCTCCAGGATTACAAGGTTGCGGGCTTCCCTACGATCCTCCTCATGGACGCCGAGGGGAAGGTCTATGCCAGGACCGGGTACAAGGAGGGCGGACCTGATGCGTATCTTCCCCATATCAAGGCCCTGATGAGCCAGAAGGCGAGGCTGGCGGAGATGGAGAAGGCATGCTCCGATCCGGCGGACAAGGCGGCGCAGGCGCTGAAGACCGAGGAGCTCGTGCAGACGCTCCTGGACTGGGAAATCCTTCAGATGCACGTCTCGCACCTCGACAGGTTCTACGGCCTTGATCCCGAGAACGCGTCCGGGATGAAAGTCCGCGCGATCGCGTACAAGATGCTCCTCGCCATCGCCATCCAGAGCCGCGACCGGAACGCGTTCGACGCGATGAAGAAGGAGATAACCGACCTCGTCCTCAAGGCGGTCGACGCGGCACAGACGCCGGAGGCCAAGACGCAGGAAATAGACAAGGCCCTTTCCTGGCTCCAGTCCAGGAAGGCGGGCAAGGAATCAATCGTCGGGGCGTTCAAGGAGCTCATGGAAAAGGCGCTCGAGCTCGATCCGGAGAACAAATCCGGCTTGAAGCTCAAGTTCGCCGCCGACCTACTCTTCGCGGCCATGAACGCGGGCGACGCGGCCGGCGTCGAGCGGCAGAAGAAGACCATAAGGGAGCTCGACGCGGGCAACGAGGCAGGCCAGCTCGAGCGGCTGATTCTGCTGGAGGGCAACGAGCTCTACAGGCAGAAGAAATTCGCGGAGGCGTCGAAGTCCATAGAGGATTTCATCGCGCAGGCCAAGGCGCTCAAGGACGAGACCACGCTCAGGTGGGCCGCGGGTATCTGCTGGATGAAAGGCAACGACAACGAGAAGGCGAAGGTCCATTTCCTCAAGGTAATCGAGATCGACCCGAAGTCCGACCTCGCATCGAGGTGCAAAGACATCCTCAAGCAAATCGAGGAAGCGGAGAAGAAGAAGGCCGGAGGAGGCTAAAGCTGCCGGTCCGCCGGGAACTCCCGTGCAGCGGTAGGGATCCATCCACAGCGAAGTCGGGGACCGCGGCGTACGCGGCCCCATGAGGCCTGAGAATTCAGACCGGAACATTGTTAGGAGGTTCATACATGTTCAGAATCGCAGGTTTGGTGTCAGTGGGGCTGCTGACGTTCTGCCTGGCCGCGGCCGCGCAGGACACGGTCAAGACGGAAATCAACCTGGCGACGGGCGCCAAATTCACGGCCAAGGGCGTCATAGACTGGACCATGGAAAGCCCGATGGGGACTTACGTGCTCAAGGCGGAGTCCGACAGGCTGCATGAAGTCCTCGAGGTGACGGCCGAGAAGAACTTCAAGATTAAGGCGACGTTCACGAGAATCAAGATCGATTTCAAGCTCGGCATGATGGGCGATACGGCATATGATTCGGAGAAGGCCGAGGACGAGGCGAAGATTAAGACGAATCCCCTTGTCGCGCGCTACGCCATGAAGGGCGACACCTACACGTTCGTCCTCTCCCCCGAAGGCAAGGTCGTGGGCGAAATCGAGGGACTCGACAAGATAAAGGAGAAGATCCTCAGCAGGCTGCCCAAGGAGGAGGGCGGGGAAGGCGAGGGCGCCGATGGCTCCGACATGGCCGCCAGCATCCGCGAGGAGCTCGAGAAGAAGCCCCTGAAGGACGAGTTCAAGAAGGAAATCGAGCTGACGTTCGCGGTGCCGAGCAAGGATCCGAGGAAGGTCGGCGAGTCCTGGACCCCGGAGAAGGCGAGCTATGATGTTCCGAACCTCGGAGACGCCGACCTCGAGGAAGCCAAGATGACGCTTGCCAAGAAGGAAGGCGACAAGGCCTTCTTCAGCTTCGAGGCGAAACTCGGCATCAAGAAAGACGAGGGCCAGATGGCGGCCATCGGGCAGTTCCTGACAATCTCCAAGAACACCATCAAGAAGACTACGGAATTCGACCTCAAGAACGCTTTCATGGCGAAGCAGACGACCGATATCGACATCGCCATGGAGGCGGCCAAGGACCTTCCCGAGGGCATGGAAAGCCTCGCGGGCATGAAGATCACGATGAAGGGCAAGATTGTATACGAAATCACCGATTTCAAGGCCCCGGGCTAGTCTTTCCTGCAGGGACGTGGAAAAAGCCCCGCTCATCGCGGGGCTTTTTTTTCATGGCGATTCCCCGCCGGGCCTGGAGGCGGGAAATCGCATCGATGTGGCCTCAGGCAGGCCGAATTGATATAGTGCCGTGGAACAACTGGCCGAATCCGGACCCAGGGACGGCTTCCCGCCTCGGATCCCAGGATTCCGGAATTACGACCGATTTGGAGGAAACTCGGATGTCCAAGACGACTGCGATTGCGATCCTCTGCCTGGCGCTGTTCTGCATGCAGGCGGCGGGCCAGGAAGTGAAGTGCGAGCTCGCGCTTGCGAAGGGGCTCAAATTCGAAGCGAAGCAGACGACCGACTGGTCCGTCACGATGGAGCCCCAGGGGGCAGGGCACGTGAAGGGAGAGATAACCAGGAGCTTCGAGGTGCTCGACGCGACCGCCGAGAAGAACTTCAAAATCAAGGCGACATTCGGCAAAGTGAAGCTCGACTTGAAGCTCGGAATCATGGAGATGGAGGACGCCCTGTACGATTCCGACAAGGAGGAGGACAAGGCGAAGCTGACGCATCCGGTGGTTGCGCGCTACGCGCTGACCGGGCTGACGATGGTCTTTGTCCTCTCCAGGGACGGGAAGCTCGTGGGGGAGGTCGAAGGCCTGGACAAGATACGGGAGACGATAATCGGGCGCTTCGCGGGCGACGAGAATCTCGCAGCGGAGAAGGAGAAAGCCGAGGCGGAGGACATGAAAGGGCGCTTCAGGAAGGAAATCGAGAACATGTTTGCCACGCCCTGCGTCGAGTCGAAGAAGGCCGGCGACGAATGGGTCCTCGCGAAGGGCAAGCAGTCGCTGCCCTTCATGCCGGATGCAATCCTCGACGAACGGAAGCTTAAGCTCGCGAAGATTGAGGGGGACAAGGCGTTCTTCGCGGAGACCGGCAAGCTGGCCGTCGATCCGGAAGGCGACATGTCCGAGTTCGCCAGCTTCAAGAACACGAAGCGTTCGTTCAAGAAAGAGACCGAATTCGACGTGAAGACCGGCATATGCGCGAAAATCGGGACCGAAATGGAATTCGCTTTCGAGAAGCCCGACCAGCCGCCCGACGGGTCCGAGGAGATGCCGGATTTCAAGATGGAGATAAAAGGCAGGCTCGTGTTCGAGATTACGAAGACCGAGAAGCCGTAGGAGGGCGCGTGCTCCGTTCAAAGCCACTCGACGTCGAGACGACGGGCCCTGTGAGCGGTTCGGTGGAGCCGCCCGGATCAAAGAGCTATACGAACAGGTATTTCCTCCTGGCCAGCCTTGCGACCGGCAAGTCGGAGATACACCGGCCGCTGGTGAGCGACGATTCCCTTTTCATGCTGTCCTCGCTGAAATACCTTGGTTTCAAGCTCGCCCAGAACCTCGGCGGAACAATAGTCTCGGCCCAGGGAAGCGGCGGAAAGGTCCCCTGGGACACGGCAAGGCTCTACGTGGGCAACGCAGGCACGGCCATGAGGTTCCTCACGGCCGCCCTCTCGCTGGGCGCCGGGAAGTACTCGATAGACGGCGACAGCCGGATGCGCGAGAGGCCCATCGGGGATCTGGCCGGCGCGCTCAAATCCCTGGGGCTCGGGATTACGTACCTTGGGAAGGAGGGCTTCCCGCCGGTCGAGATTTCCGGCGGGCCCGCGGAAGGCGGGACCGTCTCGGTGGCGGGAGAGACCTCGAGCCAGTTCCTCTCAGGGCTGCTCATGGCGGGGCGATGCATGCGCAAGGGCCTCGAGATTTCGGTGCAAGGGGGCCTGTCCTCCCGGCCATTCGTGGACGTCACGATGGATGCGATGGAGAAATTCGGGGCCGCGGTCGAGAACTCCGGATACAGGTCCTTCAGGGTCGGGCCTGGCGGATTCGCGGGCAGGAAAGTGAAAGTGGAGGCCGACGCCACGGCCGCTGCCTATTTCCTTTCCGCGGCGGCCGTCACGGGCGGAAAAGTCGTTGTCAGGGGAGTCGGCTCCGAATCGAAGCAGGGAGACGTGCAGTTCGCGCGCGTTCTCGGCGAAATGGGATGCAAGGCGGAGATTCTTGCGGATGAAATCAGGCTCGAGAGCGGACCGCTCAAGGGAATCGAGGCGGACCTGAACGGAATGCCCGACACCGCGCCGACTCTAGCGGTCACGGCCCTGTTCGCGGACGGCCCGACGTCAATCAGGAACGTAGCGTCCCTCAGGGTGAAGGAATCGGACAGAATCTCGGCATGCGCGACCGAGCTGCGGAAGACCGGCGCGAGCGTGGATGAACTGCCGGACGGACTCACCATAAGGCCTCCGGCGAAACTCAAGGGCGCCCTGATTGAGACGTACAACGACCACAGGATGGCGATGAGCTTCACGATTCTGGGACTCAAGGTTCCCGGAGTCAGCATTTCCAATCCGGGCTGCGTGTCCAAGACCTACCCCGGTTTCTTCGAAGACCTGAAGACCCTCGCGCGAGGAGGGAAGCAGCAGGCTTGATGAGGTCGGGGCGAGATTATTATCGCCGCCTCGGAGTGCCGGGAAGAAACGGCGGCTCCCACAGACTATTGTCACGGAATCAGATAAATCAGTTTCCGCCGAAGGCGGATCAGGAGAATCAGGGCACAGAGCAAGAGTCGCGGCTCCCACAGACTTTTTTTTATCAAACCATTGGTGATCTCTGCTTTCGAGTGCCGGGACTCGAAAGGCTGCCCAGGCGGCGATTTCCGCACAGCTGGTAAGTTTATTTCCACTTTTATCTTGAAATCACAGCGGTTTAATAGTAAACCTTTACGATTCGGCGAGTTATATAAACCCATAAAATGAAGAGAAACGGTAAAAAAGCGAAGAATTTCCAGGATCTCATCCTCGGTCTCCAGAGGTTCTGGGCAGGGAAAGGCTGTCTTATCGCCCAGCCCTATGATCTCGAGAAGGGCGCAGGAACGTTCAATCCGATGACGTTCCTCCGGGCACTGGGTCCGGAACCGTGGAAAGTCGCCTTCGTGGAACCCTCAAGAAGGCCCGCCGATGGGCGGTACGGCGAGAACCCGAACAGGCTGCAGAAGTATTACCAGTTCCAGGTCATCATAAAGCCCGCCCCCGCGGATTCCCAGGACATCTACGTGGAGAGCCTGAGGTCGCTGGGCATCGATCCCCTTAAGCACGACTTGAGGTTCGTCGAGGACGACTGGGAGAGCCCTACGCTGGGCGCGACAGGGCTCGGGTGGGAAGTGTGGCTCGACGGGATGGAGGTGAGCCAGTTCACGTATTTCCAGCAGGTCGGCGGCTATGAGCTTGATCCAATCTCCCTCGAGCTCACGTACGGCCTGGAACGCATAGCGATGTTCCTGCAGGGGAAGAACTCCACGTATGATTTGGAATGGGTCGGCGGAGTCACCTACGGCGACGTCCACAGGGACGACGAGATCCAGTTCTCGAGATACAACTTCGAACTGGCGGACACGACGAACCTGAAGACCATGTTCGATATGTCCGAGAAGGAATGCCTGAAGCTCGCGGGCGAGTCCCTCCCGCTGCCGGCGTACGACATGGTCATGAAATGCTCCCATCTCTTCAACCTGCTGCAGGCCAGGGGCGCCATTTCGACGTCCCAGAGGACCGAATACATAGGGAGGGTCCGGGCCCTGGCGAGGAAGGTGGCGGGCTCCTATCTCGAGTCGAGAGAGAAGGCCGGATACCCGCTCGCGGGGAAATTCGGGATGAAAGGAGACTAGTCCTGTTTCGAGAGGGAAGCAGATGCCAGTGACAGAGGTCCCGTCGAAGCGCCCGGGAATGCCGGGCCGCCCGGCCGCTCTTTTTGCCGCGGTCGCGGTCCTCGCTGCAGCATGCCTCGCCAGCTGCAACGGCAGCCACTCTCCGGGGCTGACCGAGCCGGACAGCGCCGTGTCGACGCTCGGGAAGCCCGCGCCCTCCGCGGACGGGCCCCCGGCGGGCGGCGACGGCAAGGCCGGGCAAGGCTCCGATCCGGCAGGCGGCAAGACGCCCGAGGGGCCGGACGAACCGGGGAAGCAGGGCGGGGATTCCACCCCTGCGCCGGGGGAGAGCGGCAAGGGCGGCATGGACGAGAACCAGTACATCCAGCAGAACAGGCTGTTCCTCGAGATCATGAGCACGGCCGAGAACCTCAAGCCCGATGAGGTCCTGGACGCCTACCGGAAGCGTGCCGGCGACAAGCCCGAGGATGCGGTCGAGAGGTTCCTGTACGGCTGGTCGTTGTTCATATTCGGCAAGAGCGAGGAGGCGCTCCAGCAGCTCGACAAGGCGAAGTCGCTGCGGAGAGGGCTGTTCTGGGCGGATTTCGGGCTTGCGGTCTTGCACACGAAGCTCAAGAACGAAGAGAAAGCGTCGTTCGCCATGAAGGACCTGCGCGAGAAGGCCGAGGGCGACGTGTGGAGGAGCCTCCTTGCGGGCGAGATACTGATATCCACCGACAAGGACGCGGGGGAGAAGTACTTCGAGGAGGTGCGGAGGAGGTTCCCGGAATCCTCCGAGCCGCTGAAGGCGCTGGCCCGGTATTACATGAACCAGAAGGATTACGAGAGGACGCTCAAGCTCCTCGACAAGGCATTGGAGCGGTCGCCTGAGGATCCGCTGGTCAGCTTCTACAAGGGCCTCGTGTTCTTGAAGCGCACAGAGGAGGACAGGGGCAATCCCGCGGCGATGAGGCAGTCGCTGGGAATCGCGGAGCAGCATTTCGGAGAATGCCTGGGCAAGCTCGACAAGTCCGCGGACCTGGTAAAGGTCGTCAAGGTATTCCTGGAGATGATAGAGCTCAACGTCTCGCCCTGGGTGAAGCTGACAAGCCTCGCGTGCGATCCTTCGAAGCCGGAGGAGGTGAGGATAAAGGCGGCGAAGACGATGGAGCAAATCGGCCAGGCCGCGCCGCTCAAGTACTGGATCATGCTGGCGGACGTGGAGGACAGGAATCCCCACGTCAGGATTGCCGGAATCCGCGGGCTCGCGTTCTTCCCGGAGCCGGCCGCCTTGGACAAGCTGATTGCCGTGCTTGGCGGCGATCCCACAGGCCACGACTGCTCCAACGCCGCCTTCAGCATCTCCGAAATCGAGAAGCAGAAGCCCGGATTCCGCACCGACAAGGCGTACGGGCCCGCGCTGTTCAAGGCCCTTTTTTCGGCGCTTTCCCTCTGCGCCTCCAAGGGATGGACCTACAAGTTCGAGGAGGTCAACAGCGCGCTCAACTCCCACACGGGGAAGCAAATCCCTGCCTCAGGCCCGACGCCCGCCAGGATGGGCGAAATCCTGGCCGAGTGGCTGGAGACGGGCGTGAAGGAGTACGGGATGGAAAGGCTGGCGGGGGGAGGAGGCGGCAAGGAGAAATGACCGACTTCCTGCTCGAGCTCGGAACCGAGGAAATCCCCGCCGGCTACATCGGCCCGGCGATTGGATTCATGGCCTCTTTCTTCGAGGAAAGGCTCGCCCGCATCAAGGTCGCCCATGCCGGAATCCGGCGGTTCTCGACGCCGAGGAGGCTTGCGGTCGCCGTCGCCGGACTGCCGGACAGGGGGCCGGACTCGGTGGACGAGTTCCGCGGGCCGGGGTTCGAGGCGGCCTTCGACTCGTCGGGCGCCCCGAAACCCGCGGCCGAGGGATTCGCGAAATCCAAGGGACTCAAGCCCGGGGATCTCGCCGTCAGGGATACGCCGAAAGGGAAATACGTCTTCGCGATTGTGACGAGGCCGGGGGCGGAGATGTCGGTCATTCTCGCGGCCGCGGCCGCCGAGATGATTCCTGCGATTCCATGGCCGAAGTCGATGAAATGGGGAGGGGGGGCTCCGCCGTTCGCCAGGCCGCTACGCTACGTTTTCGCGAAGTTCGGCGCGAATCCGGCCCGTGTCGAGGTCCAGGGCGTGGAATTCTCCGAGCGAATCCGGCTGCACCCGTTCATGGGCGGCGACAGGTGGGCCTCAATCGCGGACGCGGACGCGGGCGAATATGCCCGAATCCTCAGGGAAGGCTTCGTCTACGCCGACAGGGCGGAGCGCATGGAAATCCTGCGCGCGGCTGTGGTATCGGCCGTGGAGAGGCAGGGAGGCGTGTTCCGCGACGAGGAACTGCTCGAGGAGGTGGTCGACCTCGTCGAATACCCGAACGCCGCCGTCGGGTCGTTCGACAGGGCGTACCTCGGCGTTCCGGCCGCGGTCCTCGAGGCGGCGATGACCGAGCACCAGCGCTATTTCCCGGTCAGGACCGCCGGAGGAAGGCTCAAGCCGAGGTTCGTCACCGCCTTGAACAGGCGGGACAGGACAAGGCAGATAGTGAAGGGCAACGAGCGCGTGCTCAGGGCAAGGCTGAACGACGCCTCGTTCTTCTTCGCGGAAGACAGGAAGAAGAGCCTCGAGTCCCGGGTGCCCGGACTTGCCGGAGTGGTGTACCTCAAGGGGGGCGGATCGCTGCTGGAGAAAGCCGGGCGACTTAGGCTGACCGCCGAGCGGATTGCCGGGGCCGCCGGCCTGGACGGCCGGACGAAGGAGGCGGTCCTGCGCGCGGCTTCCCTCTGCAAGGCCGATTTGCTCACCGAGGTGGTAGGCGAGTTCCCGTCGCTCCAGGGGAGGATGGGCGGGATTTACTCAGGACTGGACGGCGAGGACAAGGCGGTCGCGCGGGCGATTGAGGAGCATTACATGCCCCGGACCCAGGGGGCGGACCTCCCTGCGTCCGGCGCCGGCAGGGTCCTCGCGCTCGCGGACAGGATTCAGACCCTGGCGGACTGCTTCGCGCTCGGGCTCAAACCCAGCGGGTCCAGGGATCCATACGGCCTCCGGAGGAGCGCGATAGGCATTGCGAGGATCATCCTGGACTCGGGATGGCGCATCGGGCTCGGCGACGCGCTGGCCTTCGCGGCCGGGCAGGCGCCGGGCGCGGGGGCCGAATCGGCGCGCATCGCGGCGGAATGCGGGGCATTCCTCAGGGAGCGCATATACCAGTCGTACATCGACCGGGGCTTCCCGCACGACATCGTGGAGGCGGCTCTTGGGGCCGGGGACTTCCTCGACGTCGCGGACCTGGAGGCAAGGATAAGCGCGCTGATGTCGGTGAAGGGCAGGGAGTGGTGGCCCGCGCTGGTCGAGCTCTCGGAGCGCACGTCGAACATCACGAAGGGGTTCGAAGACGCAGAGGCCCCGTCCGGAAGCCTGTGCGTCGAGAAGGCGGAAAAGGACCTCTTCGAAGCGCTAGCGGCCGATTCCTTCCGAATTCTTGCGCTGATCGAATCCGGCAGGTACGTGGAGGCCGCCGAAGCCTACCAGGAGGCCTTCGGGACGAAAGTGCACGAGTTCTTCGAACATGTGTTCGTCAACGTCGACGATCCCGGAATCCGCGCGAACCGCTTGAGGCTCGTGAAGGCGGCGGGCGGGCTTTTCAACGGACGCGTGGCGAACCTATCCCTGGTCGTCACCGGGAGGAAGACGCAATAGTCTTTCCGGAAAATGCCGATACTCGTCATAAACGACAGGCAGGGCAGGCAGGTATACGAGGTTACCGAGGAGCGGGTCTATCTCGGGCGCTCGGGAGAGAACCACGTCGTCATAGACGACCTCAAGTCGTCGAGACGGCACTGCTCAATCGAGAACACGAAGTCCGGCTACATGCTCGAGGACCTCAACAGCCTCAACGGTACGCTCGTCAACGGGTCGTTCGTCTCGAAGCACCGGCTCAAATTCGGGGACATCGTCCAAATCGGCGAGGCCACTATCCTCTTCGAGTCCTCCGAGGCCAAGGCCGACCTGGCCCCGGCGCTGAGGAAGGAGCAGGAGTTCAAGGCCCGGACCGAGCCTGCAATCGAGACCATGCCCGAGCCCGCGCCGGGAGAAGCGGCCGAGCGGGCTTCCGAGGAGAACCTGAAAACCCGCAAGATCCAGATGAAGTCCCCGGTCGAGCTCCAGCAGGAGAACAAAATCCTCCGCAAGATGCTCGAGATTAACAGGGCCCTGAGCTCGGAGCTCGACGTCCACAGCCTTCTCGAGAAGATCCTGGACTCGGCGATAGAGATAACGTCGGCGGAGAGGGGTTTCCTGATTCTGCTCGAGGGCGGCGAGATGCGCTTCGAGGTCGCAAGGGGAGCGGACAAGGTCAACATAGAGAATCCCGAGGTCCAAATCAGCCACCACATAACGTCGGAGGTGATTTCGAGCAGGCATTCGGTCATTTCGGCCGACGCCCAGATGGACGGAAGGTTCTCCGACTCGCGCAGCGTGAGGAACCTCCAGCTCCGTTCCGTCCTCTGCACTCCGCTTGCCGGACGCGAAGGACTGATAGGCGCAATCTACATAGACAACGCCTACGAGGAGGCGATTTTCGCCCAGGACGACATCGCCCTCATGGAAGCCTTCTCCTCGCAGGCGGCAATAACCATCGAGAACGCGCGGCTCCTCGATGAGAACAAGAAGAAGCACGAGGAAATCAGGGAATCATACAGGCGCATCGAGGCGCTGAACAGGGAACTCGAGAACAAGGTCGTCCGCCAGACCAGGGAGCTCCTCTCCGTCAAGGAGGAGCTCGAGGAGAGCGTGAGCCACTTGAAGCTCAAGTACCGCTACGACAGCATCATCGGCCGCGGCGCCAAGATGATGGAGATCCTGAAGCTGCTCGACAGGATTACGGACGTCAACGTTCCGGTGCTCATCGAGGGGGAAAGCGGCACCGGCAAGGAGCTGATTGCCAAAGCGATACACTTCAACGGACCCAGGAAGGACAGGCCGTTCGTGTCCGAGAACTGCGCGGCCATATCCGAAACCCTCCTCGAGAGCGAGCTCTTCGGGTACATGAAGGGCGCGTTCACGGGGGCGGAGAAGAACAAGAAGGGCCTCTTCGAGGTCGCCAACGGCGGTACGCTGTTCCTCGACGAGATAGGCGACATGAGCTCAGACATGCAGAAGAAGCTCCTCCGAGTCCTGCAGGAAGGCGAAATCCGGCCGGTGGGCGGCAAGGAGACGAAGAAGGTGGACGTCCGGATTCTATCCGCGACCAACCAGCGCCTCACCGACCTCATCGAAAAGGGAAGGTTCAGGGAAGACCTGTTCTACAGGCTGAACGTGGTGAACATCATCGTCCCTCCGCTCAGGGACCGCAGGGAAGACATCCCGGAGCTCATAACCTACTTCATGACCGCGATACAGGCGCAGACCGGGAGGAAGATTGATCGGATTACGAAGGAAGCCATCAAGCTGCTCATCGAGTACGCCTGGCCGGGGAACGTAAGGGAACTCGAGAACGAGCTCAAGAAGATGGTCGCCCTCGGCGGCCCGGTCCTGGACGTTTCAGCCCTCTCGGCCAACATAATCAAATCAGGCGAGCCCAAATCCGATGCCGCGGACCTCGACGGCTCCTCCCTCAAGGAAATGGTCGAAAAGGTCGAGAAGGAGACTATTGTCAAAATCCTCCAGACCACCATGTGGAACAAGACGAAAGCAGCGAGGCTTCTCGGCCTGTCGAGGCTCGGACTAAGGAAGAAAATCGAGAGATACGGGCTGGACGTCACGTAAATCCCACACGAAGCGGGGCGCCACGCGCTTCGTGTGGGATAATCGCCCCTCGAAGACCCTGCGTAGCCCCATCATTGTCCAATTGGCGAAGCAGGGCACTCCCCCGCCCTCTCCCCCGATCCCGGGGGGAGAGGGGGCACCGGCGGAGGATTTTTTTTATCTTGCACGCGAAGCGGAGCGCCACGCGCTTCTTAAAAAGGTCGATTCCGCCGGTAGCTTGAATCCGAGTTTTTACGGCGGAATCAAGGTTTATACGGAACCAGATAAGAATGAGATATAATGAGGGCAGGGCACAACCCACGGAGTCATATGGAATTGAGTCGATTTTCTTGCTGAATTCCATTTCAAATATGCGGACCAGGAAGCCATTTTCCAGGCTTATCCGGACCGCATAAGTATTGTTAGGGAGATACTGGGTGTCGAGGAGCAATTGGGGAGCTTCTTAACCTAACGGACCGTCGAAGCGGACGATACGCTGCGAAATCCAAGGTTGGCGGTAGATGAAGCGGTTAGGTGAACTGACGATAGATGATCTACGGTGCCACTCTGTGTGGCTCTATCGGTCGACGAAAGAGGGCGACGTCGGTGCGGGAGTTGAGGCGGTAGAGCTGGAAGCCATCTCCGAAGGGAGCCCAGACGTATTCCTCGTGACTACCCGCTTTTGGCTGGGGGACGGATCAGAGTGGTTGGGATTCTGCTCCCCTCAAGACTCTTCGGGGTTGGACTATGTACAGCCAGTAATCGTGACGTCGGATGGCCATGTACAACTCTGGTTTGACCAAACGCCGTCTCGCGACGAACAAGAAGCCTGGTGGCGGCGGCTGAACAAACCCAAAAGTGCCGTATTTCCAATCGGGTTCGAGTGCTTAGTTCCTGTCGACGGGAAAGTGATACGGGGGGAGATCGAAGAAGGCGAAGTTTTTGGGTCCACAACCTAACAGACCGTTGAAGCTGACGGATCGGCCAGCGGGCATCGTTCTCGGTTCAAGAACTGCGTCTGCTCGAAGGCAAACTGCCCGCTCGAGTGGTTTCGCTCGTCCTTGAGTGGGCGTTTCTCCACAGGGATGAACTGATGGAGAATTGGCGGCGAATAGAACGGAAGGAAGAATTGCACGGAATCGACCCTCTGGTCTAGGAGAGCCACATGCACTACTTAACTGAAGCCTCATACGCGGGGGGCTACAAGCTCAGATTGATGTTCGAGGATGGAACGGTTCGAATTGTGGACTTGGCGGGTCATCTGAATGGTCCCATTTTTCAACCATTGAAGGACCTTTCATTCTTCAAACGGTTTGAACTGAATCAAGATATTGACACGGTCGTCTGGTCAAATGGCGCCGATTTCTCTCCAGATTTCCTGTTCGAGATTGGGAAGATTATCGGCGAACAAGCGGCTGGAGCAGACGCGGTGACCCGCGCTGCTCAGCCGTAGCGTTGGTGTGTAAAAATGAAACGAGTGCCACTTCCAGATGATGTGAAAATAGTACAAGGGCCACATGGGCCGCGGTTCTTAGGACCGGCAATTCCTCTCCGTAAACTCGCCGATTCACTCCGTCTTTTTAAAGATGCTCCAGCGGGTTTTGTCTGCAAGGTTGGCTCGTTGGAGCTATATGTCACGAATGGTCCAGATGATCCTCATGCGCGTGGACGAGTGGCCCTTCCCGGCAGAGCGTGGAACATCCTTGCGTCCAAGTTCATCGAGGTCACATCAGGTTGGGAAGATTCTCCGTTCGATTTTGGAGATTGCGGTTACCTGAATCCACGTCCGGAACCGGATCTTGGAGTCGTTTTGGTAGGGGAACCGGAGGGAAGATAGAACTCAGCTAACAAATAAGACTTCGCAGCGGACCGGTCCGCGGCAGAGCCGCGGTTGCCGGCCGCTGAACGCTTTTCGTTCTGCGCATGGGAACAGCCGGAAGTCGGTCTTGACACCGGTGGTGCATATGCAATAATATATGCATGTATGAGATTCGCTACTCCCCGAGTGTGTTGGCTGACATGAAAGACATCGAGGTGTTCTTGAGGCAGCGGATACTTGATTCGGTGGATGAGCAGCTATCCCATGTGCCGACCCGGGAAACAAGGAGCCGCAGGATTTTGCATGGATTGGTTCCGCCATTTGAGGCCGATCCGCCCATATGGCAACTTCGGGTCGGCGAGTACCGGGTCTTCTACGACGTGGATGAAATCGATAGGATCGTGTATGTGCGGGCAGTGCGGCACAAGCCGCCGCACAGGACTACGGAGGAGATACTATGAAGACCATCGGCGTGCGCGAACTGCAAAAACGTATCAGGGAGTGCATCGAGACCTCGCAAGCCGAAAACGTCGTCATAACGCGGAACGGGAAGCCGGCATCTGTTGTGATTGGCGTTGAAGGTTCCGACTGGGAGAACCTGGTAATCCAGTCCAATCCGGCATTCTGGGAGACGATTAGGGAGCGCCGGAAGGAAAGGTCGATTTCTGCCGGGGAGATGCGGCTGAGAGTCTTGCCACTGCAGAAACGAAGACGCAAAAACGGCGCAGAACAACTGGATGAACCTGACAAGTAAAGCCGGGCGGCTTTTCTTGCAGGTCATCCTGGGACGTACGCCCCTGCATGGCCAGGCAGGGAGAAACCCCGGACCGCCGGAGCATGCCATTCGTTCATCCGGCCGGAACCTACCACCCGGTCTCAGCAGCCTCGCGCTCCTCGAAGGACCTGTAACGGTCGAGCGCATGCTCGAGATTCAAAGCCGCCGCGCCTGCCGTTCCCTTCCCCCCGGCGCGAGCGGCAGCTGCCCATTCCCTCAAGGCGTGGGCAACGCCGTCCCGGGCGGATTCGGCCTCCGCAGTGAATGTCCGGATGGCCGATATCGCGTCCGCCCTGCCGGAAAGATCATCGGCAAAGGCCTCGTTCTTCACCGTCTCAGCGAGGGCCGCGAGCCCCGCAGGATGGTTGAACGCCGCAGCCCTCGAAAGTTCGATGAGAGACTGCCTGCGGTCGACAATACGTTTCGAAGCGGGAACGGACGCGAACATCATGGCGAAGGACCCGGCGAGGATGAGCGCCGCCGCCGCCGCGCCGGGAACGCCTGCCTTGCGGAGAACGCCCCTCTCCGGGTTCGCCATCCATCCCCAGAGCGCTCCGCCCGCGAAGCCTGCAAGGTGGCCGACGTTGTTGACTCCGGGGAGCATGCACCCGAAGACGACGTTGACCGCCATCCACTTGAGCATGAAGAGCCGGATGGTCCTGCCGTATTCGCCGCCGCGGACGTAGCCGTAGACGACCTCCGCGCCGATTAGCCCGCAGATGGCGCCCGATGCGCCGCCCGTATCCAGTCCGAAGGCGAGGCTGGCGGCGCCGGCGGCCATGCCGGAGAACACGAATATCTGGACGTATCTCGGGATCCCGTAGTCCTCCTCCACCACCCCGCCCACGAAATTTAGAGAGAGGAGGTTCATCATGAGATGGACTACGCCGAGATGCACGAACATCGCGGTCACGATTCTCCACAACTCGCCGCGCGCGAGTATTGCGGACGTGCTCTGCAGGCCGAAGATGAGGAGTCCGTCGACTGAAGGGGAGAAGAGGCGCAGGAAATCGCCGTGCGATTCGCCCACGCCGCCAGCGGTCAGCCCCAGGAAATAGACCGCGAAACATGCCGCCGCGACCGCCTTGGTGAAGTTGAGCCTGCCTGCGTGCCTGGCGAGCAGCGAGACCTTGAGGACGCCGCCGAGGCGTGCTCCGCAGGCCGGGCACCTGCCTGCGTCCTCGGCCGTCATGGCCCTGCATTTGGGGCAAAGGATGGCCCTGCCGCGGGGTTCGTCTCCGGGATTCGTCATTCTTTGAGGTTCTTCTTGGCTTCGGCGATGCCTGCTTGCGCTTCCGCGTTGTCGGGCTCGAGAATCAGCACAATCTCGTACATCTCCTTGGCCTCCTTCCAGCCCTTGAAGTCGATTGCGCATTGCGCGGCAAGAAGCCTGAACTTGACGTTGAGCGGATCCCAGGCGATTACCTTGTCGCGGATTTCGCCGTAGCACTTGTCGGCATGGTCGGGCCCCAGCGTTCGCCTCAGGTTGAAGTGGTCGTAGTAGATGTCCATGCGCGTATTGCGCGATTCCTTGAACGCCCTGCGGAGCACGCCCGACGCCCCGCGCTTGTCGCCCTGGGCAAGCAGCTCCTGCGCCTCCGTCAGGTCCTTCACGATGTTCTCCTCTTCCACCGGCATGAGTTCCACCTTGCCGGCGCTCCTCTGCTTGACCCCGACCTTGATCATTTCGGGATCGTCCGAGAAGCCGACCTTCTTGAACTCGAAGGACCCCTGCGCGCCCTTCCACCAGGATTTCAGGCCGTCATATCCCTTGTCTCCGGGAGCCCCGAGCTTCCCGAGGTAGTCGCGGACCATGGCTTCGGCCTCCTCGTAGCTTTTCCTGTACTCTGCAAGCGTATCCAGCATGACCGAAGGGCTCGCCTTGAGCCGGGACTTCTTGACCATCACCTCGAGGTCGTTCATGGCCTCGATTCGCATCTTGTCCTCGTTCGTCACGTCGTTGTACGTGTCGACCATCTTCTTTATCGTCTCCCAGTCGATGGGACGCAATTCGTCGATTATCGATCCCATGCCTTCCTTGCGGCCCATGAGGCAGAGCGCGAATCCCGCCGTGGCTCTCACGCACGGGTCGCCGTCGAGCTCTATCGACCTCCTTATGGGCGGCTCGGTGTAGACCCCGTACCTGTAGTACCGCGCGAGCAGCCGCATCGCCCATCTCCTTATCGGGGTCTCGTACGGGCTCACGTCCGATTCGGACTGGCCAATGGCGTTTATCGCCCCGGGAATCATCTCCTTCGCGGGCTTGAGCTCGGAAATGACCTCCAGGCACTTGGCGCGCAGGTTCTGCAGGGGATGCTTGAGCCCCCAGCACAGCGGGCCGATTGCCTTGCTTTGCATGCCGCGCAGACGCTCCATGGCCGGCTTGTAGTGCTTCTCGTCAAGGGCGCCGAGCTTGTTCACAAGCGTCTTGTCCTCGTCCGACAGGTTCGGCTGTCCGGTGGGGTCATCCACGCCGGCCGTCTTGCCGTCGCCCTTCTTCCCCTTCTTCCCCTTGCCGTCCTTGTCGTCCTTTTTCGGCTCTTCCCCCCCCCCTCCGCAACCCGGAACCGCCGCGGAAAAGGCGAACGCGGCAAGGATTGCAGCCAGGACAAAGGCTCTTCTCATGAAACCCTCCGAAAACCAGGATCCTTGTTTCAAACAAGTGACTAGTATATGGCCGCGGCGTGGGACGTCAAGGTCGACAGGAACAGATGAGGGGATAGGCGGATGGGAGGATGGGGCAATCGGCGAAGTCACCCGACTCCGCTTAGGACATTCGCCTCCCACAGCGCTGCGCTCATGCACAAATAGGCTCCCGCGCAGCGCCTGCCCCTCACTTCCGTCCTCCCCGGGGGAGAAGGTTGAGTTCCGATTTGCGCTGCGCGGGAGACTTCCTGGACATGGGCGCAGCGCTACAGCAGCGCCTCCGCATGCGCGGCGATAAGAAGCGGGAGCTGCTCCAGGTTGTAGCCGCCCTCGAGCGTGGAGATTATCCTTCCGGAGCAGCAGTCCGCGGCCACGGCCTTGATTTTCAGAGTCATGGCGCGGTATTCGTCCTCCTCGAGGCAGAAGGCGCCCAGCGGATCAAGGACATAGGCGTCGAATCCCGCTGAAACGAGGATGAACTCGGGCTTGAAGGGCTTCACCCGCGTCTCGATCACGCGGTCGAAATGCTCCATGTACTGCGATGCCGTGACTCCGTCCTCGAGCGGCACGTTGACCGTGTATCCCTTCCCCGTCCCTTCGCCCTCCTCGTATGCGGCGCCCGATCCCGGATAGAACGGATAGCGGTGCATGGAGAAGAACAGGACCGAAGGATCAGAGTAGAAGATGTCCTGCGTTCCGTTGCCGTGGTGCACGTCGAAATCCACGATTGCGACTCTCTCGATGCCGTGCTTCTTCCTGAGGTAGACCGCCGCCAGCGCGACGTTGTTGAAAATGCAGAAGCCCATGGACGCCTGCGGGGTCGCATGATGGCCGGGGGGGCGCACGAGGCAGAGGGCGTTGTTTATTCCGCCGGCCATAATCCTGTCCGCGGCCTCGAAAAGTCCTCCTGCGGCGTAAAGCGCGGCCTTGAACGACGCGGCCGATATCGGGGTGTCCATGTCCGCGTAACCGCCGCCCTTGTCCGCGAGCCTCTTGGCGTATTTAATCATGTCCTGGGAATGCACCCATGCTATCTCCGACACGTCGGCAGCCCGGGGTTCGACGTGAACGAACCTGTCCCAGAGACCCGTGTCCTTGAAATGCCTGACGGTATTCTCGAGCCTGAGCCTGTTCTCCGGGTGCCTGCCCGTGAAATGCTCGAGATAGATGTCGGAAAATACGAGTCCTGATGCCATGGAATTCTCCTGAAAGACGCAGCATGATATTTCCCCGGCATGGGCAAGTAAACCTGATTCCCCGGGTAAGAGGGCGTGCGGTTCCGGATTAGAATTCGATGAGCATCAGATCCTGGGCGACGACTATTTCCCCCTTGAAGTGCTCCGCGGCCTGAGCCTTGACGTCGGCGTCGCGGCATGGCGGATAGAAATGAGTCAGCACGAGCTTCTTGGCGCGCGCGGCCGCCGCCATGCGGCCTGCATCGTCGGCGGAGAGATGGCCCGGAGCGCGCGTCCCCGCCGGGAAGGAGCATTCGAGAAGCAGGAGGTCCGCCTCGCAGGCGAGATTGACGATTGAGGCGGAATAGGGCGTGTCCCCGGAATAGACGAGGACCTTGCCGGCGCGATCCCTGAACCTGTACGCCAGGCTCGATTCCGAGTGCGACCCGAACACGACGCTGACCTCGAACTCGCCGTCGGCAAAAACGTGCTCCCTGGCCTCGCGGACCTCGACCTTGAAGCTTTTCGGAACCAGCCAGTCGCCGAAAGCGCGGCGGAGGTTGTCCATCAGGGCGGAAATCCCGACGGATCCGGTGATGACAAGCGGATCCCGCCTGGGGGTCCCGTCGGGGCAGTAGTGGGCGAACAGCAGCGGCACCAGCCCTGCGCAGTGGTCGGGATGGAAATGGGAGAGGTAGACGGCGTCAACCTGCCGGAAGTCGATGCCTGCCTGTTCGAGCCTCAGGAGCACGCATGACCCGGCGTCGAGCAGGATCCGCTTCTCCCTGCCCTCGAGCAGGAAGCATGCGGGCGCCCTGAGCATGTTGGGGACCGCCGTTCCGGAGCCGAGAATCCAGAGCTTCATGGCTGCATCTGTCCGAAATACTCTTCCATCAGCAGCTTCTCGGGAGTGAAGAGGGTTCCGTTCCTGTAGGCGAGGACCATGCACTTGCACACCGCCGGATCGAAGAGGCCCTCCTCGTTCTTGCCGATTCTGACGATCGCCTCCTTGATTTGCTGGGGTCCGGCCTTGCCGCCGTGGAGATCGTGATCGAAGGCGTCCGCGACCCTGATTATGCGCGCCGACAGCGGGATCTTCTCGCTGCTGAGCCCTTCGGGGTAGCCCGCCCCGTTGAAATTCTCGTGGTGATATTTGATGCCGGGCAGCACGTTTTCCATGCCTTCCATGTGCTTTATTATCTTCTCGCCGTGGATGACGTGCTCCTCTCCGGATGCATTGTCGTCCTCGGGCGCCTCGGATCCCCGCTCAATCAGGTTCGTCTTCTCGCCCTTCACTATCTTCCCTATGTCGTGCAGCAGGGCGGCCATCTGTATCTCCCTGCAGAGGCCTGGGTTGAGGTTCATGCAGTTGGCGATTGCCGCCGAGTACACGCACACGCGCTCGGAGTGGCCCTGGCTCCTCGGGTTCCTGAGCTCCATGATGGCGACCAGGGTCTTCACGGCGCTCATCAGGACCCGTTTGTTCTGGACGCTCGATTGCAGGCTCTCGAGCGCGTTGCCCGACTGGATGCCGATGAACGCGGCGAGCTCGAAATCCTCCTGGGAGAAGACGGTTTCTATCCCCGACCCGTGGAGGTACATCACGCCCTTTATCTTCTCGAGCGCAATCAGCGGCACGCAGATTACGGATTGGATCTTCTTTATCACCACCGACTGGCGGTCCTTGAACCGCGCATCCTGAGCCGCGTCCGAGGTCATGACGGCCTTCTGGGTCTTGAAGACGCGCTTTATTATAGAGCGGCTGATTTTTCGCCCCTCCTCCGCGTTCTTCTCGTGCACGGCCGCCGGGATGAGCCTGTCTTCCGGGTCCCTCACGAAGATGTATCCGGCGTCCGCGGACAGGGCGTCCACCGCGAACAGCAGCATCTTGAGCATGAGGTTCTTCTCGTCCTCTTCGGACACAAGCGCCTTGCCGATCTCGAAGAGCGCCTTGAGCGTCTTGACCGAGCTCGACTCCTCCTTGGCGAGCTCCGTCTTCTTGACCCCGGCGAGGTCGATTTCCATCGTCGCCTCGAGCTTTTCGGAGGATGAGAACTGGATGTCCTGCATCGGCTCGGCGCTCTCCTGGGCCATCCCGGTCTCCTCGAACACGAACAGGGTGCTGCCGATTTTTATCTTGTCTCCGACCTGCAGAAGCTCCTCGACGATGCGCTCGTCGTTCACGAACGTGCCGTTCTTGGACTCGAGGTCGCGGATGAAGTACATCTCGCCGATTTTGAAGATTTCCGCGTGCCTCCTGGACGCGCCCTGGTCCAGGATCCGCACCCCGTCCGGAGCCTCCCTGCCGATTACCACCGGCTGGTCGATAACCTCGAAGGCTTTTCCCTTGTCCGGTCCGTTCTTTATTCTTACGAGAGGCATGCGAAGAATTGTCCGAAGGGCCGCTCCGGAATCCATGACGAAGTAACGCCCAGCCCCGGCGGCGACTGGGCCGGAATTCCGCAAAAGCGAATCAGCACGCGCCGCACAACGGCTTCCGACGCTGCAATTCCGAAAAAACGACACGCCGCGCTGTCCCCGGGAGACCGTTGCGCCCGGCGTGAATCCCATCCATCCCGCGCACGCGGTCAATAAACCTGCGTCCGCCACCCGTGCCTGTCTTCGGCCTTGCCGGTGGCGACGTCCAGGTAGCGCTTTTGAATCTTCTGGGTGATGGGTCCGCGCTTCCCGGTCCCGACGGACACCTTGTCCACGGATTTCACCGGCGTGACCTCGGCGGCTGTCCCCGTCAGGAATATCTCGTCGGCGATGTAGAGCATCTCCCTCGGTATCCTCTCCTCCCTGATGGGGATGCCCTCCTCCTGGGCTAGCGTTATTACCGAGGAGCGCGTGATGCCGCCCAGAATCGACGCGGACATCGGCGGCGTATATATGACGCCGTCGCGGATTACGAATATGTTCTCCCCGCTGCCCTCGGACACGAGCCCGTCGACGTCGAGCGCTATGCCCTCGGAGAACCCGTTGCTCAGCGCCTCCATCTTGGTCAGCTGCGCGTTCATGTAATTGCATGCCGCCTTGGCCATGGAAGGCATCGTGTTGGGAGCCATCCTCGCCCAGCTCGAGACCTGGACGTCCACCCCGACCTCGAGCGCCTCCTTGCCCAGATAGGCGCCCCACTGCCACACGATAACCCACGTCTCGACCTTGCAGGGCAGAGGGTTGACGCCAAGGCCCCCGGTGGACCTGAAAATCAGGGGCCTGATGTAGCACGCCTTGAACTTGTTGGCCCTCACGGTCTCGATCATGGCGTCCATCAGCTGCTCGCGGCTGAAGCGCCCGTTCATGCGGTAGATCTTCGCGGAGTCGAGAAGCCTCTGCGTGTGCTCCTTGAGCCTGAATATGGCCGATGATCCGTCCTCCTGGAGGTAGCACCTTATCCCCTCGAACACCGAGGAACCGTAATGGACCACGTGGGAAAGGATGTGAATGTTCGCGTCGCCGAAATCTATGAACTTGCCGTCCGCCCAGACCTTTTCCGATACACGCTCCATATGACGCTCTCCAACAGGTGATGAACGGCCGAAATACTGCCAGCCGACCCCCGCTTTTTCAAGTAAAATCGAGACGCCTTCAGGCCGCCGCGCGTTAACCCTGCACATAACCCGGACATGCCGGAACATCGAATCCTGTTCGGTTCCGGCTTGTCCGGGTTATGATGAACGCAGCCTCGGTGTCGGTCGCGGCGCTGCTGCGTCATGATTCCGGCAGTTATTTCCTTCTTATCGCGTCCAGCGGCGTGAGCCTCGACGCGGCGAGAGCCGGGTAGAGGGCGAACTGGTAGCTGGCCAGCACGGTGAGCATGACAATCATCGCGAGCGTGCCGGCATCGAACCTCACCGGCACCCCGCGGAGATGCTGCGTCTCCCTGATGTACATCTCGAATTCCGCGAATCCGAGCACGTTCGAGAAGAACCACACGATTTCGTCCGCGAAGCTGAGGAGCACGGCGCCCAGAACCACCCCCGCCGCCGATCCGATGGCCCCCAGCCCGAGTCCGGCTATCACGTAGAACAGCACAACGTCCAGAGGAGACGCGCCAATCCCCATGAGTATCCCGATGTCCATCTCCTTCTCGGTCACGAGAATCCGAAGCGAAAGCAGGATGCCGAAGCCCGCCACGAACACGGCGAAGAACAGGATGACGAGCAGAACCTGGCGCTGGAGGTTCACCGCCTGGATTATCACCTGCTTCTTCTCGTGCCACACGGAAACCGCTATCTCGTTCAGCATCCCGGGGTCTATCGCGTCCTGGATGAGCGGCTTCACCGCGTCGGCCATCGCAGGGTCGTAAAGCCTTATCCCGGCCCCCCTCACCGCGCCCGCGTCCCTGAAGAACTCCATCGCGTCGTCCAGGCGCATGAAGGCCGTGCGCACGTCGAACTCGTACATCCCGGAATCGTACGCCCCGGCTATGCGGCAGATTATGTTCTTGCCCCCGATTCGCTTCTCCCCGGCTGCCCCGGGATCATCCTCGGGGTCGAGGCTCCCGGTTATGAACTCTATCTCCGACCCTATCATGAGGTCCGGATTCTCCGCGAGCAGCGACTTGCCCACAAGCACCCCGGGCCTTCCCCCCATCCTGTCCCGGAGGGCCTTGGCCCTGTCCGGCCCGACGGCGAGCGCGTCCGAGGACGCCGCCAGCTTCTCGAACTCCCCGGTCCCCATCGCCCTGCGCTTTTGAAGCCCGAGCCGCCTCGCGAGCGAAGCCTCGGCCGCGGCCCGCGATTCCAGCACGCTCCGCATAACGGCTTCTTCGGCCTTCGCCCGGTCAATCCCGGCCCCGAAGGTCTCGATGTACTCGTCCACCAGCCTGGGCACCCCGGAATCGGGCACGCAGTCGTACCTCCCCTCCTCCTCCGCAGCCCTCGACAGCTGCCTCCATCTCTCGGCCTCGGGAAGGGCCTCAAGCGCCTCCCTGCCGAGCGACAGGAGGGCGCTCTCCCCGCGAAGCACCGCCTCGAAGGAGGCGTCCGTGAGCGCGAACGGGCTTTCCGGGTCGCATCCCGCGTCGAGGATGTACTGCCTCAGCCTGCTCACCCTGTATTCGGCCTCGGGATCGATGCCGATGATGGACGCGAAATCGAGGTTGTCAACGGAATCGCCGGTCGAGAACACGACGAAGCCCTCGATTCTAGGCGCCGCGGCAGCGACGTTGGCCGTTATCGCAGGATGCGGCAGAAGCTGCCGGCCCGCGCCGCCCGAAGCAGTCCTGCCCGTCACGAGGTCGAGCAGCCTTTCGGGGGCGAACTCCCTGTGCGTCTCGACGATGAGGTCGGAACTGGTGCCCCTCACGTTGTCCTTGAGCTGCGTGAGGTAGCCCTCCATCACCGGATTGGGCACGAACGCTATGACGACCGCCGATGCGATTGCGACGATTGAGATCCAGCTTATGAGCCTCGCCTTGAGCGTCCTGAAGGCCCCGAACGCATGGAACGGCGAGAATCTGCCCGTCAGGAACAGGACCGGAGCGGCGGCCGCGAGGAACTCCATCTCGGCGACCAGGAGGACCTTGCGGGGAATGACGAGAGCGGCGGCGGCAATCCGGCCGCGGCCCGCCGCGGCGTCGAGCGCCCTCCCCGCCGATTCGAACGCCTCGAAGACGGCGGTCAACGGCGACGCGGCGGCTTTTCCCGCCGATGCCAGCATGCCGGAGAATCCGCTCATGAACACTCCATTTCCGCTTCGAAATTTCAACCAGACGACTGCTGGACCATCTTCCCGTCGACCATTCTCGCGGTCCTCGTCGCCTTCTTCGCAATCGACTCGTCATGCGTGACGATTATGGTCGTGAGCCCCGACTCCCTGTTCAGGCCCCAAATCATCTCCACGATTTCGGCGCTGGTCTTCGAGTCGAGGTTGCCGGTCGGCTCGTCGCAGAAGAGAATCTTCGGCTCGTTCATCAGCGCGCGCGCGATAGCCACGCGCTGGCGCTCGCCCCCGGAGAGCTGCGACGGCCTGTGCCTGAGCCTCTCGCCCAGACCGGCCTTCTCGAGCAGCATCCGGGCCCTCTTCCTCATCGCGCCCCTGACGGCGAACCATTTGAGCATGCCCGTGCCTATCATCGCGGGCATAAGCACGTTCTCGATCGCGTTGAACTCCGGAAGCAGATGGTAGAACTGGAAGATGAATCCGAAATGCCTGCTTCGGACCTCGGCCCTGCCTGCCGTGGAGAGCTTCGCAAGGTCGGACCCGTCGTACACGACCGATCCCGAGGAAGGCACGTCGAGCATCCCGAGGATGTGCAGCAGCGTGCTCTTGCCGACCCCGGACTTCCCGGCAATCGCGAGTATCTCGCCCTTGTGCACGTCGAGGTTCACCCCCTTGAGCACGGGGAGGATGCCGCCCTCGATGGGGAAATCCTTGGTCACCTCGACCGCCTTCAGTATCGTCCTGTCGTCCTGCATCGATCCTCCGCAGTGACGGGATTATTCGTACCTGAGCGCATGCTCCGTGCCGAGCATAGCCGCCTTTATTGCCGGGAACACGCTCCCAAGCAGCACCGACACCGCCACGGTGGGGAAGACAATCCAGAACACGTCCGCCGGATTCACGATTGTCGGGATTGAATCGAGATAGTAGACGTCCCTTGGAAACGGCGTGATGCCCGTCAAGGAATGCACGGCGCCTTCTATCTCGTTTATGTTGTCCACGAACAGGAGTCCGGCGGCCGCGCCGATGGCGGACCCGGCGGTGGCCACGAACACGCCGCACAGGAAGAAAATCGAGGCGATGCCCGCCGTGCTGCCGCCGAGGGACTTGAGAATCCCCAGGTCGCGCGTCTTCTCGGTCACCATCATCACGAAGGTGCCGAGCATGTTGAACGCCGCCACGACGATGATCATGAACAGCACCGCGGAAAGGAACCCCTTCTCGAGGTTGATGGCGGCGATGAGCGACCTGCGCTTCTCGGCCCAGGTCTGCGCGTCCGCCCCGGGCAGGACCTCCTTGATGGCCCGCTTCACCGCCTCGGCGTTGCGCTGGTCGTCCACCTTGACCCCGATTTCCGAGATCATCCCCTCCTTGGCCTGCAGTATCTGCGCGGTCCTTATGGGCATGAAGACGATTTTCGAGTCGGATTTGTACATCCTGGACCTGAATGTCCCGGCCACCGTGAACTCGGACTTCGCGAGATCCTCTTCGTCCTCGACGGATGACAGGCCCTTCGATCCCGCGGTATAGAGCCGGACCCTGTCGCCCCGCGCGACGCGGAGGTGCGGCAGCAGCTCCTCGCCCATCACGAGCTCCCTGCCCTCCAAAGGCTCGTTGAACGGGGAATCGAACCCGCCTCCGCTCTCGAAACGGGCCAAGTCGGCCTCCGCCCGCCTGCGCGTCTCCTCGAATTCCGCGCGGCGCGCCCGGAAGAAGGTCTCCATGCCCTCTTCCAGGCCCGAAAGCGCGGACCTGGCGTCGGGGGCGGCGATTGCGGAGGACGTGTCGCCGAGCCAGGTTTTGAAGCATTGTTCAGCGTCGCGGATTTGCCCTCCTATGAGGTCGGGCGAGCCTTCCTTGGAAAGCCGGCTCTTCACCTCCCTCAGGGACTCGTGCAGGGGCTTGAGCCTCTCCCCGGCTTTTCCGGGAAGCAGCCCGAGCCTCGCGAGCTCCGCGGTCCTGAACGAGAAGTGCATCTCCAGCGCCTCGATTGCCTGCGCAAGGTCCTTCGCCATGCCGGTGACCCTGGAGTTGATGATGTATTCCGCTAGCTTCGATACGCGGACTTCCTTGGACACGTCGATTCCCACAATCTCCACCGCGCCCCGGCCTCCGGGACCCATGACGAGAGCCATGCCCCGGAGCCTGGGCGCCGCCGCCGTCACGTGCTCGACGGAAAGAATCGACTTTTCGACCTCTTCGAACGACTTCTCCCCCCTGTAGCGGACGACGACGTCGGACAGCATGCCGCGGATCCGGTCCTTGAAGTCCTCCTCGAAGCCCTCCATTACGGCCATGACGATGATCAGCGCCGCTACCCCGACCGCCACCCCGATTACGGAGAGGTAGGTTATCTTCCTGCTCCTCAGGTATCGCAATGCTATGGCGAAACGATACATGCGCAGCTCATGCTAACAAGTGCAGAACAGGATTGACCGATGATGAAATCCCAAATCCCAAAATCCAAATCCCAACGAAAAATCCAGATAGCGTTTACCAGGCCATTGCCGTAGACACCGACAACGCTGACTACGAGCCCGGCTGCTCGGGAAGATCTCCGGAGACGCCCTCGTCCGGCCTCATGAGCGGGAACAGAATCACGTCCCGTATGCTGGGCGAATCCGTGAGCATCATGGCAATCCTGTCTATCCCGAGCCCCAGACCGCCGGCGGGCGGCATCCCGGTCTCCAACGCCTCGATGAAGTCCTCGTCCAGCATCTGGGCTTCCTCGTCGCCCGCGTCGAGAAGTGCCTTCTGCTCCTCGAAGCGCCGCCGCTGGTCCGTGGGATCGTTGAGCTCGGTGAAGGCGTTGCCGATTTCCGCTCCGAAGATGAACGGCTCGAACCTGTGGACCAGCGCGGGATCGTCCTCCTTGCGCCTGGCGAGCGGCGTGGTCTCCACCGGGTAGTCCACCAGGAACGTGGGCTC
>DYIT01000192.1:0-1351 GCA_020723505.1 Candidatus Kuenenia stuttgartensis
ATTTTACATTCTTGTCTGGTTCCGGCTCGTCCGGGTTATGATCAAAGCTCGAAGGTGCGGTCCGCAATCTCCTCCACGTCCGCGTCAACTCCTTCGGGAGTGCGGGCGACATGCTCCCTGATGCGGCTCTCCGCCTCCGCGGCGGTCTTCCTGGCCACTGCGGCCCAGAGGGCTCCAGTCTTGCCGGCCGGGGATTTCAGCATGTCGGACGCGTGCAGGAGCACCGAATACAGGGAAAAGACCTCGATTGCCACGTCCGCAATCCGCTCGAGCACGAGTTCCTTCTCCCTTATCGCGAGGCCGTAGCGGTCGCGGTTCTCGACCGCAATCCTGTTGAGGGAGGCGAGGCACCTGTCGAACGCGGCCGCCGGCCCGGCAAGCGACGCGTCCACGAACGGCGCAATCGTCCTGCCGCCCCTGGCCTTGGCGGAGATGACCATCACTCCTTCCAGGGCGGAGAGGATTTTGATTATCTCGTTCGTGCCCTCGTAGATTTTATTGATTCTGGCGTCCCGGAGCAGCCTCGCCGCGCCGCTCTCCTCGATGAATCCCATCCCGCCCATGATTTGCACGAGCAGGTCGGCGGCCTCGAAGGCTTTCGTCGAGGAGTACACCTTGGTCAGGGCGGTGGCCATGCCCGCCCTCTCCGGCGCGGAAGAATAGAGCCGCGAGGTCGTCACCACCATGGATTCGATTACCCTGGCGGACGACGTTATCTCGGCCACCATGCGCTTGACCGCCCCGAACTCGCCGATGGGCCTGCCGAACTGAATCCTGCGCCTCGCGTGGCCCGAGGCCATGGAGATGATTTTGCCGAGCGCCCCGAGACAACCCGCGGAAAGCGCCATCCTGCCCCAGTTGAGAACACCCCTGACGAGCTCCAGGCCGTTCGCTCCGTTGCCGAGCAGGTTCTCCCTGGGCAGCACCATGTTCTCGAAAATGAGTTCCGTCGTGGAGGACGCGCGAATGCCGAGCTTGTCCTCGGGCGGGCCAGCCGAGAAGCCGGGGGTCTCCGTCTCGACCACGAAGAGGCCGGTGGAGTCCGGCGACCTGGCGAAGCCCGGGGTCTTGGCGAGGAACGTGACGACGCCTGCGAATCCGCCGTTCGTTATGAAGAGCTTCCTGCCGTTGACCTTGAAGGTCTTTCCGTCCGGGGAAATGACGGCCTTGGTCGACACGTTGGCGAGGTCGGTGCCCGCTTCCGCCTCGGTGATTGCGAACGCCGGTATGCGGGACCCGTCGGCTATTTGCGGCAGGAACCTCAGCTTCTGCTCCCCGGTGCCGAAGAGCTTGATGCCGTGCGTTCCGATTGCGCATGCAGCGCCGACCGTGACGCCGACCGAGGAGTCCG
>DYIT01000192.1:1361-6192 GCA_020723505.1 Candidatus Kuenenia stuttgartensis
CCACGTCGCCGAGCGCCCTGCAGAACCCCTCCATGCCGAGCCCTGCGCCGCCGTATTCCTCGGGCACGGCAAGGCCGAACGCCCCGAGCCCGGAGATTCCCTCGAGGACCTCCCGGGGTATTTCCTTGGTCCTGTCGATTTCCGCTGAATCGACGTTCTCCTCGATGAAGCGCCTGAGCGAGCGGCCGATTTGCGAGGCCGTCTCCAGCTCCGACCTGTCCGGAGGCTTGCGGAGCTCAAGCGCGTCCGGGGGGACCAGTCCGTTGAATAGCTCTCTCGTCGCCATCGCGTTCCCTCTTTGATACGGGCCTTCCGGGACGCTCCGGTTCCGGTTCGCGGGAGCGGCGGAGGATTCGGATCCGGGGAGGGCGGAACCGGGCCGCCGGCGTCAGAACTGTATCGTCTTGCGCTTCTTGTCCTCCGCCCTCAGATGCTGCCTGGTGCGGTAGAATTCCTTCCACAGCCACAGGTACCCCGAGAGCAGCTCCTCCGCGGACATCTTCGCGGGCTTGAAAGTCACGTTCGCGTCGTTGTACTTCGACCATTCCCGCGTGGTTATCCTGCCCTCGGCCGAGAGCCTTGTCCAGGCGGGCGTGCCGGGATAGGGCGTGAAGATTGCGAACTCGGCGCGCTCGATTCCCGTCTCGTTCGCGAAGTCGATCATCCTCCGGAAGACTCCGGGGTCGTCGTGGTCCATGCCGACCAGGAACGAGGTGTATGGGGTTATCCCGTTCTCGAGGCACCGCGCCACCGCCTGCCGCGCCTCGTCGAGCTCCTTGACGTTCCCTTCCCTGAATGCGTTCTGGGTTATGTTGTCGAAACCGCCCACGAGGTAGAACATGTTTACGCCGGCGTCCCGGAGCATGGGGAAAATCTCGTCCTCGACCACGAGCAGCATGGGCATGCTCACGCCGATGTAGCTGATTTCGCACGCCTCCCGGTCAGAGGCGAAGGCCTTGAGCAGCTTCTTGAACCTCCTGCGCGCGCCGGAGAACATCATGAACGCCGTGTCCTCGGTGAACGAGGCGTATTTGCCCCTTGATCCGAGCACGCGCGCAGTGCTCAGTATGCTTTCCTCGCCGTAGAACCTGATGGTCGGCCCCATCGTCAGCGGCACGACGCAGGCCACGCACTGGAGCGGGCAGCCCCTCGACTGCTGGAGGGGGTAGTCGTCGGGCCTGTAGCCCTCCTTCTCCTTGCCGAGATAGAGGTCGATTCTGGGAGGCGGGATCCTCGAGATGTCCGCCGGGCCGTCGGCGCGGTAGACTCCGCCCAGCGTCCCGGCCTTCGCGTCGGCGAGGACCCTGCCCCAGACGCCCTCGCCCTCGCCGGCCACGACCGCGTCGCACAGGCTCGAGACCTCTCCGGTCATGAGGGTCGGGAAGATGCCGCCCATCACCACCTTGCCGCCCCTGGCTCTAAGGGTCTTCGCTATCTGCATCGCCCTTTCGGCGGCGGGGGTGAAGGCGGAAATGGCGTAGAGATCCGCGTCGCCGATTGCGTCCAGGGAATCGAACCTGTCGTCGTGGAATCCGACCTCCCAGTCCGGGGGGGTGGAAGCGGCCAGATAGGCGATTCCGAGCGAAGGGGGGCCGAAATACTCGTCGCACGGGACGCATTCGAGCAGCTCCGGGTGGGACTGCGCGTGCCTCTTGAACGCCGGATAGACGAACGTGACCTTCATCTGCTCCCCGTCAAAGCTTCTCGGCGAAGGCGATTATGTCGTCGACCGTCTGGACTCCCTGCAGCGCCTCGAACTCGATGTCTACGTCGAGCTCGTCGGATATGCGCGCGAGAAGCTCCATTGATCTGAGCGAGTCGAGCCCCAGGTCGTCCCTGAGGTTGTCCCCGCCCTTGATTTCCGACGCAGGTATCTTCGCGATTTTCGACACGTGTTTCATTATCATCTCCCTGAGCTCGGTGCGTTCCATCTGCTCTCCTTCCTTGCGCCCGGTCTATCGCCGCTCGCCGAAGACCTCCAGCTTCCCTTCCTCCAGAAGCTTCTTGCAAAGGAGCCTCTGTATCTTCCCGCTCGACGTCTTGGGAATCGATTTCGGCGGGATGAACACAATCCTGTCGGGCTTGAGCCCGATGTTCTCGAGGACGACGGCGTTCACGGACTTCGCGAGGTCGTCGAGGTCGGCCTCGCTGCTCGTCTTGGCGGTCTCGATTACGAGCACGAGGTCCTCGCTCGATTCAGCATGGTTCCAGGACGCGAACGCCGCGCATCGCCCCTCCCGGATTCCGGCTATGTTCCACAGGGCCTTCTCGATGTCGTACGGGTAGTAGTTCCTCCCGCGCTTGATTATGAGCTCCTTGATTCTGCCCGTGATGTAGAGGTCGCCGTTGCGCTTGAAGCCCAAATCGCCCGTCTTGAACCAGTCCTGCCTGAACGATTTCTTGGTCACTCCCGGATTGTTGAAGTACCCGCTTGTCACGGACAGCCCTTTTATCCAGATTTCGCCGACGCGGTTGTCCGGCGAGCGGTTCCCCTCCGAGTCGTGTATCTCGGCCTGCTGGCCCTTGACCGGTTTCCCGACGGACACGATTTTCGTTAGGGTGGCGTCCTCCTCGTCGTAGTCCTCGGCAGTCCCGTCGTTTTCGAGCTTGCCCCGGTTGAGCCTCGCAACCTTGAGGTTGTCCTCCAGGGGCGCGATTGTCACCGCGAGGCTGCTCTCCGCAAGGCCGTATGCAGGCAGGAAGGCCCTCCGCGAGAACCCGTATGGCTTGAGAAGCGTCTCGAACCTTTCGAGCACGTTGATGTCTATCGCTTCGGCGCCCGTGAGCGCGACCCTCCAGGAAGAAAGATCCACGCCCTTGAGCCTCGTGGTGTTGAGGAGCCGCGTGCATAGGTAGTATCCGAAGTTCGGGGACGGCGAGATGGTGGCCTTGTACTTCGAGATGTTGTGCAGCCACCTGTCCGGCCTCATCATGAACGACTCCGTGGGCATGAGCGCGACGGGGGTGGCCGTATACAGGGCCGTAAGAAGGCATCCGATGAGCCCCATGTCGTGGAAGAGCGGAAGCCACGAGACCCCGAAATCGGTTGCCCTGTTTATCTTTATGGCTTCGGAGATTGCGTGGACGTTGTTGAGGAGGTTTCCGTGCGTGAGCACTACGCCCTTCGGGAACCCCGTGCTTCCCGACGTGTACTGGAGCAGGCTCACGTCGTCGCTCCTGACCTCGGCGGGCTTCATCTCGCCGGGATTGCCGGAGTTGAAATCGATTTCCGAGGCGTTGAACACGTGCTCGAGGAACGGGAAGTTCTCGAACGTCTCGCGGAAACTGCCGAGAATCCTGGGCTCGCTTCCGAAGAACCTCGCCTGGCTGCTCTGAAATATATGCCTGAGGTTGCTGAGGAAGACGGAGTTGTTGCCGAAAGTCGAAGGAGGATAGGTCGGCACCGGGATGCCCCCGGCCAGGAGCGTCCCGAAGAAGAGGTACACGAAAGCGGAGGACGTGGGCAGCATGATGACCACGCGATCCTTGGGTTTCAGGCCCTTTTCCCTGAGCATTCCCGCGAAAACCGAGCTCCTCCTCAGGACCTGGCCGTAGTCTATCGGCTCCTCTTCGTTCTTGAAGTCGAGCATGCGGATGATTTTCAGATCCGCGTCTGATTCCGCGTATCTCAGGACGACGTCGTTGAATGTATTGAAACGAAGCTTCATCGAGGCCGTATTTACACGAATGAAAAAATCGAAAATTAAATTACAACGAAATCCGTGTCAAGTGCTAATTGGCCGTGCGGGCGATGAAGAGCCGTGCCCGGAATGGGTCGTGCCGGCATCCGTCCGGTCAGAAGCCCCTGAACGCGGCCGGCCCTCCGAACAGGACGGGCCGTGCGAGCATCCTGCCGTTTTCGAACGCGAAGGAGTCCGAGCTCCTCGCCGGATTGAAGGCCCTGTCCCAGGCAATCCAGTGCACAGGCTTGAGTCCCCCGTCAACCGCCTCCGCCACCGACTCCATGGCCCTGTCGATCCTGTTCTGGAAGGGCTTTCCCGGGATCAGCCCTGATGCCGCCGCGACCTGCATTCGGGCCTTGAGCAATTCGAACCTCGGATCATGCCTCAGATTGTCCAGATCCCCGTCCTTGGCCATCCATTCGCCGTTGCTGTAGCCCATGAGCATGGCGGTCTTCAGGGCCCTGAGCCCTGCCTCGACGTCCCTCCTCACTGCGTGCAGGCACGCGATGTTGTACTGGGCCGTCTGACCGCTGTTGATTCCGGAAGCCCCCTGGCTGCTGCTGAGGAGGACGCATTTCCTGTAGTACTCGAGGGCCTCGTCCGTCTTTCCGATCATGTTATACGTGTATCCGATGTCGAAATAGCGGCTGATGAGCATGTCCGGATTCCTCATTCCGTACTCGAGGGGCCTCCGGTACCACGAGAGCAGGCGGTCGAGCGGCCTGCCGTTCCCCAGCTGCATGCAGGAGTACGCGCAGGCCCTGGCCATGGAAATGGAATTCGCGCTGCCTGCGTTGTCGAAGAATTCCTCGAAACACCTCTCGAGGCCGGGCAGCGCCGTCCTGTCCCCCAGATCCCCGAGCGCGAGTATGCAAAGCCACCTCAGCGTTGAAACCCAAGTAGTCTCCGAGGCGCGGGATTTCAGGTCCTCCGGGAAAAAGTCCTTGGGAACCGGCCCCTTGCCCGACCCCAGTATCTCCATCAGGGCATAGACAGCCTGCCTGCCCAGCGGCAAAAGCGACCTGAACTGGCCCACGTAGGATCCCGAGTCGCCGTCCGCCCCGATGTTGGCCCCCAGCCTGCCCGTGACTTCCGCCACAACGGACAGCCCGAGAGCCCTGATGACGATGCTCTTCGCCGGTTCCTTC
>DYIT01000193.1 GCA_020723505.1 Candidatus Kuenenia stuttgartensis
GATGCACCCGCGAGAGCCTCGGCGGGCTTCGCTCCGCCCTCGCAAGGAGTTCAAGGCGAAGGCGGGCCAACCTCCAACTTCCAAAGAGGCAAACGCAGGCGAGCATGGAAGCCGGGCAGGCGATGGGAAATCGAGTTGGAGTTTGTGTTTACTGGGCAACTATCTTCGAAAATCCCGCCTTCTTGCGAACTTTTTTGCGATGCGCATGTAACTTCTTTGGAGGCGGAGCTTCACCTGCGACGCAAGCCTGTTCCCCGGTGCTTTTGATGGTCAATCCGCCTCACTCCCCTTCGGCCGCCTTCGCCTGATCCTCGCGCTCTTTCACGATGCCGCCGACCTGATCCCTCATGCGCCTTCCATGCTCAATCGGAGTCTGGCCTGTCAGTTCGTCCCTGACCAGGTCCGCGTCCTTCTTCGGATTCTCCGAGCCGCAGCAGACAGGCAGGAAACAGAACACGACCGCGACAGCAAGGAATAGAAATCTCTTCATTGTGCAACGGGTCAAAGTTACTTGTTCTTGTTTTCCTGCTTCAGGAACCTCTTGCGGAACCGGTTCTCCCACTGCTCCTTCTCGGCCTGTGGCAGCCTGGCCCACCATTCCTGGAGCTTCGGCGGCAGCTTCTTGATGATTTCGCTGGTCGGAAGCTTTGCGAGCTCCTCAGGGGACGGCATCTGCGGAGGCAGGGTCACGCCCTCCGGAAGCTGGAATCCCTGATCGGGCGCACCCGAGTTCGGAGCCGCTCCCGGGCCGCCATCGGCCTTGCCATCCCGCGGAGGCTGTGATTCAGCCCTGTTGGGCCTGCCGCCCCTGCGGCCGCCCTTGCCGCCGCGCTTTTCCGCGTTTCCGTCCTTGCCCTGGCCCTTGGGCGCGGCGCCCTCGTCGGAAATGTCGAGCGGAACCTCGGTCTCCTCGTCGTTCAGCAGCACGACCACGGATTCGGTCTTTATCCTGACGATTTCGACCCCTTCGACTTCGTCGCCTGCCGAGACGGTCCTCTGTTCCTTGCTGTTCAGAATCTGCACGATTGCAGCGGTCAGGCTCTCGACCGTCGAGAGCATTATTCCCTTCACCTTGAACGGGCAGGATGCGGGCTGCTTCGGGGTCTCGTCCGTGGCCGCGCCCTCGACCACCGGCGTCCCGCCATGGGGGCCGGCGGGCTTCTCGACGAAGATGAACTTGTCGGCAGTGATATCCTTCAGCACGTCGTCGAGGCTCTTCTGCCGCTCAGGTTTCTCCGCGGCTGAAGGATTGGGGGCGAGCTCGAACGCTCCGGCCCCCCTTGCGGGCGTCCCGTAATCCATGAATAGCGATCCGCCGGCGACGATCACGCCTCCCGTAATCAGCACGTTGACCGCCAGTATCAGCTTGCCTATGGTCTGAAGGCTGAGGAACATGACCACCTCTCAAGCATATTCTACCAGATTTCTACTTACACTCCTGTTCAACGGTTATCCGCCCCCGGATGTTCACACAATCCGCCGAACATCCCGGCATCCCCGGGGATGCACGGGCGATTGCTACTCCATCTCGTTCACCAGCACCGTCTCGAACTTCCCGGATGCTCCCTTCCTGAACACGGCCTGGGCCTGTTTCCTGAAGCCGTTCCTGTCAGTGGAAATGAAGGCCGAATACACGTCGCTGCCGTCCTTCATCCATTTCCCGGCCCTCGCCGCGGCTTCCGAGACCTGGGAAGGCACGTTCGCCCCGGGATTGAGGAGCTTGTCGCGCAGCTGCCCAGCGCGGCTGCCTCGCAGGTCGTCCTCCAGTCCGGTGATTGCCAAAAGGACCGCGTCGGGAGCCGATGCGGGATTGATCTTTCCGTCGGTCCATACGGTGAGGAAGGACGCGAGCCCCGCGTAAGCCGGATCAGGGGAAGCGGAGCCGCCGTCCGGGGCCAAACCCAGGTCCCCCGTCCCGCCGCCGTCCGACAGCATGCCCATTGTAAGAATCGGCATCGGGCTCTCCTTGACCAGGGCGATGACGGAGTCGTCGAGCCCTGAATCCAGGGTGCCCGCGGGCTTGTCCGCGTTCTTGAGCACCGCTTCGAAGACCAGCGCGGCTTCCTCTGCGGATACCCCCGGGGGGGGGGTCTTCACGGAATTCACGTTGAACTTCCCCTGTTCGTCATGCAGCTCAAGCTTTATCTCCGCTCCCGCGAGGTTGAAGGTCATTTCCTCCGGCTCCTTGAGCGGGGCCGCGTGCCGATCCAGGTATTCGCAGGCCGCCTCGGCCGCGCTCGCCACGTCGAGCATGGTCTGCGCGCTGTCGAGATAGTTCCGCGCCGCCTTCCGGTCGAGCAGGGCGGAGTAGGAGAACTGGCCCACGAGCACGATGAGCACCGCGATGACCATCATGACGAGGAGCAGGACCACGCCGCTTTCCCGGCCCGCCGCAAGTTTAAACCCGCCGAGGTTCCCTTGAATCAATATAAGACTCCCATTTTCAAGCTCTCCTGCGGAGCTGCCATGAATTGCGCGGCAAGCAAAAGCCCCTCGCGCAATTCATTGACCGTATGTCAGGGCCAGCCCCGCGTCCCACGAATCCTCCGCCCTCCCCGCGAGCCTCAGCCGCGCCTCCCTGTCGCGTATTGCCGGGTACCTGGTCCTTATCTGGACGAGGAAGTTGACGAGGTCGTTGATTTTGACGCCCTTGAGGACCACCTGGGCAGTGACTTCGCCCTTCTTCCTGTTCTCCTCGGGTATAACCCTGATTAGGTTCTCGGAGATGCCGCACGACTCGGCTACCTCCCTCACGATGCTGATTGCGGACTTTCCCGCCATCCCGTTCCCTTCGGCCGTCCCGTTCTGCTTCAGGAAGACGACCGCTTGGTTGTCCGCAACGAGCTTGGCCGCCTTTTCGAGCTTGAGGTTCTCCCTTTCGGCCGACGACGCAGCCTCGTCGCGGTCGGCGCTGCGGACGAGCCATATCACCGCAAGCACGGCTGCGGCTGCGAAGAGCGCCGCAATCGCGGCGTCGCCCATTCTTCCCCTAATCAGGCTCATTTGTTCGAAATCTCGATTGTGAAGGTGGATTTCTGCTGTCCCCTGGCCTTCCTCTCGAACTTCTCCTGCACGGCGTCGCCGAACCTCGCCCTGAATGCCTTGGCCAGGTCATCGAACCTTTCGATGTCCGCGATTTGCCCGCCAATCACGGTCTTCTCCTGGTCGAAGGCGATGTTCGCCACGGTCGCCCCGGCCCCGTCGAGGGCAAGAGCGACGAGCCGCCACGTCTCCAGGAACGATGAATACTGAAGGGCCTTCGGCTCGCCCGACCTGCCGGCTTTCTTCACGGACGACTCCAGCACCTTGTCCCAGTACTGCTGCCTGAACTCCCTCTTGATTCCGAGCCCCTTCGCCGCGCCGTCCCAGAGCTCCTTCTCCCTGGCGACGACTCCGGCGAGCCTGGCCTCCTCGACGTCCGCCTCCCTCCAGGATTTGACCGCGAGGATGAGGAAAAGCACGCACAGGGCCGCGCCCGTGTAGGCGAGCCTCTTCCTGAGCGTGCTCCTCGAGTCCGCCCCCTGATCCATTGCCCGCCGGAAATCCACGTCCATGCCGGCGGCGCCCAGGCCCTTCAGGGCCGCTCCGACCGCGTACAGCCCCTCGGCGGGAGGCGGGGAATTGCGGAACTGATCGAGTCCCGAAAGCGGGTCGAGGACCTCGACGCGGCACCCGAGCCGGTCGGCGATTCCCTGATGCAGGGAAGCGGCATCGGGTCCGGTGAGCACGACGCATTCGAGGCCGTCGGCGTCGCCGGACATGACCTGCGACCTCCGAATCTCGTCCGCGATTCTGGACGCGGCCTGGCCGTTCTGGGCCGTAATCGACCGCACGAGGGTCATTTCCCCGCCCGAGGAGAGCATGATCCTCACGGAGTCGCCGGCCTTGTCCACTAGGGCGCAGCGCCCGTCGGGAGTCCCGCGGCCCGCGGCCGCGAGGTTGAACAGGGCGGCGCAGTCGAGGGTCGCCGACGCGAGCGAGGCGCCGGCTTCCCTGACCAGCGTTGCCGCGGCGTCCACGCGCTCCTTGTCGATTGCGAAGAGCATGACGTCCGATCCGTCCGGACGGCGCCGCATGATGTGGTGGTCCACCGCCAGCCGCTCAATCGGCACCGCCCCGGTCAGGTTCTCCGCCTGGAAACGGGCGGTCTTCTGAATCTGCCTCGCGTTGGTGAGGGGAAGGCTCACGAGCCTCGCCGTGGCCACCCGCCCGTCGAGGGCGGCATGCAAGCCGCGGCCGAGCGCCCCGGCCCTCGCGAGGAGCTTTCCCAGGTTCGCCCCTGCTTCAGGGCCGCGGCCGATGAACTCCTCGTGGAAGGCGAGGATTCTGTGCGCACGCCTTCCGCCCTTCACGAGCGCGAGGCACGCCCTTCCGTCCCCGACGTACAGACCGAACGATTTGCGATCCGTGAACATCCAGCACCGTCCGCCACCCGGGCCGAAGACCGGGAGGGCGGCCTTTGTCATCCTGAGGGACTTCTCACCGGAACCACGGCGGAGAAGGAGTATTCCCTCGCCTCCGCCCCCCCTTCCGAGGGTTTCCGGGCAAGCACCACCGTCACCTTCACCGCCGCGGGAAGGCCTTCGCCGGTCCACTCGTCCATCCAGGCGCCCCCGCGGTCCATGTATTCCAGGTTGAACGACTTCAATCCGTCCTCGATGACCTCTTCGTTCCCGCCTGAGAACGGGTCGTCGTCAATCCCCGGGTCCTCCCGCCTGACCAGCCGGAGGGATCCCCCCTCTTCCATGCCCGGCTCGGCGGAATAGCCGACTTCGCACAGGTCGCGCTTCTCGCGCCCCATGCGCGTGTCGGACGTCGAGACGAAGACGATCCTGTCCGCTTCCGCGCCGTCCTCGGAGGAATCGACGCCTTCGACCGAGGGCCGCCCGGACGGGAGCTCGACCGCGCCCATTAGGTCACGCTGCACGAGCAGCAGAATCGCCTGGCCCTTCTGCCCGGCGTCCCTGATTTCATCGCAGTAGCGCTTCGAGGAGAGCGTGCCGAGGAACACCGTGTACACCGCCCCGAGCATAATCGAGACGATTACGAGCGTGCAGAGCACCTCGACCAGCGTGAACGCCGTCCTGAGACCGGCACGGCGGACGGCGCCCCTTGCGCAAGGCCGGCACGCGGCCATCCGGCGCTTCATCGCCCCCTCCTTGACACAGCCCTCAAGGTCACCGATTTCCTCCCGTCGTCATAGTTGACGGTCAGCTCCACAATCGGGCACGTGACCTGGTTGTTCGACGTCCCGAATACCGCCTGCGTTCCCGAAACCTCCCACCTGTAGCCGTCATGCTGCGGAAAGGCCCCCGCCCCGGCCGTCTCCTCCCCGACCAGAATCTCCCCCATCTTCTCCGACGCGAGCATGGTCGCGAGCCTGAGGCTGTCCGTCTCCGCAACGCTCTGCACGGTCCTGTTCCGCTCGAGCAGGAGCACGGTCAGGGCCGTTCCCGCGATAACGACCGCGGCAAGGACCTCGGCAAGCGCGAACCCGGCCGCGTTAATCCGCGAAATCGAAACCTTCCGCATAAGCCTCATATTCCACGTATTCGTCGTAGTAGGTGACCGTGCCGGTCAGGGGGTGGACCCTGACCGTCATCTCGTCGCCGCTCTCGTTGACCAGGTGAATCATGCTGCTCGTCGACACGCCGAGGGGCGAGATGTCCATCCGCAGAAGCCCCTTGTCCTCGAAGACCTCCTCGCCGACCTGTATGTCCTTGAAGCCGACTCCCTTGTACAGCGCCCTCTTCTTCATGAAACCGGCCGCATCGTCCCCCTCGGGATCCGCCTCCGTGGCTATCCAGTAGACGCCATTGGCTGTGTCGAACACGAGCGTGTGCTTCTGCCTCGTCAGGACGGCCTGGGAGAACGCGACGCCTACCGTGGACCCGATTTCCCTGGCGCTCGCGCCCAGCCTGGATCCGTCGGTGAGCGCGTCGAATTTCAGCGCGGCAAGGCCGAAGAACACGCCTATGATGACCACCACCAGGGTGACCTCAATCAATGTGAATCCCGGCAGGCCGGAACGGGCAAAGGATCCGGATTGCGGCCCGCCGGGATTTAAAAACGGCTTCAGGCGGAGGCCATAACGGGCCATCCCTTCACGGATCCGCGATTCAGTGA
>DYIT01000194.1 GCA_020723505.1 Candidatus Kuenenia stuttgartensis
CACCCCTCCCTCTCCCCCGATCGCGGGGGAGAGGGAGCAGCAGCGGAATATCATAAAGCGGGAAGCAACAAGCTTCGTGTGGGATACGGCATGACAACCGCAACAGGGAAGCGCGGCAGTTCCATCTTGCAAGTCCTTCCCGAAACCCACGACTCCCTTGCCGGTTGCCGGACCGACCGGCCCCGCGCCCGACTCTTCAGCGCTGGCCTGTCCCGCCCGATGTTGACCGCGCCTGGATCGCATGTTATAAACCGGGCGTGCCGGGCCTGCGGGATGCGGCCGGCTCCTGCGAGTCCCGAATCCGGAGCCGGATTCCGGTTTCCAGGCTCGCATTTCGGTTGGAGATTCCCATGGCCAGGTGGCTGGTTACAGGCGGATGCGGATTCATCGGGTCGAACTTCATATTGGGACTGCTTTTAAAGCGGCGCGAAGACCGCGTCGTCAACCTCGATTCGCTGACCTATGCCGGGAACCCGGAGAATCTCGCATCAATCGAAAAGGACCCGCGCTACAAGTTCGTGCATGGAGACATACGCGACACCGATACGGTAGCCCGGATTCTCGGCGAGGGCGTGGACTACGTGGTGAATTTCGCGGCCGAGAGCCACGTAGACCGTTCGATACTGGACTCCGGTCCCTTCATCGCCACCAACGTCCAGGGCGTCCAGGTGATGCTCGACGCGGCCAGAAAGCACGGGAAACTCTCGAAGTTCGTCCAGGTTTCCACTGACGAGGTGTACGGGTCCCTGGGTCCTGAAGGGCGGTTCACCGAGACGTCGCCCCTTGCCCCGAACTCGCCGTATTCCGCAAGCAAGGCCGCGGCGGACCTTCTCGTCAGGTCCTATTTCAAGACATTCGGGCTGCCTGCAGTCGTGACGAGATGCTCCAACAACTACGGGCCCTATCAGTTCCCCGAGAAGCTGATTCCGCTTTTCGTGACCAACGCCATGCAGGACCTGCCGCTTCCTCTGTACGGCGACGGGAAGAACGTGCGGGACTGGATTCACGTGTCGGATCATTGCAGCGCATTGATGCTGGCGGCCGAGAAAGGCGTGCCAGGCGAGGTGTACAACATCGGCGGCGGGAACGAGAGGACCAACATAGAAATCACCGGCATGATTCTGAGAGCTCTCAGAAAACCGGAATCCCTGATAAAACCAGTCAAGGACCGTCCCGCGCACGACCGCCGCTACGCGATAGACGACTCGAAAATCAGGGCTTCCCTCGGGATGAAGCCGCAGGTCGATTTCGAACAGGGGATATCGGAAACCGTGCGCTGGTACGCAGGCAACCGGAAATGGTGGGAGCGGGTCAAGACAGGGGAATACCGGGAATATTACAGGAAGCAGTACGGGTCGGAGCCGGATCGTCTGTGAAAGAACGGGATTGGGCCGATCCGGGGCCCGGCAACGCAATCTGGTTCACTGACGTTTTAACGGGTCAATCATGGAAGAAAGCAAGCTGAGCGCCGAGTGCAGGAGCGAAGTCCGGAAACTGGCAAACAAGTTGTGGGACAAGGAGCTTGAGAGCGAGCTTCTGGAACTCCGGAAACTGCTGGAATCCATGGAACGCAGGGAGATCAGCGCCACGCAGGTCGCGGAATCGATTCACGAGTTCCATGACGGCATCTACAGGAAATTGATTGAAATCAACCAGACACATGAGCCCGTTCTGCTTCTTGGCAGGGCAATCGTGAAAGGACTGGCAAGGGAGGAGGAAATCCCCCAGGAAGCCAGGCCGCTGGTGAAGAAAGCCATCATCTTCTATAGGACCAAGACTTCGTCGTTCGACAAGAGGTCCTCGGCCATCGACGAACCCTGATGCCGATCCGAATTCCTGGTTCCGCACGCTGCGGAGAAATGCAGGGAATAGAGGACATTGCCATATTTGAAAACTACGTAAAATCCCTGAAAGCCCTGGAGGCCGAGGAAGTATTCGACCTGTTCTTCTACCGCCCCCTCGCTCATCCGATTGTGATTGCCCTCGCCCGCACTCCTGTCACTCCCAACCAGGTCACTCTCGTTGCATTCCTTCTGACTGCCGTAACGGGCATATGCTTCCTTTCTGCCGGCTCTGCTGCAATCCTGGCCGGAGGGCTGATATATCTCGTCTCGAGAGTCCTCGACTGCGTAGACGGCCAGCTCGCCCGGGCGAAGGGAACGGGCTCCAAGCTCGGAAAGCTTTACGACGGGCTGGCAGATTACTTCGGCCATGCCGCGGTCATGACCGGATTCGCTTTCGCGATTGGAAAAGGAGATCTGTCTGCACCCATCGCACTCCTGCCTCAAGTCCAAATCCCTGCATGGATTGCGACTCTGCTCGCGAGCGCATCGCTGATTTACCAGTGCATACTCGCGGATAAGTACAAGAACGAATACCTCTCGAGGAAGTTCCCGAACAGGAAACCGCCTTCGGAGGAACTCAGGGAATTCGAGGAGGAGAGGGGCAAGGCCAGGGGAATGGAAAGGCTCCTGCTCGGCGTTTTCATAGGCTATCTCAAGCTTCAGAACAAACCGAGCACGCAAGCCGAATCAGTGACCCCTCCTGCGGAAAGGGAGTTGTATTGCAGGATGAACAAGGTCACGCTCTTCGCATGGAACCTCCTTGGCCCCTCGATGCATGCGAACCTGATCATCGTTCTCTCGATCCTGAACCGTCTCGATCTCTACGTGCCCGCCGCAGTCGTCTTCATGAACGCCGCAAGCCTGCCGATGCATGCCTGGCAATGGTTCGTCAACCGGTCCCTTGCGGCCCGGATTGCAGCGAAAGAACAAGCATAAACCGCAGGAAGCCCGCCCGCTTTGAAGGCTGGTATCGTCATTCCGGCGAAAGCCGGAATCCAGAACTCAGTCATTCGAGCAATGCGACAGCATCCCGCAACGATGAACATGTGTAGGGTGGCTTGCGAACAGTCATCGCGAGCGCCCGCCGCCCCGCGGGTGCGCGCTCGCGATGACTGTCGGAGGAAGCTGGATTTTCAGGGCAGGTTTTATATTTCAAGGCGAACAATCCTCTAATGCGCACGTTATATCTTGTAACTGACCCGGATAATTCCCGAACGATCGCGAATACCCCGGGACAAGATATGCTGAATGGTGCTTGCCGGACCATGACTTCAGACAATGACAACGCAGAAGAAAAGATGAAAACGCGGGCAGATAAGAGCATCTTCCGGACGGTTCTCAAATTCCTGGCCTTGTCGGTACTTGCAGTCTTCTTCCATGGCTGTCCTGCCGGAACGGGCAATGAAATCGAATTCCGGCTTGCATCAAAATCTCCAAAAGTCGGATTTATCGAGATGGCAGATCCTTTCCGGCCGGGAACGATCTATGTGGATACGACTCCCTATCTGACGGGATTTGAAATAATGGATGTCGAAACCGTGCGCAAGGCGAACAACACCAGCATACAAGTGATTTTCATGCCTGAAGCTTCCGAAAAGGTCAAAGAGCTTTATGAGATGAACACGGAACGCATGATTGCGGTGTTCGTAAATCGAGAGTTTACAATTGCTTCTGAAGTATCTAGTGAATACTCCGAAGGTCTTATGGTCATTTCGAGTCAGCTGCCATCTGGACGGATGCTGGAAATCGCCAGATCCATGGGTCACACCTGAGGATCGGAATGCCTGCATGAGGCGGAGCCCCATGAATGACTCTGACAGGCCGGGAAAAGAGCCAGATGGATTTCTAGCGCTCCAGAGTAACAGCGTCTGCCATTAAAGCCGCAACTATATAAAATCAAAAAGGTTATGCTTCGGTAAAAGATGATTTTAAAAGATGCCATGCCCCTTGACTTTTCGGGAAAAATGTATATAATAAATCATAAAGCATGAAATATAACGTATAAATTGAGCTTTACATTCTAGCTATCTTTTCAACTTGAGGTGGGGCAATGAAGAAAGTACTTGCCATCTTTACAGTTATAGGCATCGGAGGCTGGCTCTGCTATGCAAACGGAGTCTTTTCCATGGCCACGGGAGGGAAGATTAAACCCGCTGAAGCTTCCGACCAGGCTGCTGACAACAGCATTAATCCTTACGAACTCCACGACAGGGGAGAATATGGGGCTGCAATAGAGGTCATCAACAGCAGGATTACCCACAAGAAAGGCGACAATCTCGCGCAGGAATTGAAGTACCTCGGGTCCTGCTACATGGGAATAAAAGACGGCACGAAAGCCGGCGAGTCCTGGCAAAGACTGCTCAAGGAGTTTCCCCAGTCTCAATATTGCGGCGACGCATGTTTTGGACTGTCGGAAATAGCGCATGAGACCGGGAAGACCGATGAGGAGCTGAAGTACCTGGAAAGAGCCGCGAACAGCTTCCCGAATTCGGATGGAGGCGCCAAAGCTACGCTCAAGCTCGGCAACATCTTCCTGGCAAAAGGGGATCCCTGCAAGGCCAGGGTGGCGTTCTCGAAGGCTCTGGCTTCGGCCAACGCCCAGGAAAGCAGAAAGATAAAGGAAATACTCGCAAAACTGAACAAGGAGGTGATCTTCTCGCAGGTCCCGAACGAGCAGGCGCCCGTCTATTGCGTGCAATCAGGAGACTCCCTCGGAAAGATAGCCAAGGAATTCGGGACGACCATAGGGATGATCAAGAGCGTGAACATGCTGAAGGACAACGTGATATTCCCGGGGGACAGGTTGAAGATCGTGAAGGGAAAGGTACATCTGGAGGTATCCAAGACCCAGTTCCTGCTTTCGCTCTTCATCGACGGGATCTGGATTCAGGACTACCAGGTGGGGATAGGCGCGAACGACAAGACGCCGGAAGGCGAATTCGAAATCGACACCCGCATCGCCAACCCCCCCTGGCACTACAGGGGGAAGGTCTACGCGGCTGGCGATCCCGAGAACGTCCTGGGCACGCGCTGGCTTGGATTCAAGCCGAAGCCCGGGCTGTACGGATTCGGAATTCACGGCACTTCCGAGCCCGCGAGCGTGCCGGGCGCTGTGTCCAAAGGATGCATAAGGATGCTGAACGAGGACGTCGAACAGGTATTCGAGATGATTCCGCGCGGGACGAAAGTCGTGATTAGGAAGTAGCCTTGAATCAGGAAGCGGTGGAGGAAGTGCCGGGCTGTGGCCGTCCGCGCGCCCATTTCCACTCCTCTACCGCGGAGAAGATGCACGGCACGATGAAGAGCGTGATTAGCGAGACGGCCATGCCTCCCACCGACGGGATGGCCATGGGTTTCATGACGTCTGATCCGCGGCCCGTCGCCCAGAAAATCGGCATAAGGCCGATCACGGTCGTCGCCGTGGTCATGAGGCAGGGCCGGATGCGCTTGAGTCCGGCCTCGGCAACCGCCTCCCGAATCTCCTGCACGGACGCGAAGGAGCGGCCGTTGAACACACCTTCGGCGTAAGTCGCCATCACGACGCCGTCGTCGTCCACGACGCCGAAGAGCACCAGGAACCCCACCCAGACGGCCACGGAAAGGTTGGCCCCCCACAGTCCCAGCATGATGAATCCGCCGGCGGCCGACACGAGCACCCCGAAGAAGATGACCGGGGCAATCCACCAGCGTGAGAAGCCCTTGTACAGCATGACCAGCATGATGCCGAGGGTAATCGGGACGAGTATGCTCATGCGCGACATTGCGCGGACCTGGTTTTCGAACTGGCCCGACCATTCCCAATAATACCCGTAAGGCAGCCGCAACCGCCCGTCCTTCACCGCCTGCTTGAGCAGCGCTTCGGCGTCCCGGACCACCGAGACCTCGTCGCGGTCGCGCGTGTTCATGGTGACGTACCCCACGAGCAGTCCGCGCTCCCCCTTAATCTCCTGGGGACCGAGAACAGTCCTTATCGCGGCGAGCTGCATGAGCGGCACCTGGGCGCCGGAAGAGGAAGGGACGTTAATCCTCTGGATTGCCGCCGCGTCCTCGCGGAAATCCCTCGCCAGGCGCAGGCGTATCGGATAGCGCTCGCGCCCCTCCACCGATTCCATGATGTTCATCCCGCCCAGCGCGGTCTCGATTACGTCCTGCACGTCCCTTATGTTCACGCCGTAGCGGGCGATTC
>DYIT01000195.1 GCA_020723505.1 Candidatus Kuenenia stuttgartensis
ATAACCGGACGAGCCGGGACCAACACGCAAGAAAACGAGGCTCGTCCGGGTTATATCACGCGTTCCGCGCGTGCCTTTCCGCGAATTCTTTCAGTTTCTACAATAATATCGCCGCCAGGCGACTCATGGCATCCGGGAATCCCGCGGGCGCCGGCTCGTTGGGGTTTTCCCCGACATTAGTATATAAGAGATCCACGAGCCAAAACAGCCGAATCGATGGACGGATTCAAGGATCCCTGGCGTCGGCATCAGAGAAGGCTCGCGCTCAGGACGATTTTCGCAGGATCCGTGCGGATGAGCCTGTCATATTTCCCCTCGGCGGGATTGGTCGCGTGCAAGGTCACGAAAACCTGCTTCAGGTTGGGGCTGAACCCGCCTACGAGTCCGAGGAAGGCTTCGCACCTCTCCTCGTCGAATGACGATACCGGTTCGTCCAGGAAGAGGAACTGGATTCTGTCCGCGTTCATCCTCGCTCTCACCAGCGCTTGTGCGAGCGCAAGGCGCAGGCACAGCAGGACCTGGTCCTTGGTGCCGCCGGAAACCTCGTCCAGCGAGATGAGGCCGTTCTTCTCACGCGAGAAAATCCGGATTTCCAGGTCCTCGGAGACGCTCGCGTCCCCGTAGCGGCCGCGCGTCATTTCGGAAAGCGCCCCGCCCACGAACTTGCCGATTTCCGGGCCGAGCCTGTTCTTGATGTTGTCGGCAGTCCCGGAAAGCAGTTCTATGAGCGCGCTCCTCACGTCGATGTCGTACTCGATGGGCCCGAGGCTCTTCGCGAGGCTCTGCTCCTTCTCCTTGAGCTGCGCGAACCTGTCGTGCTTGGCCTTGAGGCGTTCGATTTCCCGCCTGACGGCCTCCAGCCTGGAATCCACCCCTATTATCTTCCCGTTCGCCCTCTCGAGGTCGTCCCGGAGCTTCCTGATTTTCTTCCTGATTTCCTCCTCGGTCGGGAATGCGGTCTTTATCCTCGCAATCTCCTCCCCGAGCCTGGCCGCGAGCTGCGACGGCGAGTCCCATTCGCCACGCTCGATGAAATTCTCGAACCGGACGCTGTTGAGGCTGCCCTGGTAGCCGGTCGTCTCCGTCAGAAGCGCCGACAAATCGGCGAGACGGGACTTCACCGCCTCCCACTTGCGCATGGGAGGGGCCGACTCGCCCGCAGGACCGCCGCATTCGTTGATGTAGAACGTCCGCAGCATCTGAATCCTGTCGAACAGCGAGTACAGAGCGTTCTCGATTTCCTCGATTTGCTCCTCGGACTTCCTCGGGGCCGCCCCTGTCCAGGCGTCAGAGAGTTCCGGCATGCCCTCCGTCATCGCCAGCGACCGCCTCTCCGCGTAGTCGATGATTCTCTGGCGGTGGCTCGACGCCGCCTCGGCCCTCCTGATTTCGCTGCGCATCGACATCGCCGACTGCTCCAGCTTCTCAATCTCCGGGCCGGGGGCGCCGCCTGCGTCCATGAGATCCCCGAATTCCTCCACGATCCGCCTCATCATCTCCCTTATGCCCGGCTCGGCAATCTGCGACTGGGCGGACCTCACCGTGCGCACGTCCGAAAGGTCAATCCTCGACAGCGCCTCGCCCTCCACTTCCGCCGTCTTGAGCTGCGCCCGCGCCTTGGACAATGACGAGCTCCTGCGCAGGTTGGCCCTCCTCTGAATTCCCGCCTTGACGGCCAGCACCAGCGCAAGGAATATGAAAGCCGCAGCGCACAGCGCGGCCGCCGCGGGCCTCGCGCCGTCGTCTATCACCCCGCGCAGGAACGGGAGGTATTCCCGTCCCGACGCCGCGCTGTGGAACGCGGCCAGAAAGGCCGCGCCCAGCCCGGCTGCAATCAGCGTCTCCATGACTCCAAGGGCAAAGGCAATCCTCGTCTTGGCCAGGTCGGATTCCATCGACGAGCACATCGCCCTCAGGCTGGTTCCGGCTGTGAGAGGCTCCTCCGACAGGTCGGCCTTCCTCCTGTCAATCTGCATCCTGATTAGGTTGCCCAGCACCGTGAGGTTCTCGTTGAATCTGCCGAGCCGCGCCAGCTTCTCATCCAGCTTCGCGGATTCCGCAGCCGCCTTCTCCCTTGTCTCGAGCAGGCTCTCCTGCGTCTCCTTGAGCATCCTGAACGTCCCGCCTGCCTGGCCGAGGGTGCTGATGAGCCGCCCGCGAATTCCGTCGCGAAGGATCTCCCTCCCCAGCCGGTCCACGGCCTCGAATGCGAGCACGTGCTCCTCCAGGGATTCCGAATGCCTCCTGAGCTCTTCCGTGATTTCCCCTGTCGTCTCGTACAGGCTCTCCCTTTCCACGGCGAGCTCGGAGCTCTGCCTGGACAGCTTCTGGGTCTCGTCGGGATCATAGTCGAAGTTCTCGAGCAGCGCCCGGATGAGCGAGAGCTCCCTGGCGGCCGAGAGATGCGATTCCTTCATCGAGTAGAGCTCCGCGGACGCTTCGAGCCTTACGCGGTCGAGGATGTCGATTCCGAGCATCTTGAAAATCACTTCCCTGGCGCCGGATCCGGGCCCTCCTTCGACGACGTCAAGCTCGTTCTGCGCGAGGTAGAAGGAATACCTGAACTCGTCGTAATCGAAACACACGAGGTTCCGAATCTCCAGCGCCACCGCGTCCTTCCCCTCTGCGATTACTTCGCCGCCCGCCGCCGAAAGCCTGGCGGACGTCATGCCGTCCTGGTCAATCTGCCTCTCGACGACATAGCCGCCCATCCCGGGCACGCGGAATCCGATTTTCGCGCTCATGTCCCTCGAACCCCAGCGGACCACCCTGAATGCGGCGGCGCCGGATGCCCTGGGGGTCTCCCCGAAGAGCGCGAACGAGATGATTTCGCCGATCGCTGATTTTCCGGATTCGTTGTCGCCCGCAATCGCGATGCATCCCGATTCGGGGATGTCGGTGATTGCGACCTCCTCGAACCTCATGAAATTGCGGGCTTTAATCCAATCGATGATCATTCCTGCCTCTGTCTGCCGTCCTCTTCCCCTGCCTTCGGGCCGCCGGATTCAGCCGGCGGCGGGGGAGAGCCTGCTTCCTGCCCGGCTCCGCCGGGCTGCATTGATTCCTCGACCGGCTTTCCCGGACCGGAGACCGCAGGCGGCGCCTCCTCCGCCGGTCTTCCGTCTGCCGCGACTCCTTCCACTTCCCTGCGGGGGGCAGAGCGGGACAGGGCTTCGTTCAATCGCGTCATGCCAAGCTCGAACGCGTCCATGTACTTCCGGATTTTCTCTACTTCCTTGAACTTCTCGAGAAGCTCAATCCTGTGCCTCGAAAACGCCTTGAACTCCTCCATGGGGGATCTGATGAAAAGATCCCTCGTGTCTTCCTTCCTTTGGGGCATGGACGTCTCCTGATTCCTGTCCTTCTTGCGGAAAAATTCTATTTGCCCCCGCCGCTGTTGTAAAGCGATTGAGGCCCGCGATTGGCCCGAATTCCTTGACTTCGGCTCTGCATGGCGCTAGGATCACCCTGGCAGACGAGTATGGAGGATTGATGAAAATCGAAATCAACTACTGCAAGCCTTGAACCCATTACCCCAGGGCCGCCAGTCTGGCGGCAAAAATCAGGGAAAAGACCGGGGTTGAGGTCCTCCTTGTGCCGAACGAGAACGGAGAGTTCAGAATCTCCGTAGACGGCCGCGCAGTCTTCTCGAAGCAGAGCATGGGCAGGTTCCCATTCGATTCGGAAGTGCTGGAATTCTTCTCGAAGCCGTCATGATGCGGCGGTGACTGCGCCGGTCTGAGCGACGAATCAGGACCGCGGTGGAAACCGCCTGAGGCCGCGCACGCACCGATTCCCGCGCAGAATACCCTCGGCGATGCCGCATACCCTGTCGATTTCGTTCCCGAGCCTCTTCTGCTGTTCTGCGGCCTCTTCAGGCCCCATTCGTCCTCGCATGCGGAGGGGCCTGCCGATGACCATGCAAATCCTGGTGAACGGCTTGGGCACGATGTAGCGGTCCCATGAGTTCAGCACCCATGCTTCACGCGCCGCGAAAGCTACCGGCACCAGGGGAGCTCCGGTCCCGGCGGAAGCATGGACGGCCCCGGGCTTGGCGATGCGCGGCGGGCCCTTCGGACCGTCGGCGAGGAATCCAGCGGGCTTCCCGGCCTTGAGCCTCTTAATGACCCCGTGCAATCCTCCGACGGCACCCCTCGTGCTCGATCCCCTGAGGGGCGCGAAGCCCAGGTGTGCCGCCGCCCGCGCGACTATTTCGCCGTCCCAGCTCAGGGAGATCATCACGCCCACGTGGCGCTTGCCGAAGAAGTCGAAGAAACCGAACATCCTCCTGTGCCAGGTGACGTAGACGGCGGGGTCGTCGTATCCGAATCCAAGGTCACCGGCTTCATCTTCCAGGAAGACTTCCATCTTCCAGCTGAAACTCAGGGCCCTTATGATTGCGGCTCCGGCGATTGAAGCCGCCCAGAAGAATATTCTCGAACGAAAGCTGAATCCGGGGGAGCCGGCCATTTGCGAACCCCTTTGCCCGTCCGACGCAGCCGGAAGGCATCATGCCTCCGGAATCCGGAAGGGGCGAATCTAGACGAAACGCGAGCATAGCGGGGGTGCCGGGGTTCGGCAAGCGGTCCGTGGCAAGGCCTGCCGGGAAGAACAGTCCGTCGCGGGGGGGCGAACCGGACTTGCGCGGAAACGAGTCAATATGCGAACCTGAAAGGCTGGTCCGATCCTCCGATGGGTTCGTCCATCTTCTTCATATAGACTCTGCACTTGCAGAATTCTCCCGCGCATCTGCCGAGCGCCTTGTCGATGTTCTGGAGAGTGTGGAAAATCCTGCAGCGGATGTCGCCTGAATCTAGGAATGGGCAATGCATTTTAACCCCCTTTATTCTCAGGTTCCCGGATGTCGCTATATCAGTGCTCCCCATGACTTGTATCGGCAATGGAGGGGCGGTTCTTTAGTGAAAACCCGGGGGAATGCGCGTCGAGGGGAGTCAGAGAGGCCGGATTTCGCGGATGGAGGCGGCCCGGACATCCCTCAATCGCAGGGCGAGATCGCGCAGGCCGGACAGGGGATATGTATTTCCAGAGTCGCAGAGCGCCTCATCGGGCCTTGGATGGACTTCCATGAATACTCCGTCGCATCCTGCGGCGGCGGCTGCCAGGGCGAGTGTGGGGATCATGTCCCTCATGCCTCCGCTCCTGTCCTTCTCGCCTCCCGGGAGCTGGGCGGAATGGGTCGCGTCGAATACGACGGGATAACCGATGGATTTCAATATCGGGATGGATCTCATGTCGGCCACCAGGTTGTTGTAGCCGAACGTCGTGCCCCGTTCGGTCAGGATTATCCTGCGATTTCCAGCCGCCTCGATTTTCCTGACCGGGTTCTTCATGTCCCATGGGGCCATGAACTGGCCTTTCTTGACGTTGACCGCCTTGCCGGTCGCAGCCGCCGCGGCCAGCAAATCGGTCTGCCTGCACAGGAATGCGGGGATTTGCAGGACGTCGAGGACATCGGCAGCGGGGGAAGCCTGGGAGACTTCATGGATGTCCGACAGGACCGGAAGGCCGGACGCTGCCTTGACCCTGGCCAGAATCCTCAGCCCGCTTGCCATTCCCGGGCCGCGGAACGAGGCCGCCGAGGACCTGTTCGCCTTGTCGAAGGAAGCCTTGAAAATGACGGGCATCGAGTCCTCGGCCGAAAGTCGCGCGAGGTGCTCCGCAATCTTGAGGGTCAAATCCTCAGACTCGATGACGCAAGGCCCGGCGATTAGGAAGAACCCGGACCCGCCCCCGACCGTCAACTTGTCGTCAATCCTAACGGATGCCGTTTCCATGCAGATTGGATCCAATCGACCGCGCTGCCGCATCTCCTGCTGCGCGATGCATGATGATAACAAACAATTCAAAGCAAATTCATATATTGTCGCAGAAATCGGAAGAATGCGGATCCCACACGAAGCGGGAAGCAACAAACTTCGTGCGGGATTCGTGGACGGGAACGAACATGCGGCAAAAACGCTCGTGTACGAGGCAAGCGAGTTCTACCGTGAAATCGACCG
>DYIT01000196.1 GCA_020723505.1 Candidatus Kuenenia stuttgartensis
TCGCGCATAGTGCTCGAGGCGGGTGATCTTCACCTTGTAGGCGTGGCCCAGGTCGGGCTCGACCTCCGCCTTCAGGTCGTAGTACCGGAACTTCCGGGCCATCCTCTCGAACCGAATCCAGCCCGACCAGGTCGAGCCGTTATCCGAGAACCGAATCAGAAGCTTGAGCCGGGTGAGGTTCTGGGGTCCGGACGCCGGCGTCTGCTGCCATTTCACCTCGGCATTGACCAGATACCAGTCCACGGCACCGCAGTCCTGGGAGCCTTCCTGGTACGAACCGTAGGGCGCACCGTCGTCCAGGACCAGGTCGCCGCTCCCGTCCACGGACATGTTTTCCTTCGTGCCCGGCCATGCAGGCATTTGTTCAATCCTCGATTCTATCTATCATCCGGTCCTCGCGTTCGCCGTCATGGCCACCGCGCCGGCGTCATGGGTGCAGCCCACGACCATGGAGAAGTTCACGGTCACGGACTTGGCCGTCTCCGAGTACTTGAGCCCGCTGCTCACGGCCTTGATCCAATACGTGGCGGTGGAGCCGGCCGGCTGGTCGAGGAGGACGGAAGTCCCGTCGTACTTCGCGGCCAGGACCTCGCCGCTCTGCCAGTCCGAGCCGCGGCGAATCTCGTAGAACTTCGTGAGCGGGTCCGAGGACTTGTCCCACCAGAGCCGGACCCGGTCGGCACTGAAGGGCTCGCCGTTGAGCACGGACACGTCCCGGGGTGTAAGGCCCGAGCCTCCCATCATGATGGAATCCTGGGGAGCGTCGTCCGTCATCTTCCGGCTCCCGGAGGACGACACGGAAACCACGGCCGCGGTCACGTAAGTCCCCGGCTGGAAGGGCTCGGTGACTCTCAGGTATCCGTCGGCCGCCTCGCCGGCGAAAGTCCAGTCCCCGGTGTCTGCCGCCAGGGCCCGGCGCACGATTCTGCCGTTCCTGGTGTCGGCGATGAGGTAGTACTCCCCGTTCGGCGTGCAAGCCACGTTCTCCGGGAGGTCGAGCTGGTCCAGGCCCTTTCCCACGGGCCCGCCCCATGCCGATATTCCGCCGGGGAAAATCCCGGCTGCGGCCAGGTCCGAGCATGCCCGCGCCATGATGCGGGAATACAGGACCGTCGGGTCCGTGCCGTCATACCCGCCATCCGCCACGAACAGGTCCGTGCCGTCCGTGTCGATTCCCCTGGGCGCGCAGAACTTGTCAGTGTCGTAGCCCTGGGTGCCGGCCTTGGATACGAACGCGAGGGTGTCGTCGGAAAGGTGCTTCTTCACGCGATAGTTGCCCGTGTCCGCGATGTACACGTGGTCCCCGGCCACGCAGATGCCGCCCGGCCTCTCGAACTGGTCGTCCCCGCTGCCCTGGCTGCCGAAGGTCGCAACCCAGGTCGGATTCGGAGAACCGACCGTGAACTTCTGGATGCGGTGATTGTTCGTGTCAATCACGAAGATGTGCGTGCCGTTCGCGTCGACGTCCATGGGATAGTTGAACTGGCCGTTTCCCGTCCCGTAGGCGCCCACCTCGCCCACGTAGGACAGGTCCGAGCAAAGATGCTTCTTCACGCGGTGGTTGTCCGTGTCGCAAATCCAGAGGTACGTGCCGTCCGTGCAGATGCCCATGGGGCAGGCGAAGTTGTCGTTGCCGGTCCCTTTCGTCCCGAGCTCGGCCACGTACTGCAGGTCCGGGAACGTATACTTCACGATGCGGTGGTTGAACGTGTCAGAGACGTAGACGTAGTCTCCGTCCGAGCATACCCCATAAGGCCGGTAGAAGGTGTAATTCCCGGGCGTCTCGCCGTCCTCGAGCTGCCGGCCGACCGAGTCCCGGAACCCGAGCCCCTGCCGCCACCAGACCTCGGCATGCGAATAGGCTTTGTACTGGGGCTTCACGAAATGCACGTCGAGCCAGCTCCTCAGGTTCCCGTCGGCGTCGACACCCTCGTGCTCGCTGCAGGTGATGTTCGTCACGTCGGGAGGCAGGGCCCGCGGGTCCGGGAGCTCGGAATCGATGAAATCGGGAATCGCGCCAGGCACCGCGGAATAGATATTCGCATGGTCCCTTATCGCCATGACCTTGGCTTTGAAGTTCCCCTTCCATTCAATCTGAAGAATCCTCATCCGCCTGGCCACGCTCAGGCCCACGGCATAGACGGCGCCGTATCCCGGAACGGCCGACCAGGAGCCCACGATTCCCAGGACCCGGTACTCGCCGGCGGGAGAAGAAATCTCCTTCTCCTCCTCCGATCCGTCCGCATGCACCACCCGGATGTAGTAGGTGCCGGCGCCGAGGGTCACGGTCTTCTCGATGGTTGCGGTATTCGAGGTCGCGGACACTATTCTGCCGCCCTGGGTCCCCCAGCCCGGGACGTCGTGCTGGACCTGTATGACGTCGCCGGCCTGGAAGTGTATTGCGGATATGTCCATGTTCCACTCGGCCTGGGTGGACCTGTACCGCATCTCCTTCAGGCGGCGGAGGGCGAAGCGGCCGGCTTCGCTCCGCCTGGTGATTCCGTAGACCTCGATGTCGAGGGGGACGAGCTGCGTGTCCTGGGTGATGGCAAGGTCGTCCTCGATGGAAACCTTGGCCTCGAGGTAGTCCTTTTCCCGGTCCAGGTAGGTCACGTTGCAGATGTTCGGCCGGTCCCCGACAGGGGGATACATCAGCGAGAACTTGACCTCCCCGCGCTCGACGTTGCCCATGGAGACCAGGGCGGCGGGGCTCTCGTCCTTGATGACCCGCGCGAACAGTTTCGACCCTTCCATCACCGGCCAGGCCATGGCGTTGTCCAGGATGCGCTTTATGGCTTCCCAGGCAGGCATTGCGCCGTCGAACACGATGTCGCACTGGCAGCGCTTCTCCATCTGCCTCACGACGTCCGCCTGCATCATTGTGTGCGTGTACTGCAGAGTGCCCTTGATGGTGATTGAGACGCCGGCCTGCACGGAATGCACGATGGCGAATTCCTCCCTGGCCGTGCCCTCGGCGATTCTGATGATGTCTAGGGCCCGGAAGCCGATAGTTCCGAGCACGTACAGCACGCTCGTGCCGGCGGCCGAGTCGGCGTCCACAGTGGTCTGGGCCGCCGTCTGCCCGGCCACCCACTCGTCGCACCACTGGTGAAGGGTCCAGAAGGAGGCAAGGTCCAACGCCGCGAACCTGGAGACGTCCTCCATGGTGCCGGTCGCGCCCCCCGAATCCGTGAGCGTCTCGCCGTAGACCGGCAGGCCCTCCTCCTGGCGCACGAGCAGCGCAAGATTCGGCGCCGTCCCGGTAATCCTCCGGATGACACCCTGGAATCCGCCCGGGCCGGAGATGGCGTTGCCCACCGCGAAGGTGCCGCTCAGCACCGTCACGCCGAACTCCATCTCCCGGTCCTTGAAATAGGCCAGGCCGTAGACCGGCGAGTACATCAAATCCAGGATGACGTCCGCGTTGTTCATGCCGGCCGTTGCCACGGTCCCGCCGGGCCAAGGCTCGTCTACCAGGGTCTGAGCCTCCACCTTGAACGTGTTCGCCGTGACCTGGATGACCAGGGCATTCTCAATCGACCAGAACGAATCCGCGCCCGGCCAGTCCGTCTCGGCCGTCACCGTGACCTTATCTCCCACCTTGAACGGATGGCCGGCGCATGTGTAGGTTCGGATGTACGGGGCGGACGTGCCCGTTTCCGCGGCCGCCGTCGCGGGCAAGTCCTTTGCGATGAACCTGGCGGCCGATTGCATCTGGTGAATCTTGAGCCCCTGGGCTAGGACGGTGAACTGCGGGACGTCGCCCATGAGGTTGGCGGTGCCCACTGCTTTAATCGCGTACAGCGCGAGCGAAGGATATCTCTGGTCAGCGTATTTCAGCTGCTGGAACTCCTTGATGTAGACGTCCTGGAACGTGGGGTTCTCGTCGGTGGGATTCGAATCGCCCGAGAGCTTGACGATTTGAATGTCCCACGTGTCCGTGGAGGGGAACGCGATTTCGACGAAGAGCGAGAACGGCTCCTTCCGCCGCCTGTCGAACTGGTTGTCGTACCAGGGATAATCCCCCCAGGACCCCGAGGACGTCTTGAACCGGTACTGGTATTTGAACTTCGCCCTGTGCGAAGACCCATCGTGCGCCCGGTGCCACAGGCCGTAGGGCGTGAACTGGAGCTTGATGATTGCCTTGTCCGCCTGGGCCGTGCCGTTGAGGGTGTACGTGGTGCCCGACACCATGAGCTGGTCATACGAGACGGTGGTCGTCGAGTTCTTGAAATCGTCTATCACGCCCTGGCCGACCGTGCCGCGCCGGGTGTGGATTTCATGGCGGTTAGGATCCCATGACTCGCCCGGATTGTAGTGGGTCTTAAGGAAGCGATGCACGGTCCCGTCCTTGGAATGGAAATGTTCCACCAGGGAGGAGGACCCGAGCATGTCCTTGTAATCCACCCCGTTTATCCAGAAGTCCGTCAGGCTGCAGACTTCCCCTTCGCACGCACCCATGAGGCAGTAGTACATGTCCGTGCCTTCGAATTCGCTGCGCGTGAACTGGGAGATGTAGTGCCCGGCGATGCGGTGAGTGCCGTAGACAATAGGGACCGGCGTCCCCTCCTTCGTCGTGTTGAGGAACCGATCGAAGAGGTACGTCGCGCCGACGAATCCCGCCTTCTTCAGCCTCTCCTGGTGAGGCCTGTTGTATCCGAACTCGTAGATGAGGTAGGCGGCCACGAGCACGACGGTCACGATGAGGCTGATCCAGAATTCCTGAGGGATGGGAATGATGGTGATGACGTCCCCGGGCCCGGGCCGGACGCTGTGCAGGTCGATGTCATTGAGGCGGCGGTCATTGAGGCGGATGTCGAAGACGCCGTCAGAGGCCTTGACGTCATCGGGGAGATAATCCCATACAGTGCGGCCGCGACTGAACAGGGAGTTGATGCGGCGCATTATCCTGGACCTGCCGGCAGAGGTGAACGGCTTCTCCTCCTTGAGCTGGTACGAGGAGCAGATTTTCCGGCGCACCAGGCTGACTGGCGCAGGCTGTTTCGGATTCAGAAAGGACATCTCTTTAACCTCGATATCCGCGTCACTTTTCCCGCCACCAGGCTGTACCGGATTTTCTCCACCCCGTTTGCGCGCGTGTCGTGCAGGAGCCAGTCTTCCCCCACATACAGGGAGAAGTGCTTCTCGTTCCCCAAGATGACCAAGTCCATGGGCTCCAGCTCGGACCAGTCATCGAGGTCCTGCCAGTAGTAGCCGGCAGGCGTGTCATGGTCCACGGACAGCTCGAAGCCTGTACGGCCGTACATTTCGAACACGAGCTCCATGCAGCCTCTGTAAGGCCGGCCTATCAAATCCTGGTATTCGGGAGGGGCAATCATCTGTGCACGTATGGCATGGAAGGGAACCCGCCGTAATTCAGCGCGTTGCCGTAGCCGTCGCAGGTCTCCCACTTCTTGTCGCAGGAAGTGGCCACGCCGGCGTATTGGCAGCGCTTGTCCTTGAACTTGAACCTGCAGAATCCGCGGTAATAGCAGGACCTCGGAATCTTCACCCTCTCGAGGTCATAATCCCCGAGCCGCAGCGTCACCCACTGCTCGTCGGCCGAGGCGTCCACGATGAGCGTGTCGATGTCCCAGCAATCGGCCGCGGTCGAAAGGAAATCGCTGTTGAGGATCTTCGCCTTGAACTTCCGGCCGAAGAACTTGCCCAGCTCGAGGTAGGCGACCATGACCTGGTCGGTGTTGTCGATTGTGACCCGCCATGCCGGCAGCTTGCCGGCGCCGTCCTGAGAAAACGGATTGAAGACCATCCCTTTCTTCTGGTAGGTCCTGCCGTTGAAGACCACGTCCTTGCCCTGGTTCGTGTAGTAGAGGATGGTCGCGTCGTCTACCTCTATTTCCGCGGCCCAGAGCCAGACGGAGTTCGTCCGCAGCAGGTTCCTCTGGGCCGTCAGGTTGCTCGAAAAGGTCCGCATGG
>DYIT01000197.1 GCA_020723505.1 Candidatus Kuenenia stuttgartensis
GACGGGGACATTCCAGCGCCCCAGCAAGGAAGCAACAGGCATGGAAAAGAGCAATCCCCGCACGCGACGAAACGGAGACGGCCCCGAGAAGGAGGGCTAGAAGGCAGGCCGCCGCGGCGGGGACCGTGAAACGGCGCGCCAGGCCGGCGGTGGGGGAGGCGGACGCGGGGTTCCGGGGCTGAACCCGGAGCATGATTTCCCCGAACGCGCCCGCATGCACCGCTATTCGGGACGAGCGGACCATGGAGACGGTCTTCAGCGTCGCCTCCACAGCGGACAGCTCCGCGGCGCACTCCCGGCACAGGCCGACGTGGGAGGCTACCGCGGAAGTCTCCGCACGGTCGAGCTTCCCGCCCGCGTAGCCCGCGAGCAGGTCCCTTGCGGTTGCGCAGCCAATCGTCGCGTCCGGACTCATATGGACAGGTATCTCCCGAGCTTGAAGCGCAGCTCGCGCTCCGCCGACGCCATCCTCGACTTCACGGTTCCAACGGGTATGTCCAGGATTTCGGCGATGTCCGAATACTTCATGTCCTCGAACTCGCCGAGGACGAATATCATCTGCTTCCTCGCGTCAAGCGAAGCCACAGCCTCGCGGATCTTCCCGGCCAGTTCAAAGTCGAGGGCGGCATCCGCAGGTCTGCCGGATTCGTCCTCTATGCAGGATTCCGGGCAGGATCCGCCGTCGTCCTCCCCGATTGGCACCGTTCGGATCCTCCTGGATTCCTTCTCCTTCTCGCTGACCCAGAGGTTCCTGGCTATCTGGAACAGGTAGGTGGAGAACTTCCCCCTTCCCTCGAAGTCGCCTGCGCTCTTCCAAAGCCTGAGGAACACCTCCTGCAGGAGGTCCTGCGCCCGTTCGCTGTCCCAGCACAGGTGATACAGGAACTTCGCAATCGGACCCTTGTAGGAATCGAAAATCTCCTCGAAGGCGCTCGCGTCGCCGGACTTCACCCTGTCCATCAGAGCGAGGTCGCGCCTGTCGTCGAACATGTATCGTCCTCTTCCTTAGACCCCTGAACCGGGCTAAAGGTTCAGAAATTCCCCCCGATTTCAGGCCAGGACCTTTTCGGGTGATAACCGGTCTCACATTGGAACATCATCGATGAATTTTTAAAATCGCCCTTTCTGCTCGCGCTTAGCCCGTGTTATACCCGGACAAGCCTTTTCTTGAACCCCTGCCCGGGTTATGAGTATTTGTAGACCAGCTGGACGTTCTTCGCGGCCATGTTCTCCTCGCCGCTCCTGCCCTCGGTTATTTCGAACTCGAAGACAGCATCGCGGTCCGGGAGCCGCATCCTGTCGGTCTCCAGGGGCAGTTCGGACTTGTGCACGAACGCCGACACGTATGGCGACTGTTCGAGACGGGTGTCGCGCACCAAAAGCCCGCTCGAGACGGTCTCCATGAACCGGAAGAAGCCGTAGCCGCTGTCGTCCTTCCACGAGTGGCAGACTCCCCTGACCCTGGACCCGATTTTTCCCCACGGAGCGGTGCCGCCCAGCGTCGGGACGAGGCCGGGGACGAGGAACCCCGATATGAAGAAATCCACTTCGCGCCTGAGCAGGCCCGAGACGTTCATGAACGCCAGCAGCTCGACCCTGCAGCCCTTGTTCTGCAAAGCCCTGACCACCTGGACGAAGTCACCGTCGCCCGTGACCACGAGGACCTTGTCCAGGTTTTCGCTCTGGAGGAGCATGTCAACGGCCATGTCGAGGTCCACGTTGGCCTTGGATGTGCGGTTGCCCTCCTCGTCCACGTAGAAGCGCACCTTCTTCTCTACGGCTTTCCAGCCGGCCGAACGGACGGCGCCGAGGAAATCCTTCAGCCCGAACGCATATTCCGTGTCGTTGTGCATCCGGTCGTCGTCGATGGCTATGTACGTGTTGAGCCGCTGTATCTCACCGCCGTCGCGGGAGGCGAATTCCCTGAGGATATCGTATCTCAGGTTGCGGCCCCCGTTTCTCCTTATGTTCTCCGAGTCGACGAATACGCCTACTTTCACAATCAGCACTCCTCAATGAATTGCAGCGATTCCGCCGCCGATACGGACCGGCGGCCTCGGGTTTCGAATCCCGGCCTGGACGGACCGGGGACGCCGGAAAGGAAAGTGTCCCGGCACGGGATTCCCGGGAAGTAACGAGGCAACATGTTGCAGGGCGTGAGTTTCCGGCCGCCGATCCGGCCCCTTGCGTGAAAAGCATTCTGCGGACACTCGATTGAATCTTGCAACACATCCTTCGCCTCCGGACCGTCTCAATGTTCCGGAGGCAGCATGCACTGGCACCGGGCTCAGACGGCGTTTCCGCCCGGGGAACGCCGTATGCCGCCGGTTCAGTTCGCTGATTCCACTTTCCCCTCGCCGGAAGCGAATGTCAAGGACTGTTTGCCCGCGGAGTCGAAAAGCACGGCTGAAACCTCCGAGGCCGAGGAATACCCGCGGTCGGATACCGAGCGGCTCCCCTCCCTCCTGAGCAGGACAAGGAACGACCCGTTCCCAATTCGCCCGCTGATTGAATACCCGCCCTTGCAGCGGCTGAAATCCGCCTCCTCGGGCGGGGGAGAGGAGGATGGGCGGGGCGAAATCAGGGTCACGAAGGCTGCAGATCCCGTTTTCCCGGCCATGGAGGCGGTCACGTGCCACTCCTTGCAGCGGATTCTCGGCCTCGGCGGAGGGTCGAATGCGCAGGTCTTGCCGATTACGAGGGATTCGGGCTCGAAAAAGCGGACGGACGCCGCGGCTCGCCCGTTCGCGAAGGAAAGCGCATTCCCGGCGATTTCCGGCTCTGCGGGCGAATGGAGCCGCCATTCGAAGGTGCATGGCGCCGGGCTTTCGAGCTCGTCGAAGATGACGATTGCCGAGGGCTTCAGGAACAGGATGTGCCTCGTGAAGCGGTTCAGGGTGCCCGGATACGCTTCGGCAGCGTCCCCCCTGACATAGTCGATTGCCGGGGACGCGTGGAATCCGTTGATTTCCCCCCTCGCGCCGGCCGAATGGCTCATCTGTCCCCGGCCGTCCGTCGTAATCGAGTTCACTGAAACCGTGTTCCACATCCAACCGGCGTGGTGGGCGCTCCCGTAAATGTCCCTCCTGCCCGAGGAGACGAAGAGCCGTTCGCCGAAGGCGTAAAGGATGAAGGAATTCTGCGCGTCGTATCCGTGGCTCTGGCTTCCGAACGGCGAGCTCTTGAATATGACTTCGACGTTTTCCGCGGCGCTCAGGATTGTGCAGTTGAGGACGGCCTGGCCTATGCCCCTGAAAAGCCTGGACGAGGGCAGATTCTCAGGGGGCACGGCCCGGACGCCCGGGGCCAGCATGCGGAGGAAGCCGATGAATCCTCCGCCGGGGCGCGACGGGCCGTGCGCGTCGGCATACCAGCGCCAGGTCCCGTTCCCGGACCCGCGCGCGAGGACGTCCATCAAGCCCGCGTTGTCGGCCGACGCCGATTCCGCGCAAAGGTCGCCGAAGCCTCCGCCGCTAGTCCCCGGGGGCTGCAAGTACAGCGGGTAGTATCCCGCGCATGAGAAGTACGGCTTCGCGTACGCGTTAATCCCGAAAGCCGCCCTCATCACGTCGGCCCACCATGTGAACATCCCCATGTAGCTCCGCCAATAAGCCGTCCCCTCGTGCCAGCCCCCGTCGTCGTCGCACCAGACGGGATAGGCGCAGAAGAACACGTTGGCCGCGAACCAGGCCCATTCGGCCGCGGCGGGTATTTCCCCAAGAAATGCGACGCCGGCCTCGCCCAGGAAGTGCCACGCCCTGTTGCTGTGCGAGGAATAGGGCCGCCATAGGTGCCTGTCCCGCAGCAGCGCGAACGCCTCGCCTCCGCGCTTCTCCATCGCGGCCCTGCACAGCGCTTTCTCGGGTTCTGAAAGCAGGCCGTTGAGGAACGTGTATGCCCTCGAGAAATGATAGAGGAACGGCATCCCCGCCTCGTCGTTGTAGATGAACCCGGTCGACCCGAAGCAGTCCCATTTCGCGGCATCGAGAAGGATTCTCTTCGCAAGCCCGCCGAAATCGCCGCGGTCGGTGAAAAGCCACGCGAATCCGAGATCGGCGGCGCCGCCAACGACCTCGTCCACCCTGACCTTGTTTCCCCACCAAATCTCCCGCCATTCCTCCCCGCGTGGTTCGCATCCCTCGGGATATTTCGGGGGCTCTGAGGTGGAGGGAGGCCTTTCGACAAGCCGCTCGCAGCGGGCGACCAGGTGCTCAAGGGGTTTCTGCGGGTCGAGCGCCGCTCTTTCCCGGAGCGCCGCTACGTCCCCGGGCCTCAGGAACAGCCTCGGATGCCCCGCCGGAATCCTCGAGAGCAAATCCTCCCTTTCAGGCATGGGAAAAACCGCCGACGTGCGGTCAATCCTGAAAGTCCAAATCCTGCTCCACGACGGGGATTCCCCGCCTTCGAGTCTCGCGGAAACCCGCCAGTGCCATGTGCCGGTCCCGAACGCTTTCGCCGGGCAATGGACGTTGTAGCGGTCGACTCGAGCCTCGTACACGATTGAGGCGAATCCAGCGTCCCTCGATACCTGGACGATGTATCCGGCCGCACCGGATTGCGGCCGCCAGCTGAAACCCGGAGGATCAGTTGCCGAGATAGCGCCGTCGAAGGGCCTTCTTCCCCACTCGCCAATCCTGGCCGGGGAGTCGTCGAAGGGATTGCCGGACGCCGCGGCGGCGAGAAAAACAAGCACGAGGAAGGTGGTCGGCATGCCAAGAACATATAGGTCTTCGAGGCGGATTTCAAGATGAACAACCGCCGGCTTCCGGCTTCAAGCCGGTAGTTACCAAGGAGTGCAGAATAACACTGACGCGAATTCGACGCTGAGAACGCTGAATGATTTCTGAATACGCTGAAAGAGTGCGCCTAGAACATTGGGCTCCTATCTTCGGAAATCTTGTTTTCTTGCGAACATTCTTAGCGTTGAGCCTGTAACTTCATTGGAAATTGGAGGTTGGGATTTCATTGGGATTTGGCTATTGGCTGTTGGGGTTTTACGCAGCGTTTTGGTTGCGGCTCGGCTGCGTTGTGAGATGTTCATCTCGACCATAACTGCCGGACGGGCTCCGATGGAAGCCGAAGTATAAGAACTGCGGTCCAACCGCCGGAGAAGAGCCTAAGACAGCAGTGAGGCCTTCTCCCATTGCCGCCTGGATTCCGGCCTTCGCCGGAATGACGAATAACACGGACGAGCCCATTGCATCGGCCCAATCGGGCTCGTCCGTGTTATTCGCTCACGGGGAGGTTGACCACGAAAGCGAATCTGCCCATGAGCTCACGGTTGTGGGCTTCGATTTCAAGGAGCTCATAAACCAGCCTGATGTCGCCCTTGCCTGCGTACATGGCTTCGATCTTCCTGTTGAACAGCTCCTGCGATTGCTTTAAATCATCCTCGAGACTCTCGAGTTCCTGAACGATGTCCTGCACCGCCTTGCGCCTCTTTTTCTCGTCAGTCACAGCCTCGAGCGCGCCCCTGTAATTGAAGACCGGGACGACATCCACGAAATCGAGCCCCCTGCTCAGCATCTCGAAGTTCTCTTCCAGCTTCGCGAGCTGGGCTTCGTGGATTTTCTTGAGTTCCTCCACTTTCTTCGGGAACGCTGCGATTTCAGCCTTGCCGGCGGCCAGTTCCGCCTCGGTCGCCTTGAGACGCATGCTCAGATCTGCTATCTCGGCCTTGTATTCCTCAACCGAAGCCTTGAGCTCGGCGACCTCGCCCTGGGAATCGGCCAGCCTTGCCGACAGGTCGGCGGCGTTCGCCTCGGCTGCGGACCGCGCGGATTTCTCGGCTTCGAGCGAGGCTGCGGCGTCATCGGCAGCGGCTTTTGCGGATTCGCGCAGCCCCTCGGCCTCGGCCTCGAGCTCTGCCTTGG
>DYIT01000030.1 GCA_020723505.1 Candidatus Kuenenia stuttgartensis
TGCTGTCCGAGGCGGCGATTATTCAGTCATAACCCTCTCCGGGCAGGAGTAGACGTTCATCCTGCCGGATCTCGCGAAGCCTATCAGGGTGAGCATGAACCTGGACGCTATGTCCACGGAAAGGGCGGTCGGAGCTGATCGCGAAACGACGATCGGAATCCTGCCGCGCACGGCCTTGAGCGCGATGTCCGAGGAAATCCTGCCGGAGCAGCACAGCAGCAATCCGCCTATTTGAAGGCCGGTCCTCAGCGCATGTCCGATGACCTTGTCCACCGCGTTGTGCCTCCCGATGTCCTCGGTCATTACGACTATCCGGCCGGCCGGGTCGCCCAGCCCCGCCACGTGCGTTCCCCCCGTGGCTTTGAAGACCGGGGATCCCTCGGCAAGCGACTTCATGAGCTTCCACACCGCGGCCGGGGAAACCCTGGTCGTAGTGTCAATCTTCATGCACCCGCGCCGCCGTCCGTCTCCGCCCGACCTGCCTGCCCCGCAGCCGGATCCCAGCACCTGCCCGCGTTCGAAAGCGGCCGCGGCCTCCTCGTCGGCAGGTCCCTCCGCATGAACCTCCAGACGGCCGGGATCAAACCTCAATGCAAGCGACGCGGGTTCGGGGGATATCCCCTCGCTGAACAGGAAGCCCGCGGCCAAATCCTCCACGTCCCGCGGAAGACATGAGAAGGAAAGCAGGCGCTTCCCGTTCAGGAACAGCGCGACCTCGGCCTCCTCGACGACGTCGTCCAGGGCGCCTGACGCTCCCGAAGCGTCGACTTTGACGATTTCCATTTTCCGCAGGGCTGCCTGCTTTTCTTCTGCGCTCATTGCGACTCCTCCGTAACCAGGACGACACCGCCCTGCAGAAAACGTTTTTCTGATACCAACTGCGAAGCATAGTCTATCCCACGCGAAGCGCCTGGCATACAGCTTCGCCTGCGGGAACAAACGGATCCTCCGCCAGTTCTCCCTCTCCCCCGGTTCGGGGAGAGGGTTGGGGTGAGGGGCGTCTATCCCACGCGAAGCGCCTGGCATACAGCTTCGCCTGCGGGAACAAACGGATCCTCCGCCAGTTCTCCCTCTCCCCCGGTTCGGGGAGAGGGTTGGGGTGAGGGGCGTCTATCCCACGCGAAGCGCCTGGCATACAGCTTCGCGTGGGATATGTCGATTTGGATATAATCCGGTGGATTTTTCAACTCTTTTTATCTTTTTCGAATTGCATTTTCCCGGGCCGGATTTAGAATTCTTCGCAACTATTCCGAGGGAGAAGGAGGAAGCAATAGGATATGGACAGGCTTCTTTTCCGCTCGTCCATGAGTCCGGATTCCGCGGCAGTCGCATCATTGCTCTCTTCCCTCCTTTCTCATCCATCACATTCCGGACATAGACCTTCAGGGCGGGATATATATAGAAAACGGATTTGAAGAGTGTAGAGATGAAAAGACGCGCGATTCTTTTCCTGTGTGCAGTAGTGATAGCCTCGCTTTCAATTGGGGCGCAGGCGCTGGCCCAGGCCGGCGATACGGGGAAGAAGGATGAGGCCAAGCCCGGGGGGAACCCGGGGGACCCGAAGAATCCCGCGCCCAAGGAGACGCCGAAGGAAGCGCCCAAGACCGACCCGAAGGCGCCGCCCAAGGACGTGAAGCCCGCCCCGAAGCCCGAGGAGAAGGCCGCTCCCAAGGAGACCGCCAAACCCGCGGAGGAGAAGAAGGCGGAACCTGCGGCCGAAGGAGAGGAGGGGGTCTTCTCCCCGAAGCTCACGGGCAGCCTGAGCCTCAAGTACAAGATAAAGTATGCCGAGTACACGGACGACACGGGCGACAAGGCGGAGGAGACCGACCAGGACCTCCAGATGCTCCTCAACCTTTCGATGAAGAACCTGTACAAGAACCAGATTCATTTCCACATGATGGGCGGCTACAACATCGACACGTGGGGCAGGCAGGACAGCAAGCACAGGGCAGAGGTCTTCGAGTTCGCCGACGTATACGACACGTACAACCACAAAGCCCACGGCAAGCTCTACTACAGCTACCTGGAGACCGACGACTTCCTGCTCGAGGGGCTCGACATGAAGTTCGGAAGGGTCGGCATCGAGAAGGGGGAATCCATCCACATCGACGGCCTTGCCGTGAGCTACGAGCCCGAGAAGGCCCTGGTGGTGACGGCGTTCGCCGGGCTGCCGGTCTATTTCTGGAAGCACCACATGGTGGACAACTTCACGGCCGGGTTCTACATAGAATTCCTGCCGTTCCACCTGGTGGAGGACGTGCCCGGAGACACGACCAAGCTCACTCTCGAGTACATCTACGTGAGCGAGGACCAGAACGACGCGGGAATCGAGGACAACTTCTTCTCGGTGGTGCTGGACCAGAAGCTCTTCCACAGGACCGTGGACCTCCAGGCGCGCGCGAGCGTGCTCAATGGAGAGTTCCGCGACTTCAAGATTCGCGGCACCCTGCGCGACCCCGAGAACGACATCAGGCTCAGGCTCATGTTCTTCACGCTGCCCGTCAAGCTCGAGGAGGAGCTCTCGATAGACATGAGCCCGTTCATGGACGTCATGGGACGCTACAACCCCTACAACGAATTCAAGCTCGACATCTTCAAGGGATTCGTCGACGGGAAGTTCGGAATCGAGCTCGGTTACCACGGGAGGATGCTGAAGAAGGAGCGCTACGAGGGCAAGTTCAACCATGATTTCGACAGGCTGTACGCCACCGGCTCCGCCTACGACTTCCTCGAGTCGCACCTCGACATCTCCGTGACGGTCGAATACGTGCAGTCCATGACGCCGGACGACGAGGACAAGATTCTGACCATGGGGTTCGACCTCGGCTACAAGTTCAGCGACGAGGTCAAGTTCGGCATCGGCATGCATTACCACAGGTGGGAGATGGCTTACCTTTCCACGCAGGATACCGTGGAGGAGCTCGAGAACGTCCGGCTCTTCAGCCTGTTCATAGACGTGAAGCCGGTCCAGGGCCTCAAAATCGGCCTGAACTACTCCTTCGAGACAGTAGGCGGCGACCTGAAGCGCGAGTACGACCGCTTCATGCTGTCCGCCACCTATTCCTTTTAGTTGATGAAGGTGCAACGATGAAGAAGAACCGCTGGTCGCTATATATGGGCGTTGGGCTGTCCGCAGCGCTCCTCGTCCTCTTCTCCTGCTCGTACTTCGAGTACCTGAAGGAGAAGGAGGTGCAGAGAGAGAAGGTCTTCAGCCACAAGCCGCACTCCGTGGACAATGACATGGCGTGCACGGACTGCCACGCCGGCGCCTTCGCCAAGGAGCGCGCCGGAATGCCCGAGCTCTCGGTATGCACCGGCTGCCACGAGGAGACGGACGCGAAGACCCCCGTGGGCCTTGCAATGACCAAGCTCAAGGAGCGGGAGAAGACGGACAAGCCCCTGTGGCGCATGGTCCATGCCGAGGGGGATCTCCTGTTTTCGCACAAGACGCACTCCGGCATCGCCGAGCTCAAGGCCGGGAAGAAGACCGCCTGCGCGGCCTGCCACGGAAAGGCCGGCGAGTCCGAGGGGCTCTCGGGGTCGGCGGTCGCGAAGATGAAGTCCTGCATGGCCTGCCACGAGAAGGGCGAGCCCGCGCCGGCCAAGGCCGCGGAGAAGCCCGCGCCCGCCAAGGAGGCCCCGGCGGCGCCCAAGGAAAAGGGCAAGGAGGCCGAGGCGAAGAAGGATGAGCCCGCCCCCAAGGAGGAGCCTGCTCCGGCGGTCAAGACGGGCAAGGAAATGACAGCATGCTCGTTCTGCCATTCCGAGTGGAGGCAGGACGTGAAGCCCGCGGGACACAAGGCGCTCTGGAGGGTCACGCACGGCGAGGAAATCAGGTTCGGAATCGACAAGGAGAAGATGTACTACTGCCGCGCGTGCCACGGCGAGGACCTCTGCGTCCGCTGCCACCAGGTTGAGAAGCCGAGAAGCCATACAGAGTTCTTCAGGACCCGCGGCCATGGCATCGAAGCCGAGGTCAGCCGCGAGCGCTGCTCCACCTGCCACAGGCAGGACTTCTGCATCCACTGCCACTCGGACACGAGACCCCGCAGCCACACCGCTTCGTGGGGGCTGGCTCCCTACAGGCACTGCAACGATTGCCACATGACCATGTCTGGGACCTCATGCGGCGTGTGCCACAAGGCCGGCTCGGCATCAATAGCGGCCGCCCACGCCGCCAAGGCGCCGCTGTATCCCAAGGACCTCACGCATGCGGCCAACTGCACCATGGAATGCCATACTTCCAGGCACCCGGACCCCGGTCCGACATGCAAGAACTGCCATAAATAGGAAAAGATAAACAAACGTACGGCGTTTTTATTTGGGAGAAGGACGGATGAATGTATCACGCAGGTCATTCCTCAAGCTGTCCGCAGCGGGCGCGTTCGCCGCGACGTTCGGCTGCACGGACCGCGACCGGCCGGTCCCCAAAACGACTGAGCACCAGCCGTTTCGGACCGAGCTCAAATCCGGGACGGAAACCACGACAATCTGCCCGTTCTGCGGGGTCGGATGCGGCGCAATCGTCACGACCGCCACAATCAACGGGGCGCCGAAGATTGTCAACATCGAGGGAGACCCGGACCACCCGATAAACCGCGGCGCGCTGTGCAGCAAGGGCTCCTCGATGTACCAGATTGCCAACCAGCCGCTGTTCAGCCTGGCGGACGAGCCGAGCGGCAACAACGGCCGCAGGCTCGCCAATCCGATGAAGCGCCTTGCGGGCACGAATCAGTGGACGGAAATCACCTGGCAGACCGCGATAACCGAAATCGCCGCGGCCATGCAGGCCACGAGGGACGCGGCGTTCGTGACGCCGGAAAACCGCTGCGAGAACATGTACTGCCTCGGCGGCGCGGCGCTCGACAACGAGGAATGCTACCTCATATCGAAGATGGCGCGTGCGCTCGGGATTGCATATCTCGAGCATCAGGCCCGAATATGACACAGCCCCACTGTTGCGGCTCTGGCAGAGTCGTACGGAAGGGGAGCTATGACGAACCACTGGGTCGATATCAAGAACGCGGACTGCATCATGATTATCGGGTCCAACGCCGCCGAGAACCACCCCATGAGCTTCAGGTGGATTGAGGAGGCCAGGAAGCCCGTGGCCAACGGCGGACGGAACGCGAAGCTCATCGTCATCGACCCGAGAATCTCCCGCAGCGCCAACCAGGCGGACATGTACGGGAGGATAAGGTCGGGCACGGACATCGCGTTCATCGGCGGGCTCATCAACTGGGCCCTCACCCACAACATGTACAACGCCGATTACGCCAAGAACTACTCGAACCTCGCTTACGTGCTCAACGGGTTCGACGCGGCCATTAACCCCGGTCCAAATTACAACAACTTCACGGGCGAATTCCCGGGATACAACTCTGCGACGCACAAGTACGACGGCGCCGGCACCAGCGCGTGGACCTACGCGATAGGCGCCTCCGGCCCCACGGTCGACAACACGCTCGCCAATACCGAGACCGTCTTCAACGTGCTCAAGAAGTTCTACGCCCGCTATACCTCGGACCTCGTATCCAGGATTACGGGCATGGACAAGACCCTGTTCGAGCAGATTGCGCAGGAGTACTGCTCCACGTACGCGGACGGGAAATCCGGGCTCATCATGTACGCAATGGGCACCACGCAGCACACCTACGGCACGCAGAACATAAGGGCATACTCCATCCTGCAGACCCTGCTCGGCAACATCGGCGTAGCCGGCGGCGGCATCGCGGCCATGCGCGGCGAGTCGAACGTCCAGGGTTCTACCGACATGGGCCTGCTGTTCGGCAACCTCCCGGGCTATCTCGACATTCCCAACAGCACGATGGCGACCCTGGGCATCCAGACCACGACGTCCACCCAGAAGCTCACGGGAACGCTCACCGCAGGCACGGCCTCCGGCAGGGTCATCTCCGGTCTCACGGGCGTGGACGCGACTCAGGTTCGCAGCGGCGACAAGATCCAGAACACCACCCTGGGCGGAACCGCCAACACCTACACCATCGAGGCGGTAATCAACGCCACTACCGTGCGCATCACAGCGAACATGGGGACCGCCTGGACGCTCGGCGACGGCTATGCCATCACCTCGGAATCAGGCATCAACCACCTGACGGGCTCGACTTCTTTCCTCGGCCAAACAGTCGCCAAAGGCGTTGCAGGGACAGCGGACATCCTCAACACGGCGCGGTTCAGCAACAACTGGAAACAGCACGAGGTGAAGTACATGATGAGCCTTCTCGCCGCGTGGTGGGGAAGCTCCAACAGCTTCATCCTCGGCGGCGCGAACGGCGACTTCTGCTACGACTTCCTGCCGAAAATCAACTCGGCAGTCAACTACTCGTACATGAGCGTCTTCAAGCAGATTGAGACCCTCGCTGCCACACCGAGCGTACCCCAGCTCATGATGTGCTGGGGCATGAACCCGGCGGTAGGCGGCCCGGACGTCATTCACGGCAGGAAGATGCTCGCGAACCTGACGACCCTCGTGTGCGTGGACCTGTGGGAGACCGAGACGGCGGCATTCTGGAAGGAGGACCCGGCCAACCCGGGCTATTCCTACGCAGCCTCGGGATCGCAGGACGCAACGCTGACGCCCACGGCCATCCAGACCACTGTCTACCTCCTCCCGGCCAAAGCTTCCATGGAAAAGGAAGGAAGCGTGTCGAACTCGGGCAGGTGGGTGCAGTGGCGCTACGGGGCCGAGGACGGCGGCGTGATGGTGCAGAAGGGGACCGCGAAGTCCGACCTCGACATAGCCAACGACCTCATGCTGCAGCTCAAGACCAACTACGCCGCGGCCACGACCATAGCCGGAGGCCTCGGAATCAAGGAAATGTCCTGGGGCCCCAACACGCCCAACAACTACGGCATCCAGTTCTCCGAAGCGGATCCAAAGGCTGTGATGAAGGAAATCAACGGATACACGCTGCTCTACCCCGCGAACATCGGCGGAACCGCCGCGAAGGGCAACCAGCTCTCTAGCTTCATTTCGGACCTCAAGTTCGACGGGACCACGGCCTGCGGAAGCTGGATTCACTGCGGATGCTGGGTCCAAACCGACGTCACTACTCCGACCGGCACATACCAGGGCAACAGGGCGGCAAAGAGGATTTCGGTCGACAACTCTGCCACGGGAATCGGCCTCTACTCCGACTTCTCCTGGTGCTGGCCGGTGAACAGGAGAATCATCTACAACCGCGCTTCCATGAAGCCCGTGGCCGTGGACGGCTATGTGCCTTTCCAGACGGACAAGTGGGTCATGAAGTACGACTACGTCACCTCGACCTGGTTTGCGGGAAGCGACGTGGTCGACGGCGGCGCGAATACAAAACCCGACGCCTACATGCCGTTCATTATGAAACCGGAAGGCGTTGCCAGATTGTTCGGGCTGAATTCGACAAAGCATGTCGACGGCCCGCTTCCCGAGCACTACGAGCCCGCGGAAACTCCGCTTGCGACACACCCGTTCGGGGCTTCCCACGTCATGTGGAACCCGATCGTGATGCACATGGATGCGGGCCCCGTGCTCTGGGCCCAGTACAACTTCGTCCCCGGGACAGTGGCCAATTATCCGTACGTGGGCACGACCTACAGGCTGGTCGAGCACTGGCAGGCAGGCGCCATGACGCGCAACCTGCCGTGGCTCGTGGAGCTCCAGCCGGAGATGTTCGTCGAGATGAGCTACGAGCTCGCTGCCCTGCTTGCAGTGAACAACGGCGACCATGTCAAGGTAACGACCGCCAGGAACCCGAACAACCCGGTGCTGGCCGTCGCCCTCGTGACGAAGCGCATCAAGCCGTTCACAATCATGGGGAACACGGTGCACCAAATCGGCATGCCATGGCACTTCGGGTACCGCGGCCTTGCACAGGGAACCAGCGCAAACAGGCTGACGCCGAACATCGGCGACGCCAACACGCGCATCCCCGAGTACAAGGCGTTCCTGTGCAAGGTGGAGAAGGTGTAAATCCGGATGAAATCCCCGCGGCCGGCCGCGGGAATGTCTAGGAGGATAACATGGTCGAGTACGGTTTGCTGATTGACCAGTCGCTCTGCATGGCGTGCAGGGGATGCCAGGTCTCCTGCAAGCAGTGGAACGAGCGCCAGGCCATCGTCACGACGAACGTCGGGACCTACCAGAACCCGCAGGACCTTTCCTGGCAGACCTGGACCTTCATGAGGTTCTCGGAATACGAGGAGCCGGGCGGCAAGGTCCGCTGGCTGTTCAGGCGCGAGTTGTGCAGGCACTGCGAGAATCCCGGATGCCTCGCCGCATGCCCGGTCCCCAATGCCATCGTCAGGGACCAGGGCGGCATGGTTATTGTGAACAGGAACCTCTGCGGCGACTGCAACCGCGAGTGCTTCTACGGCTGCCCCTGGGGCGTCCCGCGCTTCCCCGGCACCAACAACGAGGCATGGAAGTGCTGGATGTGCCGCGACAGGCTCTACGAGGGCAAGCCGTCGGCATGCTCGTCCGCATGCCCCGTGCAGGCCACGAGGACCCTGGAAAAGAGCGTGCTGCTCGCAACGGCTTACGAGAGGCTCAGCATCGTGAAGCAGAAGCACCCGCGCGCCAACATCTACCCGCCGACGGGCTACGGTTCCAACGTCGTCTGGATTCTCGTCGACAGCCCTGAACATTACGACTTCTCCTTCCCCACAACCTCGGTATCGAGCGAAGGCGCGAAACCCGCGGCGAAAGGCTTCCTGAGCGAGGCCGCGAGACCCATGCTCGCCGCCACGGCCCTCACGGCCGGAATCGCGGCGGCCGCGAAGTTCCTCGACCGCAGGGAAAAGGTCGCCAGGGCGGAGGCGAAGTAGGGTTGCAAATGTCATTCAAAGGGGGCGCAATTGAAAAGCGCCCCCTTTTTTATGCATGCTGACAAGGTACAGGGAGTGAAGGCGCCGAACAGGGGCTGACGAACCCGAAAAGCTTCTTTCGGTTCGGATTGCCGACTATACACCTCTGTGGGAGCCGCCGGAACGTTCCCGGCGCTGCAAGGCGGCGATGATTGCCTGCATCTCTATTCGCCGCCTTTGGCCGGACAGGAAAGACGCGTCGGCTCCCGCAGGCTTTTTCCAGAGGAGAAGGCGATGGATATCAATAGGCACTCGACGCTCGATCAGGTCGCGGCCGCGATTGAGAAGGCGAAGACCGAATCGGCCCACCCTGCAGAGTACTTCAACTTCAGAATCGAGCTCGCGAAAAGCGCCGCCCTGGCATGGAAGGAGGCGTCGCCCCTCGCGTCAGCCTCCGGCCTGCCGGACGACCTTGCGCTGAAGCTTGCGGCCGGGAACGTGGTCCTCAAGCCCGAGAAGCTCGAAATCGGCGAAGAATGGGCGGCAGGACGCGCCGCCGATACCACCGGGATCTTCGCCCGGCACGGAATGGCTTTCGGCGAGGCGCTCTCGGCTTTCGTAGCCGACAAGGGAGGGGCGCCGGTCGCCGGATGGATTCGGATGCTCCTCAAGAGGGACAGGAAGGGCCTGGCGAAGGAAGCAAGGACTTTCGATATGCAGGGATCCATGCTCGCTTTCTTCGCGGCCGAGGTCGCGAGGCCGGTCATGGTCAGGACGGCCGAAGCCCTGAGACCCGCACTCGACGAGGAGAGATGGAAGCGCGGAAACTGCCTCGTGTGCGGATCGGACCCGTGCTTCTCGAAATACGAGGGCGAGGGCGGCGCGAGGTACCTTCTGTGCATGGCCTGCGGCACGATTTGGAAGTTCCAGCGCATCCACTGCCCGTTCTGCGGATGCACGGACGGCAAGAAGCACGGGTTCATGTCCTACGACGACGACCCCTCGTACCGGATTGACCACTGCGGCGAGTGCAAGAGATACATGAAGGCCCTGGACCTCCGGGGGAAGCTCGCGCAGGAAAGGGTCCTCGAAGCCGAGGACGCCATGACCCTGTACCTGGATCTCGCCGCCGAGAAGAAGGGGTTCAAGAGGTGATTTTTCGCGCCATGCGCGAAAAATCAGTCCGCTTTCACGTACTTCCCGTCGTTCTGCTCGGCGAGCTTCTGCATGAACGGGACGTTGTGGTCCCCGACACCGACCGTGTGGATTGTTATCTTCCTGAGCTTGTTGAGCTTTGCAATCTCCTCCAGTATCGCACCGGCCTCGGGCACCCTTCCCGCGTTCGGGCTGCCGTCCGAGAGCAGGAAGATGGTGTCCGCGCCGCCCATGGTCTGCGCGTATCGCTCGTCCGCTTGCTCCTTGGGCTTGCCCGGACCCGCCATCTTGAACGCCTTCTCCATGGCGTCGAATATGTTCGTCGTCCCGTTTGGCCCCTGCTTGTCGATGAACTCGTACGCCTTCTGCTTGTTCTGCGGATTGGCCCTCACCATCTCCTCCTGCCAGATCTCGAAGTGGTCGCTGTAGAAGATGACGTTGAACCACGCCTTCTGCGACAGGAGCCTTATGGACTTCTTGAGCTCGTACTTCACGAAGTCGAGCTTCGTGTTCCCGGTGGGGCCTTCGTCCTTGGGCTCGTCCCCCTTCTTCTTCTCGCCCTCGCCGGTTATCACCGGCCCGGGCTTCTCGCCTTCCCTGGCCCTTCTCGTAGCCGGCCCGGCCATCGAGCCGGACACGTCCAGGACGTAGATGATGTTGTGCGACTTGGTCTCGATGCCGTAGAAGGACCCAGTGATGTGCGGCTTCCCCGGCTCCGGCCTCGGCACGGGCGCCGGCTCGGGTGCCGGATCGCCCTTGAAGCCTTCCTTGCCGGCGGGGGCGGGCGCCCCCTCGGCCGGGGCGAACTTCGAACGGTTGTCCTTCCACCACTTCTGCCAAAGCTTGCCGTCGCCGTAGTAGGAGAGCCCGGTTATCTTCTCGAGCACCTTCTCGTAGTCCTCGGCGGCCCTGCCCTCGGCCGCGCACAGGCCTTCGATGAGCGCGTCGACGGTCTCCGCGTCGCGGTATCCGAACCCGGCTATGACCTCGAGCGCCTGGGCCACGACCTCCCATTCCCTGTCCTTGAGCATGGCCAGGTACTTCTGCCTCTCGGTCTTGAGATCCTTGGCCATCGCCGCGGAAAGCGCAGCCACGCGGACGTGCGGGTCCTTGTCGGAAAGGGCGGTTACGATGCAGGCCCCTGCCCGCGCCTCGTCCTTGATTTCCGCCATCGCCTCGACGACGCCGACGCGCACCTCCCAGTCCGGGTTCTGGAGGCCTTTTGCGAAGAGCCAGTCGAGCGCCTTGCCGTCGGTCTTCGAGGTGAACCCGCCCAGCGCAATCCTCTTCACCTTGAGGAGCGCCGTGATTCCCTCCTGGACCGTCTTGAGCCCCTCCTGCAGCTCCTTGAGCCTTTCCATGTCCTCGGCCTTCTCGTACCGCCTCTTGTCGCCCTCCTGGACGAAGGGGATTTTATCGATGGCCTTGCGCAGGTCCGCCTCCTGCTTGACGGCAACGGCAAGCTGGGCGTTCGCCAGCTTCACGGTTCCTGCGAGGAGCGGGAGCGCCCTCGCGTCGTCGGCCTTGGCAAGCTTCGACACGGCCGCAATCTTGGCTTCCGCGTCGTTGCCCTGGAACGCCGCGTTCAGTTCGGCCTGGATCTTCTTCCATTCCTGGTCCGTCAGCTCGCCCGCCGACCGCCGGCCGGACAGGAGGGAAAGAAGAATGCAGGCTGCCAGGGCGGGCATTCGCAGCCCGGCCATGCACAGCGAAAACGGAAGGGGGTTCTTCATGCGGGGGTCTCCTTCATCATTTCTGCACGTATTTGCCGCCGTTCTGTTCCGCAAGTTTCCTCACGAACTCCTCGAGCCTGCTCTGCTCCTCGGGCTTGTCGGATTCCGTGGTTATGCCCACGGCGTTGATGATAATCTTGCGGACCTTGTTCCGGTGGCGGATGTCCTTGAGGATGAGGTCCGTATCCGTGATTTTCCCCGCGGTCGGCACGCCGTCGGACAGGAAGAAAATCGTGTCCACGCTGTTCTCGAAGTTCTTCTTCTCGTTGTCCCCTCCCCCGAGGGTGAAAGCCTTGACCAGGGAATCGTAGATGTTGGTCCCGCCCCCGGCCTTGATTTCGTCTATGAGCTTGATTGCCTGGAGCTTCATCCCCTTTGAGGCCGGGACCATCTTGGGCTGGAACATCTTCACTTCCGTGCCGTAGTAAATCAGGTTGAAGAGCGCGTCCTCCTCCAGGTTGGCGATGGCCTGCTTCAGCTCCCACTTCGCCACGGATATCTTCCTGTCGTCGGCCGGGCCCGGAGCCGCGGGGCTTCCGCCGAAACCGCCGCCGCCGGCCGGGGGCGCCGGAGCCGGCTTCTGTCCCCCGCCGTCCTTCTTCCCGGACTTGGATTTCCATTCCATCGATCCAGATACGTCGATTATGAAGAGTATGTTCTTCGACCTCGTCTTGATTCCGTAGAAGGAGACGGTCTTGTCGTGCGATTCCGCCGCGGGACCGCCGGCGCCCGCGGCTTTCCCGGCCTTCACGTCCGATCCGTGCGACGCCCACCAGGCTTTCCACATGAGGTAGTCGCCGTCAAGCGACTTGCCGGTAAGCTTCTGAAGCGCCTCGTCTATGTCCCCCCTTATCCTCCCGGGCTCCTTCTCGAGCGCAGCTATCAGCGGCTCGACCGCCGCCAGGTCCCCGAAATCCCCGAGAATCCTCACGGCCGTGCATCTCACCTGCCAGAATTCGTCCCCGAGCGCCTTGAGAATCGCGCCGTAGATTTCCGCGAGGCGCAGGGCGCGGACCGGCGTGCGGAATGGGAGGCGGGCTTCGTTCCAGAACGCCGCAGGCAGGAGGTCGCACGGCGCCTCCTCGGGCCTCCCCGCGAGGCTTTCAATCGCGGCCGTTCTCACCTGCGGGTCCCTGTCCATCGCCGCCTCGAAGATCTCGGCCGTGAGAGCCTGGCTCCCAATCAGCCCGAAGGCCCGTATGACGGCAATCTGCACTGCCTGCGATTTGGACTTCCTCCACGACGCCTTCAGCCAGCCGAGAATGGCCGGATCGCGCGTCCTGGCGATGGCCTCTACCGCCGAGTCCTTGAGGTCCGATTCCCTGAGTATCGCGTCGTGTATCTCCTTGAGCTCGGCCTGGAGGTTCTTCATCCTCTGCATGTCGTCGAGCGTCATCTTGTTTCCGAGGCTGGCGGCTATCTTGTTCAGCTGCTGGATGTCCTTGAGAATCTCCCTCTCCTTCTGTTCCAGGGGGGCGAGGCGGGGGTTGTTCTTCTCGATGAACATGACGAGGAGCTGCACGGCCTTGAGGTAGTTGGCGTCCCCAAGCTTCGCGATTATCTCGAACCGTTTCCTTTTGGACAGGCCGTAGAGGTCCTCGCGGGCCTCCTCCTCGAGCTTCTTCCACTCGGATTCGGTCCTGATTTCCGCGAATGAACGCGGAACGGCAGTGGATGCGGCGAGCAGGAGCGGAATCAGATACGCCGCGAACCGCGTCATTGAGCCATCCCTCAATCGGCCCTTCTTCGTGTCGGATAAACAGAATGTACCAAAGAGCGCCGGCGCTTTCCACTGCTCAACTGCTCTAAACCCTGACGAGCCGGGGACGACACCTGTTTATTGCCGGCTTGTCCGGGTTGTGGGAGGCGGATGTTCCGGCGAGCGCAGAGAACACAAAGGAACTCCGCAAGGACGATTGATCCTGTGGGAGGCGGATGTTCCGCGAATGCAAGGAACTCACAGGAACTCCGCCGATAACCCTAATCCCTGAACTATCCGTGCAATCCTTCCTGCACGAGAAGCTCAGCAATCTGCACAGCGTTGAGAGCCGCGCCCTTCAGGAGCTGGTCGCCTGATACGAACAGGTCGATGCCGTTCTCCTGGGACGCGTCTTCCCTGATGCGCCCCACGAGGACGTTGTACTTGCCGGACGCGTCCAGCGGCATCGGATAGACGTCCTTGAGCGGCTCGAGGTCCACGCCCGGCGCGGACGCGAGGGCTTCCCTGACCTGTTCCGCGGTGACTTTCTTCTCCGTCTCTATGTTGGCAGCGATTGAATGCGCCCTCATGACCGGTATGCGCACGCAGGTCGTGGTCACTTTAATCCGCGGATCGCCGATGATCTTCCTGGTCTCGTTCTGCATCTTGACCTCTTCGGTCGTGTATCCCGCGGAATCGAACGATCCGATGCGCGGGATGATGTTGAAGGCTATCCTGTGCGGGAACGCCTCGGGTTTCGGCTTGCCGCCCTTCATCACTTCCGCAAGCTGCGCGGGCAGCTCGTCCATGGCCTTCCTCCCTGCCCCGGACACCGCCTGGTACGTGGCGGCTACGATCCTCCTGACCCCCGCGAGCTTGTACACGGGATAGACCGCCATGAGCATGATTGCCGTGGAGCAGTTCGGATTCGCGATTATCCCCTTGTGATCGAACGCCTTCCGCGGGTTGATCTCGGGCACCACCAGAGGCACGTCCTTATCCATCCGAAACGACGAGGAGTTGTCTATGACCACCGCGCCCTCGGCCGCCGCCTTGGGGGCTATCTTCTTCGCAAGCTCCTTGTCAACCGCGAGCAGGGCAATCTGCACCCCCTTGAACGACCCGTCGCGGATTTCCTCTACGGTCGCCTGCTTTTTCCCGCACTTCACTTTCCTGCCTGCGGACTTCGGCGATGCGAAGACCCGGAGCTCGTCGAGGGGGAACTTCCTGTCCCGGAGCACGTTCAACATCTCCTCGCCCACCACCCCGGTCCCTCCCACTACAGCCACCCTGCAGCCCATCTCTTTACTCCTCGAAATAGCGGTTTTGCTTCTCTTCCCCTCTGCTTGTCTCCTGACTATAGCGCATCAGTCACTTAATCGGAATATTCCTGTAGAAATTGAAAAGATATGCGGTAAGGCACGCGCGAAGCGCGTGATATAACCCGGACAGGCCTGATTTTGCATTCTTGTCTGGTTCCGGCTCGTCCGGGTTATGCTCAGCCCGGCCCGAAACGCCCCCTTTCCAGATCCTCGGTCCCGAACGCCCCCTTGATTATCCTGCACTCGAGCCCCGCGGATCCGGGAACCACTTCCACCACGTCGAACCTGACGGGCGAATCGAAGGCCCTCTTCTCCTTCAGGTACTGCACCGCGACCTGGACCATCTTCTTCCTCTTGGCCACGCCGACGGCTTCCCCGGGACTGCCCGCCGCAGAGGACGACCTCGCCTTGACCTCCACGAAGCAGATGGTCCCCCCGTCAAGGCAGATTACGTCAATCTCCCCCCGCCCTCGCGAATAGTTCCGGTCCACCACCCGGCAGCCCGCCTTCGAAAGGGCCTTGCACGCCTCGTCCTCGGCACGGACGCCCAAATCGCGTTCTGGATTCATGGTCGATTAGCGATCCTCGCCGGCCAGGCCTGTGAAGCTTAATCGGCGAAGCCGGAATCAGGCAGCCGCTCTGCGGATTCCCCCGCCGAATCGCCCGGGAACGGGGCGTATGTGAAGCCGCCGAATCGAACCGGCGAATGGAAAGCCTCCCGGGCGATTCCCCCGGGCCTAGGCCTTGGCAGGAGCCTTTGCAGGTTCCGCCGCGGGCTGCGGGGCGGCATCGGCCGGGACGGCCGCCGCTTCGGCCCCCTCCTCGCCGGACTTCGTCCAGCGCCGCTCGCTGACCTTCGTGGCCTTGCCGACCTTGTCGCGCAGATAATAGAGCCTCGCCCTGCGAATCTTGCCCTTCTTCTTCGTTTTCACGGCGACCACGGTCGGAGACGAAAGCGGGAACATCCTCTCCACGCCCTCGCCCTGCACGACCCGGCGCACGGTGATTGCCCTCCTCGTGCCCCGGCCCCTGTCCCTGATTACTATGCCGTTGAAAATCTGGATTCTCGTCTTGTCCCCTTCCACTATCCTGACGTGGACGTCCACGGTGTCGCCCACCTCGAAGTCGAAGTCCTTCGCCGGAACAAGTTTCCTCACGTAGTCGTCCGCGTTAAGCATCGCTCCTGCCTTTCAACAGGTCGGCCCTGCGCGCGGCGGTCCGCGTAAGGGCCATCCTTTCTCTCCACTCTTCTATCTTTGCATGGTCGCCCGAAAGCAGCACTTCCGGCACTTCCATGCCCCTGAACACCCGCGGCCTCGTGTACTGCGGAAACCCGAGGAGATCCCTCGCGAACGAGTCTCTCTTCCCGGATTCCGCGCAACCCAATACCCCCGGCACCAGCCTGACCACCGCGTCTATCACCGCCATCGCCGGGATTTCGCCGCCGGTCAGCACGAAGTCGCCGATTGATATCTCTCTCGGCTTGAGCCCGGTCCTTATCCTCTCGTCGAACCCTTCGTAATGCCCGCAAAGGATGAGGAGCGCCTTCTCCGAAGCCAGCTCCATGGCTATCCTGTGCGAGAACGTCTCCCCCTCCGGAGTCATCATCACAAGCCTGTGCCCGGCCGCGCTCCCGCCGGATACGCTCTCGACCGCCTTGAACACCGGCCCGGGCGTGAACACCATCCCGGGCCCGCCTCCGAACGGCTTGTCGTCCACCTTGCGGTGCTTGTCCTCCGAATAGTCCCGGAGGTCGTGAATCCCGAACTCGACCAGCCCCTTGGTCCCGGCGATTCCCAGAATCGACGTTTCCAGGTACGGCTTGAACAGTTCCGGGAATATCGTCAGAACGTCGATTCTCATCGAACGCGCCCCGCGCCGCGCCGGGCCTTTTTTCCTTTTTCCTGAAACCAGGGGCAAAGTAGAATATGATATTATCATTCCCGGAGTTGTCAACTTAAAAGGACCTGCTTTTGTTCACCGGGATTATAGAAACCGTCGGGAAACTGAAGTGGAAGAAACCGTCGTCCTCCGGGCTTCGGATTTGCGTGGAGTTCAGCCCCGGCGCCGAACCCGTGAAGGGCGGCGAAAGCGTGGCTATAAACGGCGTTTGTCTCACTGTTTGCGGCATGGCTCGCGATTCGTTCGAGTTCGACGTCTCGCGTCAGACCGCCTCCGCGACCACCATCCAATCCCTTGCCCTAGGCACGCGCCTCAACATCGAAAGGGCCATGAAACCCGACTTCAGGCTCGGCGGACACCTGGTCATGGGCCACGTGGACGGCGTGGGAATCGTGAAGGAGTTCAGGAAAGACGGATCTGCTGCGCACATGCTGGTTGCCATGGATCCCGCAATAGCCCGCATAAACGTGCCCAGAGGTTCCATTGCCATCGACGGCGTCAGCCTCACCATCGCCGAAGCGGATTCGGCTTCTGTCCGGCTTGTCCTCATTCCGGAGACCCTCGCGCGCACTGCGCTGGGAGGGCTTTCCGAAGGCTCGGGAGTCAACGTGGAGACCGACATCATAGGGAAATACGTTTTCAGGCGCATTGACCTCGCCAATCCCGGCGCCCGGGGCAAGTCCGCCGGCATGTCCGAGGGCATGCTCAGGGAGCAGGGATACCTCTGACGGCAACCCGGACGAGCCGGAACCAGGCTTCCATGTTCCGGCTCGTCCGGATTGGGAGCAGTTGAGCAGTGGAACAGGCGTGCAGGTGATAGACTTCCGCTCAACTGCGGTCACTAGGTGACTGACGATCGAGCTTTAAACCAACGCAGACCGATCCTGTTTCAAACATATTTCAAACATATTATGCAGCCGTAACAATTCCGTGACAAAAATGGAGTATAACCAATAATGAAACGACCGGGGCTTGTGCCCAAGCGTGGAGAAAAGTTCAAAGGGGGGGGCTTTTCTCATAGGGCGCAAGCCTTTTTTTTTGCCCCCGTTTTCCCGCGCGAGGAAACGAGCGGCGATCCCGGCGGCCGAGCGCAGTGATTAAAACCGACCGCTTTCTGCATGCAGGAGTGAAATCGGCGGAGTCCGGGCAGACGGCACGGCGAGAACCCGAACATCCGCCTCCCACAACCCGGACGAGCCGGACCAATAAACCTTGTTGTTCTGGCTCGTCCGGGTTGTGGGAGGCGAATGTCCCGAGCGGAGTCGAGGGACTTCGCCGATTGCTCGACGTTCGACTTCGGACCTTCGACTCCGGATGCGGGCGCGGCCTATTCCGGACGCCGTATGGCTGTTTGCTTCTTCCCGCCGGAATTGCTATAATTCCAGTTCATTACCCCCCACCGGAACGGAGTGTTGTCTGACCCCATGGGGCAGTTACGTCCATGTCCCGCTCGGAAAGACCGGGATCGCGGGAACGGCCCCGGGTCCATCTCGAAGGAGGCCGAAATGAGGCCGAATCTCGTCATCTGCGCGGCTGCCGTCATACTTGCATTCATGCCGGGGTGCTCTTCGGAAAGGAAACCCCGTCCGCCGGTCCGGCCCGTGGGCTCCGGCGAGTTCGAGCTCGCCCAGACGCTGGGCGCGAGCTGGAATACAAGATTCGTGCTTGCGGGGGACTTCGACGGCGACGCTGATCTCGACCTGTTCTTCGCCAACTACGGCGAACAGAACCGCCTGCTCATCAACAACGGGGCCGGCGAGTTCACGGACGGGACCGGGCTCGAAGCGCAAACGACCACCGGGCTGCCTGCCGCCGAGGACCTTTCGAACCATGCCGCAGCGGCGGACGTGGACGGGGACGGCGACCTCGACATCCTGGTCGCAAACAACGGCCAGAACACGCTCCTGATCAACGACGGCCTAGGGAGGTTCACGGATGGGACGGATCCCTACTTCAACATGTCATCGGGCCTCCCTCTGGTGATGGACGACTCGAAGTTCATCGCGTTCATCAACGTCGACCAATCCCACGGCGACACGGACATGGACGCGATTGCAATCAACAACGGCCAGAACAAGCTCCTTCTCAACGACGGCCACGGCGAATTCCTGGACGGGACCGATCTCGCCCAGACCTTCACCTCGGGAATGCCGGTCGGCAACGACAACGGCCAGTGCGCCCTTGTCCTCGACATCGACGCGGACGGCGACCTGGACTTCATGACCGGCAACATCGGCGGGCCCGACAGGATATTCCTGAATTCCCCCACCAAGGTCACGGTCTCGCCCGAGGTCTGGCAGGACGGCTGGGGGGAATTCAAGGAGACCACTTTCGATACGGCGACGAACGCCATCTCGCTGCCGTACTATTCCGATGCCACTTATGACGTGAAGGCGGCAAACCTGGACATGGACGGCGGCGCGACAATGGACCTCGTGCTCGCGTGCAACGGCGGATCCCGGATCCTCCTGAACCAGGGCAGCGGATTCTTCCAGGACGCCCAGGCCGACTGGAAAAGGGAACGAGCCTTCGTCAACGGCGGATTCAGCGCCCTCGCGGGCGTGAGCTCGCACCTCTATGCAGTCGGCGTCATGGGCCAAATCAGCCACAATCCCGACGGATCGTCATGGGGCCCCGAGGGCGGCGTGACCGGCAACGACCTCCTTTGCGCCGCGGGCATTCCCGCGACCATACGGACCTTCGCAGCCGGCAAGGCCGGTGTGGTCGTCGAGAACACGTCCGGCTCGTTTGTCGCGCTCAACCAGGCGCTCACCCAGGGCGACCTCCGGGGATGCACGGCCTTCGCCCTCAACAACGCGTATTTCGTGGGCGACGGCGGGACGATTCTCAAGTGGAACGGCTCGGCGTTCTCCTTCGACTACAGGTTCTCCGCAAACAACCTCACATCGGTGCACGGCGGGTCCTCCTCGGACGTGACGGTCGTGGGCTACCAGGACGCGATTCTGCAGTATAACGGCACAGGATGGACCGTGCAGCCCACCAACCTGACGGCGCCGGGGACGCTGCTCGGCGTCTACCACCAGGCGGCGGACAACAAGTATGCCGTAGGCGCAGGCGGCCTCATCCTCCGCTACTACAACGGCGCCTCGGGCCTCAAGTGGTATCAGCAGACGAGCCCGACCACGTATTCAATCAACTCCGTATCAGGATCGGGACCGACGAACGTCTACGCCGTCGGCAGCGCCGAACTGATTGCCGGCGACTACAACGTGATGCGCTCCGACGGGAGCTCGTGGTCCTTCGTGAGCTTGAGGAGCATGCAGTATCTTAGAGTGAACTCCCCCTCGGGCGCGTACACCGTCGGCGAAACCGTCATCGGATCGTCATCCGCCGCCAACGCCACGGTCCTGAGCTGGGACCCCGCTTCGAGGCTCCTGCTGGTCTCGGTCGCCTCGGGCGTGTTCAGCGTGACCGCGCCCGACCAGGTCCAGGGCCAGACATCGGGCGCCTCGGGAACTCTCGCGTACGTCTGCCAGGCGATTCCGACTCCCAGGAACCTGAACGACGTCTACGTCGATTCCGCCTCGGGCGAGGTCTTCATCGCGGGCGAGTACGGCACGGTCATCCACTACGACGGAGCGTCGGTGTGGGAACTCCAGGCCGTCACGAACCTCACGGTTTCATCCCCCTCGGGCAACTACCAGGTCGGGGAGACCGTGAGCGGGTCGATCTCGGGCGCCACCGGCCGGGTCACTGCATGGAACTCGACCACTAACGTGCTTACCGTCAACCCGATTCGCGGGATTTTCGACTACGCGGCCCCTGACCAGATTGCAGGCCAGACCTCGCTCGTCACCTCCACGCTGACCTTCTCGGGCCCTGCATGCACGTCCTCGCTCAGGGGAATCGCCGGCACTTCCAACACGGACTGCTTCATTGTCGGCACAGGCCCCGCTGTGCAGAGGTACACGGGATCGGGCGTCTGGACCGACGTCACGCCTGCAGGGGTCACCGCCAACCTGAACGCCGTCTGGGTGCAGGGCAACGACCTGTACGCCGTCGGCGCAGGCGGAACCATCATCTCATGCAATACGTCCACCATGACGTGGAACACGTCGATAACCTCGCCGGTGACCGAGAACCTCCTGTCCATCTGGGGCTCCTCGGCGACCGACCTCTTCGCCTGCGGGGAAAACGGCACGATTATCCACTACAACGGCACGAACTGGTTCGTCGAATCCGCAGGCTCGCTTAACGGAATCTCCGCTTCCGGCCCCAACGACCTGTGGGCGGTAGGCGACAGCGGCTGGATTCTCCACGGCGACGGAGCCGGCCATTGGACTCCCCAGACCGCCGTGCCGTCGAGCGCGGACCTGCTCGCGGTCCAGGCACTCACGCCGAGCGACGTCATGGCAGTAGGCAGGAACGGGACAGTCCTCAGGTACAACGGCTCGACCTGGACGCTCTCCAGCCCGGCGATCGTGGACCTGTACGCCGTCTTCGCAATCGACGCGACCGACATATTCGCATGCGGAGACAACGGCACGGTCATCTTCTGGAACGGATCAACATGGGCGCCGTATTACCGCACCGGCACCGCGGCGAGGCTGACCGGCCTTTGGGCGTCATCGATTTCCAACGTCTGGGCGGTCGGCGACCATGCGACATGCATCCACTTCACCGGCACGGTCTCTACCAAGGGTTTCGACGCGGCCAACACGGCCGCATCGATGTCTGTCGCGATTGTGGACATCGACGCCGACGGGCACCAGGACCTCGTCTTCGGAAACCTGGGCCAGAACACTCTCTGGAAGAACGCGGGCATCTCAAATCCTGGCAGGTTCAGCCTGGACGCGTCAGGATACTTGCCCGTTGACTCTGATCAGACGGTCTGCCTTGCGAAGGGCAACTTCAACGCAGCATGGCCGTATCAGCTCGTCGCGGGCAACATGGGCGGCCAGAGCAGGCTCTACCTGCGCAACTCCGGCACCGGGCACTACGAGGACCGGACCGACCTCGCGGGGACGCAGCTTGCAGGGCTGCCCGCGTCGTTCAGGAGCTCGAAAGCCGCGGCAGGCGACATCGACGGCGACGGAGACCTCGACGTCGCGGTTGCGGTGAAGAACGGCCAGTGCAGGCTCTATGTCAACTCGGGGGGCCGCTTCACGGACGGCACCGCCAACGCGCCATATACGTCGCTCCCCGTTCTTTCGGCCGACTCCAGGGGAATGGCGATGGCCGACATGGACCGGAACGGGCACATGGACATCGTCGTGGCCAATTACGGATCACAGAACCGCATCTACCTGAACACCGGCGGCGGAGTGTTCTCCGACGCGACTGTGGCGCCGTTCTTCCCGAACGATACTGACGCCACCTCGGACGTGGCGCTCGGCGACCTCAACAACGACGGATATCCGGACATCGTCTTCGCGAACGACGGCACGCAGAACAAGCTTTACCTGTTCTCGTCCGGCGCGTATTCGGACCAGACCGCGCTCGCCTTCCCGGTGGATACCGCCGCTTCCAGGGCCGTCTGCCTCGTGGACGTGGACAACGACATGGATCTCGACGTGCTGTTCTGCAATTACGGGGGCCAGAACCTGCTCTACCTGAACCAGCTCACGCTCACCGGGCAGTTCCTAAACGCCACTGCAAGCAACCTGCCGGCGGACACGGACAACACCGTGGCTGCGGCGGTGGGCGACGTGAACGGCGACGGTTACGCCGACATCGTCTTCGTCAACTACGGCCAGCAGTGCAGGCTGCTCATAAACGACGGCATCGGCAGGTTCACGGACAGGACCGACATAGCCACGCACGTCACCAAGGGCCTTCCCGCGGCCACGTGGAACTCGACCTCGGCGGTGCTCGGCGATTTCGACGGCGACGGCGACCTCGACCTGGTCCTCGCCAACACGAACCAGCAGAACAGGCTCTACCTGAACAACGCTTCCGGGCTCTTCTCGGAAGACACCGACGAGCTCAAAATCAAGCCATGCGGCCTTCCCGCAGGCCAGGGCTACTCGAACCACGTGCTCGCCGCGGACTTCGACGGCGATACCGATCTCGACCTGTTCCTCTCATCCGACGGGCCTATAAGGGTCATGGAGAACAGATAATTTCCAGAAGAGATTAGAATGACTTCATTCATAGAATAAGCTCATGAAGTCATCCGGCCTTTACAGGATGTCCGCGGTACGGACGGTCATCTTCTACGGGACCGTTCTCGCGGTCTGCTTCCTGTTCCCGATAATCGTCTGTCTCGGAATCAGCCTGTTCTTCCTCAAGTTCTACAGAAAGCAGGTCAGGGAGTTCTTCGCGGCGAGGGGGGGATGGACAGGGGCGGGAGACGGGAAGACTGCGCCGCCGCCTTTCGGGGCAATCCGTTTCGACCATGTGCCCCGGGGGACGTTCGGGGGAGAAGAAGAATAGGGACCCAGGCATAAGTGTGGCGCCGAACAGAGGGTCGGGCAGACTGCGCGAGGCAGTTCATATCTGTCGGGGAGTCGAAGGTCCGATGTCGAACTTCAAGCAATCGGCGAAGTGCCGGAATGCTGCAAGGCACATTCGCCTCCCACAGGGATTGAAACGGACAGCGGTGAGTTGTATCCAGACTGGTCATCGCTTATCGGCCGAAGACCCTGCCTGCTTTCGCCTTGAAGCAAGGCTGAGGCTTCCGCGGGTTTCACTAATCAAGACTGCGGCCTCCTGCCAAACCTTCGCCCTGCTTGCGGTCCTAGTCATGCCGTTGGCCTCGTGCACCCAGACTGAAATCAGCGCCGGAGGGAACGGCGCAGGAGGCGGAATAGAAGCCAGGGAAGAGAAGAGGGAGCAGGAACCGGACAAGTCGGCCGAGATAAGCGCCCTCATCGGGCGGCTTGGCGACTACGACTGGCGTGCGCGTGAGGATGCGGAGAAGAAGCTCATCGCAATCGGCCAGGCTGCCGAACCGCTGCTCAGGCTGGCAATCGACACGCACGGCGACACTGAAGTCAGGCTGAGGGCCGAGCGGGTCCTCAACGTAATCCCGGCCGAGAAAGCCTTCCGGAAAGCCCTGTTCCTCCTGAACACGGGCATCCTGACCGCGGCGCGCAGCGAGCTTCAGAAACTGGTCGGAATCGCGGTCGGCGCATATGCCGAAAAATCCAGGTTCCTACTCGCTGAAATCGGGAACATAACCAGGGTCTACCCGGGCTACGACAAAGGATCGACCTCGTTCTGGTCGTGGTACACGCAGTATAACGGCGAAGACAGGAACGACCGGATTTTCTTCATGGCAATCGCCTACAACAACATCTATCTGTTCCTCAAGGCTGAAGGAATCGAATCTTCATTCGCCTTCGAGAAATCCGAGATGTTCTACAGGACCATCATCGAGGAGGAGACCGCAAGGAAGAATCGCAGGCCCGCTTCCGGATACGCCGCGCTCCTGTCCGCCGCCGGAAAAGTCGACAAGGGCCTGGAGGCGCTTTCCAAGGTCGAGAACATCCCTCTGGTGAGCTGGACAGAGTATTTCGACGTTGCGAGCTTCTACACCTACGCCGGCAGCAAGGCAAAGGCGCTGGAATACCTGAATCTCGGGCTGCTCGCGGCCGTGGAAACCGGATACTTGTCCCATGCCAAAAACTGGGCGCGAACAAGCAACGACTTCCAAAGCCTCCACGGCGACGATACGTTCGAAAAACTTGTAGAAGATTGATTCCGCCGCAAAAACCCCGGATTCAAGCTACCGGCGGAATCGACCTATAAAAACACGTAAGGGACCAAAACTCAAATAGTTATGAGGGCGCATATATTCGAAGGATTCCTGAGATTTCATTGGAAGTTGGGGTTGGAGTTCATTTCACGTACGTCCATCCCTGGACGACTCGTCCCATGCTGGACTGCCGTCCAGGTTTGACATGCGCCGGTCCTTCATGCCCAAGCATGGAATAGGAAAAATCCTTACCCGGAAATCGGGGAATGCCGTATTCCGAATTCCGGTCGCGTCTAACTATCTTGACGGCAATACGTTGCGCAGTCGAATCCGCCCAAATGGCTATGGATGGATATGAAACGTTTGAAATGGACGCAATAGCTTGAAATTCGAACGCCGGAAGGCATAATAGTTTTCGGGCACGGTAATTGCTGATTTATGATGAAAATCGAATTTTTGGAGGTTCTCCGATGAATAAGGTTCTCCTCGCGACGATTATTGCGGCAGCCGCATGCCTGGCATGCCAGTCGGTAGCCATGGCTCACGGCGGGTCGCATCCAACCCCGTGGCCCACTCCTCCTCCTGATACCCCTCCTCCTCCCCCGACGCCGCCTCCTCCGACGCCCACGCCGAGCCCGACCCCGAGTCCGACGCCCGGCCCGGACGGAAGGACGCCTACCCCCACGCCTACCGGTCCTGCGACGACCCCGACAACGCCGACAAAGTCCGGCGACGGGAGCATCTCCGCGGCGACATGGAAGGACTGGTGGGAAATCAACAAGTGGAGATTCACATGGACCGCCCAGCGGCAAGCCATCGAATCGGGCGGAACCGAGGGCGAAAGCCAGAACAAGCTGGTCGAGTTCCTGGTCGGTCAGCTTTCCAACGGCTACTATGACATCCGCTCGGCTGCTGCCATTGCTCTGGGCAAGGCGGGCGACGCGCGCGCCATCCAGCCGCTCAAGGACCTCGCCTCCTCGGATTCCAACGCCACGGTGGTCGAATCCGCCATCCTGGCGCTGGGCATGCTGAAGGCCAAGGACGCCATTCCCCTGCTCATCGAGATATTCAAGAGCCAGAAGCAGGGATTCAGGTTCAGGGTCTATTCCGCGGTTGCTCTCGGGCTCATTGGCGACCATTCGGCTGCGAAAGACCTCATGAACATCGCCGTTGTGCCCAAGGAGCATGACGAGGTGAAGGCCGCGGCCCTGCTCGGGCTTGCGCTCATGCAGTACGAGCCCGGAGCCCATACGATGATCACGGTGCTCAGCAACGGCCAGGAGAAGGACCAGGTGCGCGCCGTAGCAGCCACCGCTCTCGGCAAGCTCGGAATCCATTACGTGAAAATGGGGCAGAACAAGAAGGTCCCGGTCATGAAGTACCTCCTCCAGGTACTGCAGACCTGCAAGAAGGAGGATGAAATCAGGCAGTCGGCCATTCTCTCGATTGCCGCGCTTGGCCCCTCGGCCGACATCCCGCAGGAGCAGCTCCTCACTGCCCTTCTCCAGGTCTACGAGGACAAGGACGACAACGTGAAGTGCCTCACGCTCATGGCCATCGCCGAGCTCGCGAACAAGGGCAAGGCGCTCACCCAGGCGCAGAGCGTGTTCCGCAGCAGGCTCACGAACGAGAAGAACGCGAACGTGAAGAGCTTCGCGTGCCTGGCCGCGGGCCTTTCCCAGGACCGCGAGTCGATTGACCCGCTGCGCAACATCCTCAAGGGCGGGGCGAACCCGGACGTCAGGTCGGCCGCCGCGGTCGGGCTCGGGCTCCTCAAGGACGTGGGCGCGACTCCGACTCTGCTCGAAATCCTGAACGAGAAGACCGACAAGACTCTCAAGGGCTACTGCTGCATATCGCTCGGACTCATGGGCGCCAAGGACAACAAGGAAGCCATGCCCAAGCTCAACGAAATCATCACCACGGCTTCCGACCCGGAGCTCAGGGCCGCAGCGGCCATGGCCCTCACTCAGCTCGGCGACATCAACGCGGTGAACATCCTCACGGGGCTCCTCAACGAGAGCAACATGTACTTCAAGATGTCGGCCGTCATGGCCATAGGCGCGTTCAGGGACCTCGGCACGGTGACGCCGCTCATCAACATCTTCAACGGGGGATCGGTGAACGACGAGACCAAGGCCATTATCATCGTCGCGCTCGGGCACATCGCCGAAAAGGGCGAGGTGCCCCTGCTCAGGCAAATCGGGCTGCACTACAACTTCCTGCTCGAGCGCTGCCCGACGCTCAAGGAAATCGTGAGACTGCTGTAATTGCGGCTTCAAGCGATTCGAAAGCACCCGCGCGCTCACGCGCGCGGGTGCTTTTTTTTATCCCACGCGAAGCGCCTGGCGCACGGCTTCGCGTGGGATCCGCGAGGCGCGTGGCGCTCCGCCTCGCCTGCGAGAACAAAATATCCTCCGCCAGTACCCCCTCTCCCCCCGGGACCGGGGGAGAGGGCCGGGGTGTGGGGGCGATAATCACACGCGAGGCGCGTGGCGCTCCGCCTCGCGTGTGATTATTGGACGATCATCGAGTGGGGTATCATGTAGACCGCCGCGGACAGGACCGAGGCAGAAATGACGGTGATTGACCAGGCCTTCTCGCCCCGCTTCCAAAGCACGGCGAAAACAACCGCCCAGAGCAGCACGAGGAACAGGGACTTCGTGTCCGTTATGTCCCCGCCGAAGGGCCAGGGTTCGAATCCGACGTTGAAGGCCTGGGATGTGATTATTATCCCTATGGGGATTGAAGACGCGGTGAAGCAGACCCAGCCCGCGATAAGGCTGGTCTTGAGCTTCCTCAACGGGTCTCCGGACCCGGCGAGTATGAGCACGGCGTAGTAGAGCGCATGCAGCAGGAACACGGGCGCTGCGACCATGAGCACTATGTGGGCAATCAGCCAGCACCTGCTCACCTCTCCTTCGAATGTAAGCTTGAACTTCTTGTCCGGAGCCCAGCCCATAATCCTTTCGAGCCAGTTTCTTTCGGGCTGAATAAGAGCCTTCTTTCCTGACCTCGAGGCCGCCTCGACGACGTACAGATACCTGTCCGACACCTTGATTTCGTTACCCGAGAAGTTGTCCAGCAGGACCCCCCGTTTCTTGAGGCCGATGGGCGCAATCCAGACCGATGTGTCGGGAGTCCGGGCCAGAGGCAGGATGGCAGGCTCAGATGCTCCGGGGGGGACGATTCTCAGGACCACGCTTTCCACGGGATTGGACGAATCGAACGACCAGCATTCCACCTGCATGAGCTGCTGCCTGCCGACCTTCTGGTCGTCGTCGTGGACGTACACGTATCCGATGCCATTTTCGGGGTCCGTGGACCTGAAGATGTCGGGCGTCATGATTGAATTGAAAAGGAATCCGAAGCCGGTCATGGACAGGCCTGCGAAGACGATCAGGATAATCCTGCGTTTTGCGGTTCCGCTCATTTTCCCGCGATTGCCTCCACCACGCCGGCCACGAGACGCGCAAGGCCGGCGATTTTTTCGAAATCGACCTTGTCTACCGTGTCATCCCTGCTGTTCATGACGCTCCGCGAGGACGAGAACAGCCCCGCCGAGGGCACGCCCGCCTCGGCGAAGGGGAAATAGTCTGACCCGTGCATGTACGCGAACCTGTCTATGTCCGACCCGCGAGCAAATCCGGAAACCGGGAGGAACCTGAAAACCAGGTCCGCGACCGCGACGTACTTCGAGGAGCCGACGACGAACAGCTTTCTCACCTCGCGGCTCCCGATTGTGTCCACGTTCAGGACCAGCCTCGTGGACCTCGCGTTCAAAGCAACCCATTCCCGCGATCCGCGCAGCCCCCATTCCTCGGCGTCGAACAGCACGACCCTCACCGGCGCGGCGAGCGGCCTGTCCCTGAGCAGACCGGCCGCGAGGAGCGCGCATGCGACGCCAGAGGCGTTGTCGTCCGCCCCCGGGAAGCCCTCCCCGCACGAATCGTAGTGCGCGGAAATCAGGGTCTCCTTCGCGTTCCCGTCCACAGGACTTCCCTTGAGACGCGCCGAAATGCTGGTCCCGGCGATCCGGACCTCCTCCCTTACCAGGAACACCTTGCCCGTCACGGACCCGGACAGCTCGAACGATCCCTCGACGAGCGGCGCAATCATGCAAATCGGACCCGAATACTCCTTCGTCATCCTGGATCGGAACGAGGAGATCCTCATCTGTGCGTCCTCCGCCCCGGCTTCGGATACGTCCGCGAGGGAGAATCCCCCCCTCTCCCCTCTTCCATGCGCCGCGGACTCGTAGAGAATCACGGCCTTGACCGCTTCCGGCGAATTCTCGAGGGCGTCGACCAAATCGGTCCAGGCTCCGAATTTCCCGTCGATTCGGAAGATAACCAGCGCAGGTCCCGGCAGTTCCTTTGGGATTTCCGTGCAGTGCACGATGTGCATGAATTCCGCGCCCGCGGCGGCGAGCCTGTGCCCCCCGAACTCGACGACAGGCGGCGACGGGAAGAACACTGGGACGGAAAGCTCCATGGACGCGAACGATCCTCCCAGCCTCACCACGGCCGTCTGGCCCGCCCTGGGCACGGCGAACTCGAACTCGTGCATTTCCGCCGCGCCGCCGCATGCCTCGCAAAGCATTTCGCCGAGCTTCTTCTGAAGATCCTTCCTCTCCGCGGAATCCGCGCCCGGGCGGCATTTGCGGGCTGCCGTCGCCTTGGCCAGGAATTCGACCATCCCCTTCGCGAAGGCTCCTTCCCTGGTTGCAGTTGCAGGTTCCGCCCTGCGAAGCACGCCCTTCTGGAGCGCCCTGCCGGACTTGAATACCACGAACTGGTCCCAGCCGTAGTGGAACAGGTTTCTGAGCTTCGATACGGCCTCCGCGGAATTGCCCCAGAGGATCGAGCAGGACTGGCCGGACGGGAGCATGAAGGAAACGAGGAGCGCGGACTCGGCGCCGGCATGACGGGTCGAGTTCACCGAGAACCACGGCTGCCCTCCGTTCACGCCGAAATCCAGGCTGCTTTCCGGGGCGAAACGGACGCCCTGCGCGGTTACGGACTTCCTGAGCCAATCCGCGTCCGCCGGCCTGCCCAGGACGATGAACGGCCCGCCCCCTTTCGCCACGGCTTCCGCCGCCTTGACGCATTTCCGGTTCTTCCAGATGCTCTCCTGCGCCCACGCGAGGGCCTGCGCCTGGCCCGGGTCCGCCTCGCCCAAGGCCAGCGACACTGCGGAACCCTGGGACATGGTGGAGTTCAGGCATGGAAGGATTTCGCTCTTCGGGATCCTCCTGAACACGTGGAATTCCGGGTCGGCCTCCACGCCGGCGGCATTTTCGCCTTCGAGACAGATGTCGACCTCTGCGCGGCCGGCCGAGACCGGAATGAGCCTGTCCGTGGTCCTTCCGTCCGCGAACCTGATTCGGAGCGGCACCTCCAGGTCGTAGCCGAGCGCCGGATCGAGGCTGTTGGTCGCGGTCAGGACGCCCTTTACGCGCGCTCCCTGGTCGAGGATGCCGCCCTCGAAGCGGATTGCAGGGGCGCCTTTCCATTTGAGCCACTGGTCGAACATGGCGGCGAGGTTCCTGCCCGAGGCTTTTTCGAGCGCTGCCCTGAAGTCGCCCCATCCCGCGGTCTTGCCCCTGAATTCCGCCGCAACGGAGCGCATGGCCTGCCAGAAAGCCTCGTCCCCTGCGGTCCTCCTCAGGAGATGGAAGAACATCGAGGACTTGCCGTATCCGATCTCGTTCTCGAAGTCCTCCTTCTTGGACCTGAACATATGAAGCGGATAGTCGTTCTCCGTACCGACCGATATCGAGAACTTCCTGGACACCAGTTCCCTGTAGGCGTCCGCCTCGGCGGTGTCCTGCGCCTCCCTGCCTCCGAAGTAATTGGCGCAGTATGTGGTCGCGCCCTCGCACCAGTTGCCCTGCGCGTAGTCGACGTAGACCGAGTTGCCCCACCAGTTGTGAACCAGCTCGTGGTCTATGAAGCCCGGGCGGAGGCCTATCATGGCGATGACGTCGAAAACCTGGCTTCCGAGCAGCGTGTAGGAAGGCATGCCGTAGCCGGAGGTGAAGAAGTTCTCAACGATGTCGAACCTGGCGTATGGGTAAGGGCCGAGCAGGTCGACGTAGAACTCGAGATACCGCGCCGTCGCCTCCAGGAGTTCCTTTGCCATTCCGGCGTGCTTTTCGAAGAGGTACGTCGTGAGGACCACTCCGGCATGCTCGATTGAGGATGACGTGTACACGCCCCCGGAAATGGTCAGGCCGTCGGACGGCAGGTCCTGGGTCCATGCCGAGACGATATATTTCGTACCGTCGATTTCGGTTTCCCTTTCCGAGTCCCTGGAGCCCTGGGAAACGATTCGCCATGGGGCCGGGAGCATGGCGGTGACCGTGCATGTGATCATTCCGCCGGTTTCCGGGTACCAGCCGGTTTCTCCGGGAAGGAACAGGCCTTCGGGGCCTATGTATCCGTCGGTCTCGTCGCCGGCCACGAAAGCCATGGCGCCGGATTTCTTCACCTGCCTGTCGAGCGTGAGCGTGTACTGGACTGTCAGGCATGCGGATCCGCCCTTGAATTCCGCGTTGAGGTCGAGCGTCCTCCACCCTTCGGCGTCCGATTCGCCGAGAAGCCCGGCGGGGGGCTTGGATTCGGCGAACGCGAACTCCTTCCTCACGCGGAACCTGACCTGCCTCTTCCCATCCGGTCCTTTCAGGGTGATTGAATCCGTGGCCGCAAGCCTGTGCGACTCAGGCACGAACTGGAGCGACAGGTCGTGCCTGGCGGGTGCGTCCCCGGCGATGGAGACCGATGCGAAACAAGCCGCAAGAATCGCTGAAAGCAGCGCAATTCTCATGTGTCCGTGTCCTCAAATCCGGCCGTCCCAGGGCCCTTGTGACGACGTGCCGCCGCAAGGGTCCTATCATGCGTGAATCTGCATCGGAAGTCCAGACGCGGAAAGCGCCCGCCAGCGCTGAAAAGCCGGGCGCGGAATCGGTCGTGCCGGCGACCGTAGTTGGATGGGAATGCCACCGTGGGCCGGATATGCGTGCGGCACGGGAATTACCAAGGAGTGCAGAATAATATTGATGCGAATTCGACGCTGAGAACGCTGAATGATTTCTGAAAACGCTGAAAGAGTGCGTCTCCAGCTTTGGACCTTTGACTCTCGACCATGGACTCAAACAATGGACTAATTCGTTGCAAAGCTACTTCGTCTCGGCCTTCTTCGCTTCCTGCTCCTGGATTACGACCACGATCTTCGCGACTTGCTTCAGCATATTCCTGGCCGCAAGGAGGTTCGGTTCCAGGGAGAGCGCCTCGTTGAGCATGCCCGCCGCCGCGGCGAGGCTCTCAGCGTCCTTCGCGTCGCCCTCTATGATTATCTGCGCCTTGTAGGCGAGCTTGGATGCCTTGAGCACGTTCTGGGCCGATTCCTTTGTGACAATCATGAGCTGGGCCGGCCTGCCTGCCGCTCCGAGTTTGCGGGACATGCGTCCACGGGTCAGGTTCTCGCCCTCCTTGCTGCCGGGCGCAGTGCCGGCGTCGCCGACGCTCCCGTCTTTGACTTCCTTCTCGGCATCAGCCATCTTCGCGCATCTCTCCGGTTCGGCGTCCGACGCCGCCGTGCTCTTCTTGTCTTCCGCCTGATCCTTGCCGACCTTCTCCCCGGCATCGGATGCCTTGTCCTTCTTCGGAGATCCCCCCGCGCCCTCGGCGCTCGGAGCTGCAGGCGTGGCGGCAGGCTTTTCCTTTTCGCGGCCCGGTTCGTCCTTCGCCTCCTCCGCGTCCTCCTCGTTCCTGAAGGTCTCGGACCTGCGGCGCTGCTCCAGATTCTTGATGTTGTCCCTTAGAGCCGCCACGGCCTTCGCGCCCTCTTTCCCCTTCATGTACCCCGCGACAACGTCCAGCCTCTCGCTGAGAAGCTTCATAATCTCCGCCATCTCGCCGGGAGTAGGCAGATCCTTGAACTCGACAGTGACGCCTTCCGGCGGGTCCAGGCTTATGAGGTTGTTGACCAGCGTATGTTCCGCGACCGGTGAAACTCCGGGCGCCCCTACTTCGCCGGCAATGCGATCCATGCTCTTGCCGTATTTGAGCTCGAGGTTGGCCCGTATTTTCCTGGAAAGCCGGTCCACCACGTCCAGGAGCTCGTCTTCGGTCCCCATGTCGCCGTCGGAAAGCACGACCTGTCCTCCCGGGCAGCCCACGACCTTGATGTCGATTTTCACCTTGCCGCCGATGAGCACGTAGCTCCCGCGCACCAGAATGTCGGCCTTGAGGTCCTCCACGACCTTGTTGACCGCGTCCGCGTGGCTTGCGCCCCCGGCCCTGAAGGCGGCGAGCTTCTCCTGGATCTTCTCCCTGGAATAGACGTTCAGCCAGGAGATCCTCGCGAGGTCGGTAATGATCATGTCCGCGACCCCGACCTTCATCCACGCGAGGTCGGCGTTGCCCTGGAGGTTCTCGAAGTCGAGAACCACGCAGACCGCGGGCTTTTCCTTCTTCTGGGTTTCCGACGCGGCCGGGTCGAGGCGGACCAGCCCCGCGCCATCGGAGGGCGCAGTTCCGGACCCGTCCGGCGCCGCGCCGCTATCATCCGCCTCCCGGCCCGAGAGGCCGGTGAGCACCAGCGTCACTGCCAGCGCCGCAGCTGCGAATGCGGCTGCGAACGCCGCGACCGCTATTCTCGCCCGCGATTTGGCCTCGGCGGGAGGCTTCAGGCTGATTTCGCTGGTCGGAACGCCGTCCACGAGAAGCTTGTCCAGGCTCGTCTCGCGGGACTTGCCGAGGATCTTGTCGATGTCGCCGACAACCTCGCCGGCGTCCTGGTAGCGGTGCTCCCTCTTCTTCGCGAGCATCTTCTCGAGGAGGGATACGACCGTCTTTGGGACCAGCGGGTTGATCTCGTCTATGGGTCTCGGCTTGTCGTACACGATCTTCTTGAATAGCGACAGGGGCGTTTCCGCCTTGTGCGGGACCGTCCCCGAGAGCATCTCGTACAGGACCACTCCGAGGGAGTAGATGTCCGCCCTGGCGTCGACCTCCAGCGTCTCGCACTGCTCGGGCGAGCTGTACTCGGGAGTGCCGAGGTATACGCCCGACTCGGTTATCTTCGAGTCGAAAACCGCTCCCTTGGCCAGCCCGAAATCCATGACCTTCACTATGCCGGACTGCTCAATCATGATGTTGTCCGGCTTTATGTCCCGGTGGATTATCCCCTTCTGGTGAGCGACGTGCAGGGCCGACGCCGCCTGCCGAATGACCTCAAGCGCTTCCTTCCAGGGGAGAACGCCCTCTTCCCTGACTATCTTCGCGAGCGTCTTGCCCTTGACCAGCTGCATTGCGAGGTAGTAGTCGCCCTCGTCCACTCCGGCCCCGTAGATGGTAACGATGTTGGGATGCTCGATCTTGGCCGCGGCCTTGGATTCACGGAGGAAACGGTCGATGTACTTCTCGTTGGAGGAAACCTCGCGCGGCAGGACCTTGATTGCGACTTCCCTGTCGAGATTCCGCTCGTATGCGCGGTAGACGACGCCCATGCCGCCCTGGCCGATTTTGTCCCTTATCTCGTATGGGCCCAGGAACTTCTTGTCTTTCATCATACCGCACCCCCTTTAACTGCAGGACCTCTGGTCATGCAGGGTTAGACGAATTAGGACCCTGATAGTTCCCTATTTTCGGCGCTTTTTACCGAAAAAGCAACTTGCTGCGGGGAAACAGGCCGTGAGGAGTCATGCGCCGGAGAGGACGGACGGGAATCACTGCGGAGAGAGGACTATCTTCCCTTGAGTTCTTGGTCGAGGAGCTTGAGGAACAGCTTGAACTTCTCCTCGTTGCGCCTGTCGAGGGCGACCAGCCTCGCATGCACGTCGCGAATCTTGAGGATTCTCTCCTCGGAAGTACGCGGGAACGCGTCGAGCCGCCTCATCTCTATTTCGGGCAGTTCGGTCCTTCCGGACCTGATGCTAATCATCTTGGGAAGGCCGAGACCGTCCATGAGCTTCATGTGGTGGTCGTTCGGGTTGATGACCATGACGGCTTCGCCGGCCTTCACTTTCGGGGATTCCGCGATTCCGACAAGGACGCCCATGAAGGTCGAGTCCATGGACCTGCACTGGCTCAAGTCGACGATGAAGCGGTTGAACCCCTGCTTCACCATCTCTTCGGAGAAGTCCCAGAAGTCGATTCCGACGGTGGCCATCCCCAGGCCGACGACGCGGGCATAGATTGCAGTGCCCGACCTCGCGACTTCCAGATAGCCCAAAGATTCATCCATGTGGCGTCTGCAAAGAGCGTAAAAATCACGGGCCGGCTTCTCCAAAGAAAGGCCGGCCCGGGGCGTGTAATGTCCTCCGGCGGTACTAGCCTTTTTCCGGCGGTGTTTCCGGCGGGGTTTCCGGCTGGCTTTCCTTCTCCTGGCTGCCGAATTCCTTTTCAATCCAGGCGATGAACTGCGTCTTCTTGCTCGTGATGTCGTTGAGGCGGTTCACCTCGTCCGGAAGATTCGGGTCGATGAAAAGCGCCTTGCGGCATTCCCGGATTCCCTGGTCGTAAAGCGCAATGATCTCATCCTTCATGGCGAGGGTGAGCTGTCTGCGTTCCACGGCGAACTGGCCGGCCTTTGGCGGGGAGAATTCGAGCCTCGTCTGCTTGTCGCGGCGCCGGACCTCCTCGGGCTTCTTTTCCTTGAATACCGTGGATCCGGAGCGGACCTTGTTAATCTTCTCGTCCGCCACCTTGGCGTAGCAGAATCCGATTTTCGCGTACACTTCCGCCTGCTTGCCGAGGTACTTGAGCGAGAGGTTGTAGAAGTTGATGGCTTCGGAGTACTTGCCGAGGTTCATCGACGCGTCGCCCCAGTACATGTAGACCTCGTAGTCCCCGCTCTTGGCGCCGTAGGACGACTCGAAGGCCGCCGATGCCTCCGCGTATTTGCCTATGGCCATCAGGCTCTTCCCGAGCCTCTTGAAGAGCATGGACCTGAGCTCGTCGTTGGCGTCGTACTGCAGGGTCCTGCGCAGCTCCTCGACGGCCAGGTCATGCTGCCCCTTGTCGGCCATATCCTCGGCGAGCTTGATGTGGGTGAACAGAGTGATGTTGAGGGCGTTCTTCTCGAGGAACCTGATGTCCGACACGTTGAACCAGGGCCTCGAGTCGAAGAGGGTTTCGACCCTGGCGTAAATCAGGACGACGTCGAACCTCTTTGCGCGCAGGAGCTTCTGCGACTCGTCCGTGCCCCTTTCCACGAAGAACATCGGATAGTCGCTCGTCATCTCGTCGCGGTTCCAGAGGTTCGCGGAGATGTCCCAGACCGAGAAGGCGAGATGCACCGATGAGTTGAACGGCGTGAACTCCGGTATTGTGAGGTCCTCCTCCAGCCTGTGGAAGCGGCACTTCAAGGTGACGTACGAGTTGTAGTAATGTTTGGCGTTTTCGAGGATGTTCTTGAGCGGAATCGGCTCATAGTTCATCCTCCTCGTCTCGGGCACGTACAGGTGCTTGAAGATCCCCTTGTCGAGCTCGTCTTCAATCGCGGATGCGGATCCGGACAGGGCAATCAGGACCGACGAAAGGCAGGCCGCAATACCGCTCAACGTCTTGAGACTCATCAGTTTCCTCCTTACATGCCGTCGCGGGCGAACGCCGATTCGACACAAGCCCGGCGGGCCGATTCTATTCATGATTCAAGTGGTTTATTGAATCACGGGCGAGGGGCCGGGTCAAGCATTTTTCGCGCATATGACAAGAATTATGATTCCGCCTTTTCAGGCTTACGTCCGGGCCCGGAATTCCCGGTCTCAGCAAGGTTCCGGCTCGTCCGGGTCATGATTTGTTGACAGGAACGGGGGAAGGGGGCAATATCAGCTTTCACGACCGCCGGGGGAGGCCTGTGCAGGAGGTTTTGGAGACATCAGCATGAAGACCGCGATCATGGCATGCGTTGCGGCAGTCCTGGCGCTGCTTCTGCCCGCCGGAGCAGCGACGGGGACCGACGCAGCTGGCGATTTCGAGAAGATGGTCGAAACGGCCGGGGCCAAAGTGCAGGAGCTGAGGGGGCTCAAGTTCAAGTCGAGCGTTGCGGTCGGCATGAAATCGAGGAAGGAGCTGGCCGATTTCCTCCGGCGCTCGCTCGACGAGGAGTTCCCGGAGAAGAAGGCGGCCGACGTGGAGAGGGCGTACAAGAAGTTCGGCCTGATTCCCGCGGACCTGAACCTCCGCAAGACCGTGCTTGACATGCTCGAATCGCAAATCGGCGGATTCTACGATCCCCAGACCAAGAAGCTCTACGTCATAAAACCCGGCGAAGGCGCGGGGGCGGCCGCCGGGATGATGAAGCAGGTGGACGCGTTCCTGAAGATGGCAGGGACGTCGCTTGACGAGATTACCGCGGCCCACGAACTAGTCCATGCCCTCCAGGACCAGCACTACGACCTGATGAAACTCCAGGCGCCGATTTCCGGGAACGACGACAGGACGAACGCCTTCAAGTGCCTCGTGGAAGGGGACGCCGTCGAGGTCCAGAACGAGTTCCTGTTCGCGAAGATTCCGCCCCAGTTCAAGGGGCTCCTAAAGGCGCTGTCCAAGTCGGGCGGGGACTCCGGCATGAACGTCCCGCAGCCCGGCCTCGAAGGCGTGCCCGAATTCCTGAAGGTCTCGCTAATCTATCCTTATGCGGCAGGAGCGAAACTGATCGAGAAGATCAAGGAAAAGGGCGGAAGGGAGTCCATCGAGGCCTTCTTCAAGAATCCTCCCCTTTCGACCGAGCAGGTGATGCACATCGAGAAGCTCCTCGACAATCCCGACGAACCCACGCAGGTGGAGTTCAAGGATCTCGCAAAGGCCCTTCCGGAAGGCGCAAGGCTTCTCGAGCAGAACGTCCTGGGCGAGCTGGGCGTCTTCATCCTCCTCAAGCAGTTCATGGGAGAGGACGAAGCCCGCCCGGCCGCGGCAGGATGGGACGGGGACTCGTTCGCCGCGTTCGATGTCGCCGGAGGAACCGCCCTCGTCTGGGTCTCGAACTGGGACGGCGAGGACCACGCCGAGGAATTCGCCGCGGCCTATAGGAACCTCCTGGACTCGAAGTACGACGGCCGCGGCCGCTTCGAAGCCGGGACCACGGACGAATCCGGACTGGAATTCGCCGGGCTCGAGGGAGGCGGAGGGTACAACGTCATCGTCCGCAGGGGCGCGGACGTAGCGGTCATCGAAGGCCTTCCAAGGGCCGCCGCGCACAGGCTTGCCGGAGCAATCTGGAGCCGCTTCTCGAAGAGCCCGTACAAGCATCATACCCTTCTGCCCATGCCGGGAATCCCGGACCGTAAGCCGCAGCCTGGAACTCCACGGATGGACGCCGGCGAGTTCAGAATCCCGGAACCTGCCGAAGGCTGGAACAAGTACGCCGGCCGAGGCGGCATGGCGCGTTTCTCGCTCTTAAACGCTAAGCTCGACGCGTGCATCGAGGGATCCGTGCTCGATCTGGGCGCTGAAATGACCCCCGAAAAAGTCGCAGGCCTCATGGCGCGCGGCCTCGAAGGCAGAATCGAGGGGCTTGCGATTGCAGGTTCGGAGCCCGTCGAGGGCGCGGGCATGCAAGGCCGCCAAATCACCTACTCGGGCAGGGACCCCGACACCGGTGCGGCGATGGTCTGGCGCCAGGCCGTCTTCTGCCGCGGCAAGTCCGCGTACGTGTTCACGCTCTCCGTGCCGAAGGAGAACTTCGAGAAAGCGCTGGAGTACTTCGGCGCGTTCCTGGAAGGAACGCTCATCAAGGAGAAATGAACAGCGCGACCCAGGCTTCATTTCGACGGCATCAGAAATGCACGAGTCACCGGCCGGACGCCTGCCGCAGGCGCGCGAGGTAGAAGCCCCTTCCGGCTATTTCATGGCCTTTCCAGCCGAAGAGCTCGAGCTTCCCGCCCCTCGGGTCCACGACGAGGGCAATCTGCCAGGGAAGATTGAAGAAGTGGCGCTGGATGAAAAGGTCGTTCCCCGACAGGAAGGTCCCCAGCCCGGGATGGGAGTGATGCCAGCCGACCAGGAACTGCGGCCTGCCCGAGGGATTCGGCGACCTGGCGATTTCCCTCCATGCCGCCTCGAAGCAGTCGTGGGTGAACACGAGGGATGCCGGCCTGCTTTTCGCGTCCATGGCCCGGAGGAATCGTTCGACCAGAGTGTAATCCGCGCCGCCGCAGGAGTGGTATCCTCCAACGAGGAATCCGCCGACCTCCCTGTCGGGAGAGGCTGCCGAGAACGCTGCGGCGTCTTTGAGGGCCTGCTCCATGACGAAGACTGCCGCGCAGCCCGATTCCGGCGCTAAGCCCTTTGCTTCGACCTCGAACGCGGGGTCCCTGAGCGGGCTTTCCATCGCCAGAGGCGAGGCGAAGGCGAGATTCCCGAATTCCACGGACGCCGAATCCACCGGTCAATCCAGAAAATCGATGCCCTTTGCGGGGGGCGCGCCCCGCGAATCGGCGCGCATGGAGCGTTCTCCCCGCGCCGCCTTGTCCCTTATCTGCCTCGGGTCGAGCGGGAACCTGAAATCCCTCTGGGTCAGCGCCCAGCGCGCGGCCCTTATGTTATAGGCGCTCCGAGGGTCGAAATTGGCCCACCTTAGCATGTCCCAGAGCATCTCGCAGAGCCTGTCCATGGCGAGCCCGGGAACCCAGTCGGTGGTGTAGCCTCCCAGGCACACGGCTCCCGACTCCGACACGTTCGGATGGAATACGGGCGTCATCCAGTGGAGGTCGGGCTTGAGCCGGGGGTATTCTGATCCGAGGACCGCCTCGACTTCATGGCTCAAGGCTGCTGTGACGCCGGCCTGGGGATCGAGGTAGAGCCCGCTTCCTGCGAAATGGAAGCGGTATTTGTCGGGCGGATCGCCAATCCACCTCATGTCGAAAATCGTGCTCTCGGATCTGAGGTTCGAGAGGCATGCGAAATCGTTGCGTAGCCTGCGCAGCCTGGGCGACTCGGCCACTGGTCATCCCCCACGCCGGAAGTACATGAATCGGGTGCCAAGGTTTCTCCATGGCATTCCGTCATTCCGCGCGCGGCGGGGAATGACGGAATGCGGCGATAATCTCCGGAAATATGACAAGGTGGTCGCCTTCCTTCACGCCTGCGTCCTGAAGCGTCTGGCCGGCAAGCAGGCGTTTCCCCCCCTCCCTGTGGTCTAAAGTGTACTTCACCGGACCGCCGTCCGGGCCGACCACCGGCAGGTTCATGCGGGTGATTAGGCTGGAAATTATCTCCCTGGACGTGACCGACCCCGCGATTACCGCTTCTACCATTTTCGCGCCGGTCTGGTCCAGGAACTTGACTCTCAATCCAGCTTCGGGCATCGAATCCTCGCAATCTGGAGATGCCGGATATCGGCACATCCGGCGATTGACCGTCACCAGGCAGCTATTATACATCGTCGCCCCGGATGAGCAAAGCGCCTGTTCGCCGCAGCCGGAGCTCACCACGAAGATCACCCGCCTTCGCTTTGTTTGTCGTAACGAGAGCCGGATGGCGCCACGACCGATTCCGTCTGCTGCTCTTCACCGTCCGGACCGGGAATGCCATTGACACAACCGGAAGCGCTGGTTTAATTTAATACATTCCCCTGGGATTCCGGATTTCCGGAGGGTTTGTTTTTACCGGACCCGCACAATGGCAGCGAAGGTTTTCCTGCGAATCAGCCGCGACGGGAAGCTCGAATCCGAGAAGGAACTCACCGGCCGCAAGACTATACTGGGAAGGGGGGAAGGCGGCGCCGACAACAGGATAGTCCTCAACGACGAAACCGTCTCGTTCGACCATGCGCAGATTCAGCTTCGCGGAGAAGACGTCCTCATACAGGACCTGAAGAGCAGGAACAAGGTCCTCGTGAACGGGCAGTTCATCAATCCGGGAGTCTTCTACAGGCTGAGGCAAGGCGACGTCATAGAGATATGCGCCTACAGCATGAAGGTGGACATCAGGACGCCCAGGACCGCCCCTCCCCTCGAGAAGGCGCCTCCCGAGCTCGGGGGTATCTCGCTGGCCGTCTACTCCTCTCCGGCCTCGGCGGCGGCGCACGATTTCGTCTCGTTCCAATCGCTAAAGGACGGCAGGGCAGGAATCGCCGTGGGGACAATCGGCATGGATTCCGAAATCGGCGAAGAGACCGCAACAGGATGCGGCGAGCTCCTGAGGATTGCAGCCGCCGCCTCTGAGTCTCCCTCGGAAGTCATCGCGGGGCTGAGCCGGGCGCTCGCGGGCGATCCGGTGACGCGGAACCCGGTCGGAATCGCCTACGGCATACTCGATCCGAAGCAGCTGTCCTTCAGGTTCGCTTCCGCGGGCGGGATCTCGGCCGCCTTCTACAGCAAGGCCAAGCCGGCCGGGCTGAGGCACATCGCGTCCGACTGCGGGCCGCTCAATCCGGGCCAGGATCCCCCGGCCGCCGCGGAGAAGGTCGTGAAATTCCGCGACGGGGACGTGCTGCTCATCCTAAGCCCAGGCGTGGTCGAATGCTCGTTCGTGCCTGACCACGAGGAGACGCAGCAGCTCAGGAACGTGGTCAGGGAAGAGCTCATCGAATCATGGGGAGAGAACCTGTCCACCTTCATCGACCGCCTGAAGTCCAGGATCGGCGAAGTCGAGTGCAAGGTCGGACCTTTCGGCCTCCAGGGGCTCGCCCGCGCCGCCGCCTCGGCCGCCCTGGGAGGCGTCAAGGCGCTCATGCCGCTCCTCGACGAATCGCTGAAGAAGCACCTCCGGGGCCAGCCGCCGGCGCGCGACCTTACCGTGTTCGGCATAGAGAAATGAACGACGGATTGCCGCGAAGCACGAGCCTCTTACAGACGGCGGCAATCTTCCTCTCCTGCCTGGTCTGCATGGCGGCTGCGGCAGCCGCCCTGACGCCTGTCATGGGACTTGCCGGAATGGCAGCCTCGCAGATCGCGTTTTTCCTCGCCGTGCCCCTCGTCATGTCGCTTCGATGGGCCGGAAGCCCGCCGGCCGACATCGCTCCCGTCCGCCTGCGAAGCTCAAACCCCCTGCCTGCAATCCTGCTGATCCCCCTGTCCGTGGCCGTGGCGGTCTATTACGAGGGCTTCCAGGAGACCTTCGTAACGAGCTACCAGGAGGAATTGATTCTCAAGTACCGGGAAATCTTCGGCATCGGCGAGACCAGCCCGGCCGTCCTGTATGCGACAGTGGCCGTCGTCCCGGCCGTCTGCGAGGAGTTCTTCTTCCGCGGGTTCCTCCTGGGCTCCCTGCAGCGCAGGATGCCCGCATGGGCGGCGATTTGCCTGTCGTCGGTGCTTTTCAGCCTGACGCACCTTCCGCCCGCGGTGATGCCTCCGATATTCCTCCTCGGGATCCTCCTGGGCCTCATGAGGCACGTGACGGGATCGCTCGCCCCGCCCGCGGCAGCGCACCTGCTGAACAACGTGATAGCCGTCGCCTATGCGTCGGGCAGCCTCGGCAGCCTCGGCGGCCTGCTCGAGTACGGGCACCTCAAGTTCGCGGCATCGGCGCTGGGGTTTTCAGCGGTCTGCGC
>DYIT01000198.1 GCA_020723505.1 Candidatus Kuenenia stuttgartensis
GGGCGAGTATCTCGGAGTTGCCTATTACAATCGTCATGAGGTTGTTGAAATCATGAGCCACGCCGCCGGCGAGCCGGCCGATGGCCTCCATTTTCTGTGCGTGGATGAACTGCTCGTTCAACTTCCTCTGCGCTTCTTCGCTCTTCCCAAGGGCTTCTTCCGACCATACTCGCGCGACCGTGGTCGCCACGATATCCGCCAACTCCTCGAGGACTTGAATCGGCGTGACGTCGAACCGGTCCTTCCTGTGGTCGTTGAACTGGAGCAGGCCTACTGTCCTGCCGCCCGCCTTCAGGGCAACGAGAGCGACGGATTCATATCCTTCCCCGTTGCACCTGTTCCTGGTTCTGGCCTGGCGATCCTTGTTGGACGTCGTCGCCAAAAGCTCCGTCGTACAATTGCTCCAGAAGCTCCCCTTCTTCGAGAAAAAAGGTTTCGAACTGTCCACCCGGCCGAGAATGATGTTCCCGCACATACACTCCAGAATTGCCCTGCCGTTTGAGTCTCGGACAATATTCCCATTCAAATCCCTCTGGCAAAGGCTGCGCTCCATCTCCACGAAACGTCCGGAGAAGCCGTGCGTCTCGTAGTAGGGGAAATCCTCCCCGTCCACCAGGCGGATGCCCACCGCCTCGCAACCGGTCCAGGAGGTAAGCCGGGCAGTCAATTCCTTCAGGTAGGCGGGAAGGCTGCTTGCCGAGTTGCACAAGTAGAGCAGCTCAGAGACGATTTCCCTCGCGCGATTGTTGAGATTATCCATTTCGGCAGCCCTCAACCTGAGATGATAAAGCTGACTTCCCTCCTCTCCCTCCTCAACCAGGGGGTATATATTTATTCTACACCGCGAGGGTTCGGATTGATAGGCATATTCTCGCTTGAAATCCCCCTTCTTCCTTTCTCTCTTTGCGTTCTCGTGACGCCTTGATTTTGCCGGCTTGGTTGAGAAGGGAGGAATCATGCGAAGAATAAACGATCAGTGTGCTCGAAAACCCGTTGCATGAACATGCTTCTGGAGAATCTCTGGAAATTCATTCAGCTATTGATTCAACGTCCTTGAGAGCCGATGGAGACCAGATTACTCTACTAGAATCACGGTAGAGCTCATTCTCGAGAAACTCGGAGCAGGCGAGACCATCGATCAAGTGCTCAAGGCGCATCCCCACCCGACAAGACAAGCATTTCTGCAGGCGTCAAATCAGCCCGACGGGGACGGCGGCGTTGCGGCGGTCGAGCGGGATTAAGTCGCGGCAAAGGACCGGTCAAGTCCGTGCATCGAACAAATCCGTCCAGGCGACGGCTCTCACGCCCGGTGCGAGCGCTCAAGATGCAGGCCCGGTCTTGGAAGGCATGCACACGAGCGTCATTTCGACGCCGACGGAGGGCACGCTCAAGCCGAGCGGCGCCGCAAGGTCGGACTTGTTCAGGATTTGTGGTATTTAACCTGAAATATTAAAATACTCAAATCTCGATTGGGGCACATCTCACTGGTTTCCATCGCGATTGTGATGCAATCCTGTACGTGCGGGATTTCACCTAAACTCAGGGCCGGGTCCGGCGCATTGAGGGCCATACCTGCTCGAACGACGTTCGCGGCTCTTTCCAATCGGATTCTTCTCAGTACTCACTCGACTTCTCTTCTCACCGACCATGGCATTTCAAGGGAATGCGAAAAGCCCTGATCACCTGGAACCCGGTCTGCACGAACCGGATTGCGGTCAGGCAGGTCTCCTGGCCGCCGCAATCACGTGCGTGCCGAGGTCCAGGCATCCATGCTCCATGCAGGCCTCGGTTTCCATCCCCAGCAGCCCCGACCACTTGGAGGGGTCCTTGCGGACCTCCGCGAGCCGCTCCCTCCACACCGGCGTGAGGCAGTTGGATGCGGACATTACGACATCCTCGAATCCTGCTTCCTCAAGGACCGCCTGCAGTTCCGACGCGCGGAACATGTGGCACCGGTGCGTGCATTTGCTGTAAGTCGACGGGTGGAGGTTGCCGGTGGAAATAATTCCGGCGTTTTCCGCCTGCGGAAGATCGATCACCTCGTCCAGATACTCATGCACCGCGCCCCAGGTCGACATTACGCTTACGAGGGCGCATCCGCCCGGGACGAGAACGCGGAGGATTTCAGCAAGCGCCTCCCGCCGCCTTTCGAACACGTAGCTCAGCGGCCCGCCGAAACACACGACCGCGTCGAAGGATTCGGACGGGAACGTCGATAGGTCGCACATGTCCAGGAGATGTCTGGCCCGCACCGCTGATTCGAATCCCCTCTCCAACGCGTAGCGACGGTGCAGATCGAGCTGCACCGGCGAGACGTCCACAGCCGTCACCTCGGCCCCGATGCATGCAAGCACTTCCGTGAAACGCCCGGGGCCGGGCCCAAGCTCGAGCACCCTGTCCCCCCGCCGCACGCGCTTTTCAAGGAATAGCCGGTGAACGTGCAGCTTTACTTCCTCCGTGGGGGATGCCTCCAGGCGCTTCCACTCTTTCTCTGCATAGGCATCGAAAAAGGCGCTGACCCATCCACGATCATATAGCCGGGACATGCCGGGGAGGTCCCGGGTCCCGGCGGCTGGCGCCGCCGCATCGCCTCGGTTATCGCGTTTCCCCCCGCTTTGGAGCAGAAAGCATGCCTCGAGCACGCCGCCGGCCACGGCGTTCGCCTTTTCCGAGACCCGCGCGCAGCGGCCAACCTTGCCCGTCAGGTCCACTTCCCCGATTTTCAAGCCTTTCGGGACCTTGACCCCGTCGTGGACCAGGCCGCGAAGCACGCCCTTGAACGCCGAGACGACCGGGATTCCTTCGACCTCGGCGACTGCGGCGCCCGGTTCCACGATGTCGCCGATTTCCGCGATTGCATGCAGGGTGCCCGAGACAGGCGAGCGAAGCACCCGGAGATCGGCAGGCAGGCCGGGGTCGGGGGCAGCGCCGGCAAGGCTCAGTGAGCACGGTTCGCCCGTATCGGCCGCCGCCTGCCCCTTCAGTATCACCTTGCCCATCCCGGCGCCCTGCAGCGTTTCAATGACCGCGTGGCAGTCGGACCCCGCCGTGAAACCCGGACCGATGCCAATTACCGCAGGCGCGTCGGAGATTCTGGTGCCGAGATTCGCCTTGGCCATGCGCGCATCCACCAGGACGTCGAAGCCGCGCGTGCGGAGGATGCTCCGGTCGGGATCCACGAGCAGCGGGATTTCGCCCGCGGCGAGAACAGCGTCGATTTCCCCGTGTGAGCATCGCACGGCAGTCGCGCCTTCCACGGTGTGCCTGCCCGACCAGACCGCCTCGGACAGCGAAGCCAGCCTACGGACCGTCACCGGGGCCGCAAGCTCGGTGGCGACGACCCGGGCGCCGGCGATGCGCAGCCGCCGGATTACGCCCGTGGCAAGGTCGCCTGCGCCGAGCACCAGTATGTTCTTCCGCTCAAGCATAAGCACACCACGGGAAGCCGTTAATAAAAGCCGGTTACCGGTAATCGGTCATCAGTAATCCTAATCGGTAATCAGCCGAACAAGAAGTCAACTGACGGCTTGTCCGGATTATACACGCCGCGTGAGAATCGGACATGTTTTCAATTTCTACGATAATATTTTCCCGAGTGCCCGAAGCCGTATCCCGGGCGGTTCGCGCAGCCTTCGCTTAGAACAAGCAGGGCGAGAGCGGAGTGAAACCCGCCATAGCCCTTGCGAGGCGCAGAGGCGTCGGCGGGGCGGGCTTTGCCGGAATGACGAACCGATGAGGACTTGCGCCTTGCGGCTCGGTCCGGCGCCATGCCGCGGCCTACGCCCCACGTCCCCACACCCTACGCCCCCACGCCTAACGCCCCTACGGTCCACGGCCTACGGCCCGCAGCGGGTAGTCATTCCGGCGAAAGCCGGAATCCAGGCATTTCGTTCTTTGGTATTTCCTGATTTCGTGTTCATTCGTGTCAATTCGTGGTTCACTCCGCACTTTCCAGAACTCAGGGAAAGACCTGCGAAGTCCCAGCCCTGGCTCAAAGACGAAGCAGGGTCATGGCCACGAGATCGCCACGTCGCTTCGCTCCTCGCGATGACGCGTTAACCTTTTAGCTGGTAATGCGTTGCGATATCTTCTGGCCGTAGGCTACCCGGAATTTCAGACAAGGATCCCAAAACGGAGCCAATCCAGGCTGTTTATTTTCGAGGCAGGATCGGTTGTAATTGCGGAGTCCAGGCCGGCGGAACGGAGCAGGCCGGAACATCCGCCTCCCACAATTCGCCAACAGTCAACGGTCCACGGCCCGCTGAGCATTCTTTATTGAACATTGATTATTTTTTGATTATTGAAATTTGAATATTGAATATTTCGCATGCCTCTGCGCCCCCGCGTTTCTCGCGGTCTACTTCGGCATCTTGAACCTCGTACAGGGCAGGGAGGCCTGCTTATTCACAGCAGATGGAGCGACCACCCCGCGGTCCTTCCACTCGTCCGCGAGCAGTTCCTCGCAGGACTTCCCTTCGCCCTTGTGTTCTCCGCGCCTGCACAGCGATATCTCGTAGGGATAAGCCCAATCGCCGAGGTTCAGATAGCACTTGCACTCCTGGCCGGACTCCTGGATTTTGAGCCATTCGGCGAAAGCGTAGCGCGCCAGGCCCTCCGCGGGGACGACGCCCGCGCAGACCCAACCGTCGCCCTTCTTCCCCCACATGGCCTGGGGGTTTGATGCGAGCAACGACTGCGCCTCGGATCCCTTCTCAATCACGAAGGTTCCTTCGCTCTTTCCGCACTCGATTGAGCAGGTCGCGATGATGAACTGCCCTGCGGTGATGCGCCGCAGTATCCGGTCCATGAGCAGGATGCCCCTCTTCCATCTGAGCTGCAAATCGGGCGCGGCCTGGCCCTCGAACGCGACGGTCACGTCGAAAGCGCGCCCGAGCCTGCGCAGCTCCTGCACGGCCTGCAGATCCTTGCCCGCCAGGGGCTGCATCTCCGGCCCCAGGTCCTTCTTCCCCCTGTCCGTGACCGTGAACTTGGTTTTCGGCTCAGGGGTTTTCTCCCGCCATGCAGGATTGGGGAATTTAACCTTCCCGCCGTAAAGGGCGGAAATAGTCTCCTTGCACGATTTCGGGAACGAACCGGAATGAGTGCCCGGGCCGCACAGCTTCGTGGGATCGGTTCCCATGATGCAGTTCGGGCATTCCATCCCCATGGCGGCCGCCGTGTTTCGCTCGTCGGGCAGACCGAACGCGCCGTGGCCGATTTCGTGGACCACCACGGTTCCAAGGGTCCAAACCCAGCCTTCGCCCCCGTCCGGCTCGCCGGCGGTGTGCACGAGCCATACAGGCGTCCCGGCGAGCAATGTCAAGGCCATGGCATCCGCTTCCTTGATGAGGTTCTCGCGGGTCAGGCCGGAGAGAACCACGAAGTCTCCGATCGAGGTCTTGTCCTCCACTGAACACGCGGCGAAATGAATCTGGCCTTCAGTGAGCCTGAAAATCAGGTCCGAGGCCGCCTGCATGCGCCTGCACCAGCCGTCGAGGACGCTCTTCGAGACGTCATCCTCGAAAGCCACGCGCAGGGTCCAGGCGGTTTCCGCGAGCTTCGCCTGCCGAGGCTTCTCGTCGGCGGCAAGGACCGCGCCGGGTTGCGCCATGACGGCGGCAAGGATGACGGGGATCCCGGTGATGATTGAGCTTGAGATGCGATTCATACGAGTCCTGCAAGAATACACAATGATATTGCGATTGATTATAACCGCTGCCCCTGAATTCCGCATGAACCCAAGCCCCCTCACCCCTGCCCTCTCCCGCGGCGGGGAGAGGGTGACGATTCGTGCAGCGGGGAC
>DYIT01000199.1 GCA_020723505.1 Candidatus Kuenenia stuttgartensis
ACCTGGCCGGCGCTGCCGAGGCCACTGCAGGCTCCTTCGACTACCAGAAGAGGATTGAGAAACGCTCTCTCGGTTCCGGCAACCTCCAGAATTCCTTCGGCTCGTCGGGCGTCGAGACCTACAACCACAACGCGAATGCGGACAGCTACTTCCAGGCTTTCATCTCCGGATCAAACATCTACCTTACCGGAGGATACGATTTCACCGGCGCCGCAGGCTCAAACGCGAAGGCGACAATCGAGAGGCGAAACACGGTGTCCGGGAACCTGGATACGAGTTTCGGCACGAGCGGTTTCATAACCGTGGACTTATCGGCCGGGAACGACATAGCGACGGGCTTCGGCCAGGACGGCACCAACATCTACGTCCTCATACTGTCCGAAACCGCCTCGAACTCGGCCGTCTACGGTTGGATTCCGCAAAAGAGATCGCTGTCGAGCGGTTCCCTGCTCAGCACCGGGACCAGCACAGCCGCTGCGACCGTATTCGCATCCGGAGAGCTTCCCGTCAACGGCGCGGTCTGGGTAGATGGCGCCAGCATATACATATGCGGGCCGGACGGATCCGACCGCCGCTGGCGGGCGGAGAAGCGACTGGCTTCGGACTTGAGCCTGGTGAGCGGATTCGCGACTTCGGGCGTCTTCACAGTCAATCCCTCGGTCGGTTCCGGCAGCAGCTTCCGCGACGACGCGACGTCCATAATCGTGAGCGGCGGCGTCCTGTTCCTCGGCGGCTGGGACTGCACCGGCGCCGGAAGCGATCCCGAGTGGCGGCTAGAGGCGCTCTTCAAGTAGGAACGGCATGACCCGGACAAGCCGGAACCAGACGGGTCAAGACCCGGCTTGTCCGGGTTATAAACGCCCTGCGCGCGAGAGGGAGCCGGCCGCGGTAGGAAACCCCCGGGATTTCACGGCGAAATCAAGTTTGTCCGTAAATCCGCGTATTCAGGCAAACGGTTTCCGGGCGAAGAGTGTTCTACAGGCAGACTCACTGTTGGCAGGCAGACCCGGCACATTTTCGGCTTTTTCGGAGTCCATCCATGACATCCTACCCGCAGCGCGGAGTCATCCTAATCCTTACGGTAGTCGTCGTCTTCGTCATCGCTTCCATCGCCGCATTCCTCCTGGCCGTCTCGATTTCCAGCTCGAACAGGGAAAAGTCGAGGGATCTCAAGTTCAAATCCCTCGAAATCGCCGAGGCGGGCGTAGACATGGCGCTGAACAGCCTGAGACAGGGGACGGACGGCATGGACAACGATGGGGACGGAACGGTCGACAACGCAATTGACAGCAGCGACCTGTTCGCACCCGCGGTAGTCGCGGCGGTAGAGGGCAGGCTGGGCCGCATCGGGACGGTTGCCTGGACCACGGCGAACGACCTCGACGGAAACGGCATGCCCGATTTCGGGGAGCCCAACGTAGCGCCGCTGGCCTTCTCCGGTGGCGAGCTTTTCACCTACACAGTCTTCTCGGAGAATGATGGAATCGACAACGACGGGGACGGGACGACGGACGAGGCGGACGAAGCCTCCTGCGTTTCGATAATCGCGAAATCGGAATACGTAGGCATGCGGTCGACCCTGCGCTATTCGGGCAGGTTCACGGAAAAGCTCATGCCCCCCAATCCGCCGCTTTGGATACCGAGGGCGGCCATGACGGCAGGATGGGCACTGGACATAAAAGGCCATCCGTCGATACTGGGCGCGTTCGGGAACGTGCACACGAACCAGAACCTCGCTTTCCACGGGCATCCCACGGTGGCGGGCAACGCGTCTGCGGTGGGAACCATTTCGACCGGCGGGGGCGGGGGCGGCGGTGGTGGACCCATAATCGGCGGCGACATCTTGCCGGGCGTCGACCCCGCAGCGATACCGGCTGTCATACCTGAGATGTTCAGGGGCACGGCGGATTTCATTCTCGCTTCGGACGGGAAGATTTACAAGAACGGCGTGGAACAGCCGTCTTCGCTCGATACGGGCTGGACCTTAACGGGCGGCAAGTGGCACTTCAACGGCTCCGGATCCAGGGCGGACGATTTCGAGGCGGGAACGTATTTCGTCGAGGGCGATGTGCAGATTTCCGGAAGGGTCGGATCCGGCGGAGGCCGCGGCGGCGGTTCCGTCACGTCCTTTGAAATGACGGTCATAGCCACGGGCAGCATCAAGATGGCCGGCAACTCCTCGGTTTCCCGCGACGCATCCAGGAGCGACTACCTGCTCTTCGTCTCCGGGGGCGACATCGACATCTCGGGGAGGAGCGACCTCGGGGACTCGGACCCGACCGGGGACAGGTGGGAGGGAATCATCGCGGCCCACGGGTCCATGAGGATCTCCGGAAGGTGCGAGATTAACGGCGCCCTTGTCGCCGAAGACGCAGGCCATAAGGGGGTGGATATCCCTGGCCATCCGACGATTACGCACCAGTTCGACTGGCAGTCGAGCCTTCCGATAATCCCGCCCGCAAACAACAGGTACGTCTTTAATCCCAGGTTTTCCGCTTTCGAAGAGAGATAGATGCATCCCGCACGCATTCCCGGGAAAGCAATGCCGTTCCGCGGCGCGAACCGCGGATTCACGCTCATCGAGATAATCATCGCTGTAGCCGTGCTCGTCGTGGCCATAGTGGGGCTCGTCTCAGCCATACTGGCAACCACCCGGCTGAGGCAGCTCAACGCGGAGCAGTCCGCGGCAAGGAACGAGGCCGAAAGGGTGCTTTCCGCCGTGAGGGGCATGCAGAGCGTAAGGGACTCCTATGCCAGGTTCGGCGGGGGCGGGCCGCAGGAGACCTTCGATGTCCACGGCCTTTCGGAACCGTCCGCTGGCGAAAAGCCCGGCAGGGTGATTGTCTGGAGGCGCAAGAGCAGCCTCACGAACCGCGCGGCACCGCTGCAACCCGATCCCCTGTCCACGCTGGCCATCTCCGCGGTGGATTTACTCGAGGCCCAGGCCTCATTTTCCGAGAGTTTCCCCGATCCGCTGGACGCCGTGGCGGGCATGACCGGGACGGCCTGGGACGATTACTTCGACACGGACGGCGACGGCGCCTACAACAGCCTGGACGATCCGCGGCTCATGCCGGTGACGGTGAGGATAAGGTGGAGATCGCGGTCCGCTATTGTGACCAGGTATTTCTCTACGGTCGTCTGCACGAGGTGATTTGGGCTTCGGGCAGCCGGACTGAAAGGCTTTCTCTATGGCGCTCCCTCAGGGCAGAAGTGGCTTCAGCATAGTCGAAATCATGTTTGCGACGTCCATATTCAGCTTGGCAATCGTAATCGTGTTCAACCTTCTCTCGATCGCGCAGAAGGACATGAAATCAGAGTCCGCAAGGTACGCCATCCAGGGCGGAGCCACTTCCTTCCTCGACCGCATGGGCCGCGACGCGAGGGAATCGTCCTATGCCTATATCTTCGCGGGGGACTGGTTAGCCTCGAATTCCGGCGGCCTGGTGTCCGTTCTCGTCGCCAGGAACTACCTGAGCGCCAGCCCGTCCACGTCCGGGAACATCCTGGCCCCCGGTATATCTGACGAAGGGTTCGCACAGTGCCCGAATCCCGCGTGCCAGTGGTGCTGTTTCGATCCGGGGACGGGCCCGCAGCCTTCATACCCGAAGGCCTTCCTCACGAGACAGATTCGCAACAATCCCCAGTCGGGCGTCCCGTCGCTCCCTCCGTCGGGAACCCTGCTGTCGGCGCTCGACTGGAAGGGCCGCCTCTATTCGAACCGCAGACCGGGAGAGGCATGCCCTTACTGCGGCGCGGCGCTCGAGGCGGAGGCCTTCCTGGGCGGCCTAATGCTCTTCTCGCCGAGGAAGGCGGACAACTCCTTCTCCTACGGCGGCCCCGACGGGCTGCACGCGCAGTGGGAGTCCATGGTTTTCTACTGCCCTTTCCGCAACCAGAACGGGCTCTCGGAAATCCGCAGGTACGTCTTCCATGCCGAGTCGCTGGCTGTGGTCGGGCCTGCACCGTCGCTCGTGGATTTGCTAGACTTCGACGGGGACGGAATCGTCCAGTCCCCGCCAATGACAGGCGAGAACGGCGCCTTCGTACTGGACGCTGACGGCGAGGCGTTCTGCCTGGTGAACAGAGCCCCGGGCTCGAACGTGCTCATGTACACCAGGTGGTCCGCGACCGCGGGCAGGACTTTCAGGATTGAGGTGGACCGCGCGACCGGCATGGCCGACGTGAACGCTGCGGGCGGCGCGTTCGCGACGGGAGGGACGGTACAGGTCAGGTGCAGGATGCAGCGATGGGCGGACGGCTTGTCCGACTTCGACGCGAGCACGTTCGAGAACAACCCGTCTTTCTATTCGGGAGGGACGGATTTCAACCCCTCTGGAGTATCCGAGAGGGGAGTGCTCAGGGTGACCTTCCAGATGGACAAGGCCGGCCCCCAGTGGTCCGGGAGCGTGGAGACGGTCCAGACCACGATGATGAGACCAAGGAACTAGGAGGCTCGGCATGAAGAACAGCAGCAGATGCAAGAAAAAGGCGACCTCGGTGTTCTCGCCCATCGACACCCTTCTGGCGCACGTCAGGGCGGAGGTGCTCATGCTCCTCCTTCTCTCGGCGGCGTTCGTCATCGCGGGCATGGTCAGGTCCGCGCTGGGACCGGGGGAAAAAGCCGCGAGCCGGGAGATCCGGCATGTGAGGCTCACGGCCGAGACGGTAGGGGAATGGGCTAGGGGAGCGGCCGTGCTCGGCGCTTCGAGGGAAGCCGGCAAGCAGGGGTTCGCAGGCGAATCGCTGGCGCTGTTCGTCGAATGGGGGCGGAACAACTACGAGGCCCTTTCGAATTCTCTCCGGCCAGGTGACGCGGAACGTTTCCTGGGCATAACCGCCTCGATTGAGCATGCGAGGCGGAACCTCCGCAAACTGGTAGAGTACAAGATGATGGCGACGGAGGAGCAATCCGCGGGAGAGAGGTTCAGAGCCGCCGGGATACAGCCCGCCTTCGCGCCTCCGCCGGCCATGGAGAATTGGGAAGAGGAGGATTTGAGGGCGTACGAGACGTCGTTCGCCGAAATAGAGGCGGCGCTTCTCCGCTTCATGCCGCACATCTGCCTGCCAGTGCCAGCCTGGGACGTCAGGGAGAAGGCCGCCTCCCGGGACGAGGCCGACGGCACGCAAGGCATCGGTCGGCAATGACAGGGCTCCAAGACCGGTGTCTACAACCCCTTCCGTATCTAAGTTGATGATTGGGGCCGTATCTTTACTTTGGACACGATGTTCTTGAATACAACATTCATGCGTTTCCCCGCGATTCCCTCTTCTGGTCCCCGGTTATCCGAAAATGAGACGATACGACTCTCCGGCAACCCAGCCGGGCAAATTCCCGCGAAGCACGACTTGGAACAGGCCCGGGCCGGCCGGAGAAACAGTCTCGATGCGAGTTATGCCAGCGACCGCGGTGGACCCGATGACCGCAACCCCGCTCGACGTGTTCATAGTAGTTGTAGCTTCTGTAAACCAGCGATTGGCAGGAAGAATAAAAACGAGATTGCCAGATGGATTGACAAACGAGGAAATTATCTTTCCAGATTCGGCTTTGGGGTCAACTCTTGACACTTGACACAACCGATTCGGCTTTGGGGTCAACTCTTGACACTTGACACAACCACATTTCGACGCGCATCCGAAATTGCTTTAGCAAGGTCCTTGTCATTTTCCAGACGCGCTTCAAGGCGCTGGACGACTCGCAGGACTCCGCTTCCGTCTC
>DYIT01000031.1:0-7692 GCA_020723505.1 Candidatus Kuenenia stuttgartensis
CCGGACGCCCATGAAGAAGGAATTCGGAATGAAGCTCCACATGGAGCGGCTCGTGATGCCCGGGGACGTAGCCATGCCCGACCAGGGAGCGGCGGGCGCAATCAGGTCCACGGGGTCGGCGGTGGTGGCGGTCGACGAGGAATACAAGGCGAAGGTGGTGTCGGAAAACGGCGTGAAGCAGACCGACATGCCGTCGAGGGCGCCGGGCACCGTACCGGGTTTCAGGGCGTACGAGTACGCGTCCGAGACCCCGGCGGTGGTCGTGAACCTTTCCGCCAAGCCCGTGAAGTGCAGGGCGTTCGTGAGGTCCGCCGCCTGGTTCGGCGAGAGGAGCACGGTGCTCACCTCCAACGTGCGCTACCTGGTCGAGGACGGGCTCTTCTTCAAGGCCGACGTCACGCTGCCCCCGGGCCTCGCGCTCGACAGCGAGCCGGCGGGCCGGGGCGCGGATTTCACGGCAATCAGGGCCGGCGATGAAATCCGCCTCCAGTTCACTAAGCCGCTGCGCAGGGGCCAGGTGTTCGATTTCTACGTATCCGGCAGGCTCCAGGCCGCGCCGGTCGACAAGCCGGGCGAATCGGCCGCGATACCGCTGGTCTCCTCGGGTCTCGATGCCGAGGAAGGCGTGATTGCGCTCGGATCCGAGGAGGGGCTCGCGCTTGCCGAGAAGGCGGCTACGGGCCTCTATCCAATCGACGTGGAAAGAGAGTTCCCGAGGTTCAACATCTGCGCCCCGGACCTGAAGCTCGCGTACGGCTATTCCGCGAGACCTGCGTCCGGATCTGTGGGGATTTCGCGCGAGAAGGCGCAGGTCAACGTGCAGGTGGCGGCCGTGTATTCCCCCATGAGGATGGGCGGGTCCATGGGCGTGGACGTGCACGCGAGGCTCGACTACACGATTCTGAAGGCCGCCGTCGACCGCTTGAGCTTCGTCCTCCCCGCGGGCACGGGGAGCAGAGTCCAGGTCATGGGGCCGGACATGAACGACCCGAGGATGGAGGCCGCGGCGGCGGGCGAGGTCTGGACCGTCCCGCTCCAGACGAAGGTGAGAGGCGCGTACACCCTGATAATCGCGTTCTCCTCGGCCGCGGGAAGCGGCGCCTCGTCGATGAACCTCCCGGCGATTCACGGATTCAACACCGCCCGCGAGACCGGGCTGGCCGGCATCGAGGCATGCCCCAACACGGAAGTGTCCGCGCTGCCCGCAGGGCCGGCCGGGAACCTCGAGGAAATCGAGACGGACGAGTTCCCGGAAATCCCGGGATATGCGCCCGAGCACAGGCTGCTGTTCGCGTTCAAGTACCGCGAAAAGGACTACGGCATCTCCGTGGCCCTCAAACCCTATGCCGAGAGCAGGGCGCAGGAAGCCGTCGTCAGGTCGGTAGACGTCAGGACCCAGTTCGGGTCGTGGGAAGGAGAGAAGAGCACGGCGTTCTTCGTGGTGGAGAACACGGGCGCCCGGGAGCTCAGGTTCAGGCTGCCCGAGGAATCCACCCTGTGGAGCGTGATGATTGACGGGGAGGGCATAAAGCCCGCATGCGCCCCGGACGGCGAATATATCGCCCCGCTGAAGACCGGGGGAGGACAGACCTTCCTCGTGAAAATCGTCTACCAGCGCTTCAAGAACAGCCTTACGCTGCTCGGCAGGTTCGAGGCGAAGCTGCCGGCGGTGCACGGAGCCGTCCCGGTCCAGGGAAGCAAGCTCGAGATATACGTGCCCGAGGGATACAGCCTCATCGGCACGGGCGGCGCCATGGTGCCGGTATTCGACGCCGGGCAGTCCAGGGGCATCATTCGGAGGTTCTGGGAGAAATACAAGGGGCTCGGAATCCTGATTGTCGTCGCCGTGATGCTGGGGGCCGTCGCGGCCGTGTACAGGGAAAGGATTTCGGAAATCCTGAAGACCAGGCTGGTGGCGCTTCCGATGGCCGCAAGGGTCGCGGCAGGAGTCGTCCTGATTGTGATTCTCGGGGCCGTGATATGGACCGCCGGACCCGGATCCTACATGGGAACGAAAAGCGAGAGCGCAAGGGATGCGGCGCGCGGGATGTCCGGCTTGAAGAGGCCGGACAAGGGGCTAATGAACTTCAAAATCGAGGAACAAGCGCCCCAGGCCGAAGCTCCCGGGGCAATGGACCAGATAGAAGACGAAGAAATCGAACGCGACTCGTTCGAGATCGAGGAAGAGACCAGGGAGTCCTCTCCGCGGTCCAAGGAAAAGCAGAAGGACGCCGATGACCGGAGGGTCAGGAACGGCCCGGCCAGAAAACACTGGGACGAAAAGATGCGCAAGGAAGCGAAGGGCGAATACAAGGACAAGTCCGGCGATGACAGGCCGGAAGAGGATGGCGCGGAACCTTCGAAACCCGAGCCTTCGGCGAGACCGGGCCCAACCCCGACTCCGACGCCCACGCCTACTCCTACTCCGACACCTACACCTACACCTACTCCTGCTCCTACTCCCGGACCTCCGACGCCCGGCAATCCCGCCGCTGCGGGGAAATCCGACGGCTTCGGAGGCAGGTTCGGGAGCAAGGGGGGAGAGCGCGGGCAGGGCGGATTCGAACCGGGCCTGGCGGGCGATGGCGCAGGAAGCGATTCCGAAGCCGCGCACTCGGCGGGCGAAAAGGGCAAGGAGACCTGGCAGCTAAAGTCCAGGAAAAAGGGGCTCATCTCGCTGTCGATAGATCTCGCTTCGCGCGGAAGGACTTTCGCCTTCGCGGGGACCGGGAACTCCGGCACGGCGCGGCTCTACCTGCTCAGCGAGGGTTTCGCTGCGGCCTTATCGCTGCTGCTCTTCTTCTCGGCCTTTTCGGTGCCGATGCTCGTGGCATGGAAAAAGCGCGACATGCTGCTTCCGACCGTAATCGCAATCATCGCACTGACGTCCGTCGTGCCTGAACTCTCGCCCGGGCTTTCCGGATTCATGAACGCCGGTTTCTGCGGCATGCTGTTCGGGCTAGTCATTCTGGCATCGGTCGTGCTGCTCGACAGGCTGCGCACGCGCGTGTTCAATGCGCTCACGCCTGCGATTATCGCGCTCGCGATCATCGTTCCCGCGGTCTGCGCTGAAGCCGCCGAAGCGCCTCCGGAACCCGGCCGGGAGGATGCGTTCAACAGAATCTACATCCCCTACGACCCGGTCAAGATACGGGAGAAGCTCGAGATCGAGAGGGTGTATGTCCCGTATGCGAGGTATCTCGAGCTCTGGGACGCCGCATATCCCAGGGACGGGGGGCCGGGCCTCAGGGACCTGCGCTTCGGCCACGTGAAGGCCGACTACATGGGCACGGTAAAGGACGAGTGGTTCGTGGGCAACGTGATATTCGAGCTCATCTCGTATTCGCGCGAGCCCGTGGAAATCCCGCTCGGCCTCCGGGGCGCAATCGTGGAGGACGCGCTGGTGGATTTCTCGCCGGGAGAGCTCACGCGCTCAGACAAGGGCTATTCCTACGTCGCGCGCAATCCCGGCAGGTTCTCGGTGGACGTTTCCTTCAGGGTGAAGGGGGCCGTCGAGGGCAAGACCGGGGATTTCCGCCTGGGGCTCCACCCCATCCCGTGCGCGCGGGCCGTGATACAGCTCAAGGACCCCGTCCTGGAAGCCAAGGTGGAGAACGCGTTCGGCGGGCAGGTCGAGGACGAAGCCAAGGGCATGCTCACCGCCTACCTGGGCGCGACGGACGACCTTCACCTCACCGTCGCGCCGAGAGGCGTGAAAGTGCGGGTCGGCACGTCGCTCAAGGCGGAAACCATGGCGCTGTTCGTCGTGGAGCGCGGCTTCTCCAGGCTCCAGCATGCCTGCTCTTTCCGCATCGAGGGCAAGCCGCTCGACGAGTTCCGCTTCTCGCTCGACGAGAACCTTACTGTCGTGGACATAACAGGCGGCAACATCAGGGCGTGGGGGTTCGAGCAGGAGGGAAGGGGCAGGGTGCTCAAGATTGTGAACCACTCGCCCGTCGAGAAAGGGGTCAACTTCCAGATCTACGCCGAACGCATGGAGCCCGAATCCGCCGAGTCCAGGCTGATGCCCGCGCTCAGGCCGCTCGACGTCGTGCAGGAGAAGGGCTACGTGGCCATCGCCGCGGATCCGGCGCTCAAGATAAGCGTGACGGCCCAGTCCAACCTCATCCAGGTCGATCCCAAGAGCCTCCCCGGCACCGAGAACCGGAACGTGCGGCTAGCGTACCGCTTCTCGCAGCAGCCCGTTTCCCTGCGCTACGCGCAGGCGCTGCAGGAGCTCGACCTGAGGGCCAGGACGTTCATATATGCGTTCATAACCGAGAATGACGTCAAGGTGAAGGCCGTCGCGGGAATCGAATCAAGGGAATCCAAGGCCTTCGACCTGACGGCGGACCTGCCGCGAAACCTGACGGTGCGGCAGGTGACCATGCCCGGGCTCAAGGACTGGTGGATCGAGGCGGGCGAAAAGGGGCAGAAACTCCACGTCAACCTCGAGAAGGGGCTTGCGGGGGGGGGAATGCTCGTCGTGCTCATGGACGGCCCGGCGCCCGGAGCGGGGATTGAGCTGCCGCGCCTCGCATTCGCCGGGTTCAAGGACCAGAAGGGCGGAATATTCGCTCAGTCGACCTCAGGGCTCGAAATCGCCTCCGCGGACCTCAAGGGGATCAAGACGACGGCCCTCACGGACATGTTCAGGGCCTTCGTGGAGTCCGAGACGCCCTCCGGCCCGCCGCAGCGGCAGCAGGAGCAGAACCTCCGGCCTTACGCCCCGGGCGAGCTCAGGGGCCTCGCGTTCGAGTACGTGGAGCCCGGGTACGAGGGGCGAATCGAGGTGAAGGAGCGCAAACCCTCCCTCACCGCCACATGGGTCGTGCATGCGCTGTTCGGCCCGGACGCCGTGGAGTACGGCTTTTTCATCAACTACAGGACCGAGGCGGCGCCTGCGAAGTCCGTGAGCTTCACCCTGCCTTCGTGGATTGACCCCGAACGCCTGGAAATCGTGTGCCCCAACATGCGCGAGGTGCTGAAGGGGGAAACGGCGGGGCCGGCCGGGAAATCCAGACGCTTCGAGGTGAAGCTGCAGAAGGGATTCCTGGGCACGCTGAGGCTCGGAGCCTATTACCAGAAGGGATACGCCAAGAAGGGCGAGGAGACCGCGATTCCCGCCGTGGACATCGACTGCGCGGAGCGGGATTCGGGCTATCTCATCGTGCAGCGCGGCGAGGCCACGGCCATGCTCGTCGAGGCCGGGACTTCCGGGCTCGCAAAGGACATGAAGGGGGACGACTTCTTCACGCCTCCGAACGTATCTCCGGGGGAGCTGGATTTCGTGTACCAGAAGGAGAAGAAGGACTGGTCGGCGTCCTTCAGGCTCGTGCCGCACGAGGCGGGCGAGGTGATTGACATCATCCTCGAATCGCTGGAGATGGAAACCGTCCTGAACGCGGACGGGACGTCCTGGAACCGCGCACGCTACCGCGTGAAGAACCACAAGCAGCAGTTCCTGCCGCTCGTGCTGCCGGCAAGGGCGACTCTCGTCAGGCTGGTGGTCGACGGCCGCATCAAGAGGCCGGCGGCGAAGCCGGGCGACGAATCGGCAGTGCTTGTGCCACTCCCGAAAGGGGCGATGGGGGATATCTCCTTCTTCATTGACGTCTATTTCCTGAAGAAATACCACGCCCTTTCGAACCTGCATTCGGTTTCGCTCGAGCATCCGAAGACGGGCCCCGATTTCTCGGCGAAAATCAGGAAGATCTACTGGACCGTGCATGCGCCAACCGAATTCGGATACTACAACTTCTCGGACGACATGGACGAAATCGTGGACAGGGCCATCCTCCAGCGCATCAAGGCAGAGGCCGAAATCAGCGAAACAAAGGACCTCTGGAAGATAATCGAATCCGAGAAAGCCACGGGCCAGGAGCGGCAGCGGGCGCTGTCCAACCTGGAGGTGCAGCAGTCGCGGGCCATGGACTCCAACGAGGATGCCGAAGGCTTTCAGCGGCAGGCGGAAAGCCAGATGGACAGGGAGGAGCTGGCGGTCAACAAGGCGGAAATCCGCAAACAGCAGGAGCAGATAGCGGACCTCAGGAAGAAACTCGAGAAGGTCGGCCAGGGGCTCCTGTCCGAGGAGCAGAGGAAGCAGGCGGTCCAGCAGGACAGGATTGCGAGGTTCAAGAGCAACATCTGGGACTTCCAGCGGGGCGAATCTGATCGCAGGGGCGACGCCGTGCCCGCGTTCGCAGGGGCCAGGGAACAGGACTTCGGCCCGGCGTTGAACCTCTCCAGGCCTTCCGCCGGCGCCAAGGTGAACGAAGCCGGCAGACCGGAGCGCCTCGTGCCTCAGGATCTGCTCGAAGAGGAGCAGCCGGGGGGCATAGACCTGCCTGCGGGCGGCGTATTCGAGACGTTCTGCTTCTACAAGGAGGGCGAATCCGCGGAGTTGAGCTTCTCGGCCGTGCGCAGGACAATGTGGAAGCACCTGGGCGTGGTCGTCAGGCTCGCCGGATTCGGACTCCTCATCTGGATCGTGTGGGTTCTCGGCCTCCTGCGCATGGAGGACGGCGAGGTCCACAGGCGCGGCTGGATGTGGCCGGTCGTCATCATCGTGGCCGGCGCAGTCCTCGCCTCGGGGCCGGTCGCCGTCTTCGTAGGGATTGCATCCGGGGCGCTGATATGGATGCGCCACAGGAACCGCGGAAAGGCCGCGATTAAGTCGTGAAGACGGCCGGGGGCCGTGGGGCGTAGGGGCGTGCGAAATATTCAATAATCAATTTCCAATAATCAATAAAGATTGCTCCGTGGGCCGGAGACCGTAGAGGCCAACTGCAATGCATTGTTGATGAGGGAGTAGTTGGGTAGGCGAGTGGTTGAGTGATTGAGTCGATGCCGGCAGTGGGCGTGAGCTGCGGACCGCCTGCGAACTGCCTCGAAAATATAGGGCCTGGACTTGCATATCCCAAGTTACAGGTTGCAAGTTTCAGGTTACAAGTCACAAGTTGCGGGTTTCAGGTTTCAAGTCGAAAGCGAAGCCCTGAGCGAGCCCATAGAGAAAGCCGGGGCGAGTCGAAGGGTCGGAGGCTTTTGCTGTAGCCGCCCCACTCCGTTGGGGCGATTGACCACGGCAGCAGAGTGCCGTGGCCACAGCTGAGTGCCGTGGCTTTTGCGATGTCGCCTATTTCAATCTCGTTCATCTCCGTGTCTCGGTGCCTCAGTGAGGGCTCCGTTCCTTGAATCGACCATTATCCATCCGCTGCGGCGAGCGCATGAGCTATCCCGACGAAACAGCCACCACTGCTTTCTGCACCGCCACGCCGTTGCGGTCGAGGAAACCGCGCTGGAGCACTGCGACAATCATGCCCTCGGGCTCGCTCGAGGCCACCTTCCTCCTCTCGTACTTGTTCGGACTGTAGCTCTCGTCGAACATCTTGCCCGTCGTGGCGATGATCTCCGCGTATCCAAGCTTCCTCAGGTGGTCCAGGAACGCGGATATGATCTTCTTGAACGCTCCGGACGAATTGTTCTCGTGCAGCACGTTCAGGATGTACCGCGCCGTGACCGGCTCCTCGTCCTGGCCTTCGCCGAACCTTGACATGAACTTCCTCAGCTCGGCCGCGGCCCTGAACATCTGCTCGCCGCCGCCTTGGGCTTCCTTGAGCACGGCCTGGAGCGCCCTCTTGCCGAGCTTCGACACCTCGTTGTCCTCCCCCCTGCTTACGATTATCTGCGCAG
>DYIT01000031.1:7702-23034 GCA_020723505.1 Candidatus Kuenenia stuttgartensis
CACGCCGGTGATTGATCCGGCGGGCCGCTCGTCGAACGTCCTGTGCTCCTTGACCGCCTTGTCGTAGGAGCTGATTCTGCCCTTGACGGCCTGGGTGGTCTCCTCCAGCGGCCTCGGGAAAATCTCGAATCCCTTTTCAGCCTCCAGGTGCGAGAGCAGCCTGCAAGAGACGTCGAAGACCTTCCTGACCGTTTCCGCGTATGCAGGCAGGTCGTAGTTCACGCGGATTCTGTCGAGGGATTTGAGGCATTCGAAGAGCACCTTCGCGCCCTTTTCCCCGTCCCTGTCCTCGTCGGTGAGCCCGGCCAGCGAAGCTTCGGCTTTTTTGGCGAACGCCACGTCCTGGGGATCGACCGGCAGGCCGGCCTTCTCGAATTCCCCTTCGAGGTCGAGCATCTCGGCTACGAAGTCCGCCACCGGACCCGCCGGCAGGGAGGCTTTCTTCGGCCGGGACTCCGCGGCTGCATGCGGGGTTTCGACCGCGGGAGCGGGAACAGGTTCTTCAGCAGCGTTTTCGGCCTCGATTTCGGCCTGGGCCGCGTCGAAGACCCCGCCGCCCGTCTCCGGGGCGGGACTCCGCGCCTGGCTTGCGCCCAGCAGGTTCCCGAGCATCCTGACCTTCTTCGCGAGGTCGTCGAGCCCCCGCGCGATTTCGTCGATGAGCTTCCTGGCATCGTCCATGGCCTTCTCCTAAAAAAACAGGGGCGATTGCAGGATTTGCCGCTCGCCCCTGTTTTTTTTCACGTATTTTTCACGCGTCTCGCGTGAAAAATTAATGCACGCCCGAGAACGGGTTCTCCTCGGCCTTGACCTTGACGACGGTCGGGACCAGCTTGTAGGTCATCTTCTTCGAGGGCACTTCCACCTTGAGGCTGCGGTCGGGCAGCAGGTGGAAGCGCAGCCTGTGGATATTGTCCTGGGGAGCTTGCGCATCCTCGGCCGAGGGCTCGCAGGCCTCTCCGTCCTTGGTGAAGTCGAAGTAGCCCAGCGACATCGGTGACGCGCCGTCCATGTAGTCGGCGTAGATCTGGAGCTCGCGCAGCTTCTTGTGGATGAGGAAGTTCTCGTCCGATCCTATGACCACCGAGGCCCCCACGTCGGTCCCCCTGGGGAACACCGGGCAGAAGCCGCTCGCGAAACCCAGGCGCTGGAATTCGGGGTGGAAGAACCCCACGGAGTACGGGACTTTGTCGAGGAATCCGGTCGTCCTGTAGGAGATGAGGCCGGATTCGCCGAAATCCTTCTTGAGGGAGTACTCCTCGCAGGCGCCCTGGGCGACCGAAGTCTTGAGGGTGCCGCGGTTGAACAAGAGGTTGTTGTCGTCGAGGTTGAACGTGCTCTTTATTTTGTCCCTGACGATGGCGAGGTTGGAGGCGTTGCCGGCCATGAGGACCTTGAGCTCCTTTTCCTCTTCGGAGACGGAGTCGGCGAAGACGATCCCGCCGGTCCTCGCGGCCTGCGTGGAGAGGAAGAGGTTGTACGCCCTGTTGACGTTCTGCTCGATTTTCGGGCCGATGAAGGCGTCGACCTCGGCCTGTTTCATGGAAACCTCGTTCAGCCTTATGGGGTCGATTGAGGCGTACTTGGCGATTTTCTTGAGAATGGAGGCGACCTTTTCCTCGCCGGACTTGGAGTTCGACACGCGGATTTTCATGGTTTCCGCCTCGTGCCAGAGCTCCATGAACAGCTTGCGGGCGAGGTCGGACTTCATCGGGTCCTCGTCCTCGTAGACCGCGTATCTGGTGGGGATGAGGGTTTCGATGGCCTCCTCGATTTCGTTGGCTCTGCGCCTCGTCTGATCGGCGCCGAGGTACTGGCCGTCGTCCCGCTCCTTGGCCTCGACCGTGTCGAATATGGTCTGCCCCCTCTCGATTGAGCCCTGCACGATTTCCTTCTCCCGGACGAGGATGTCGATGGCGTTCTGGATTTTCTCCTGGTCCTCGATGTTGATGATGTCCATTGTTTCCGGGTCCTCGTCCTCGGCCTTGACGGCGGCCTTATCCTCATCGGGCTTCTCCTCCTCGGCGGATGCGGCCCCCCAGACGTCCTCCTCGGCCTCCTCGCCCGAAGCTCCCCACGGGTCGTCGGATTTCGCGGCCGTCGCCGCGGTCTCGGCCTCGGTCTTCTCCGAGCGCACCGAAGCGATTTTGAGCGCCAGCCTGCGCTTGAGAATCTTGAGGGCCTCGAGGGTGACGTTGTCGCCGCCGTAGTACAGGTCGCCCGTCAGCCCCTTCACCTTGGTTTCGATGACGATTTTCACGTTGTCCTCGACGTGTATGCTCACGTCGATGAGGGAGACGTCGATGGTGCCGCCGCCGAAATCGAAGGAGAGGAGCGTGCACTTCTTGTCCGTCGACTGGAACCGCCTGAACTCGTCGAGCATGGGGCCGTAGATGTAGTTGAAGGCGGCAGCGTTTGTCTCGTCGAGGTCGATTACGACCGAGTCGTCCTTGACCTCCACGTCCATGCTCTTGAGCGCGTTTTCCATCATCCTGCGCAGCGCGTTCTTGCGGTCCTGGGAGTACAGAATCGGGAAGGTCGCGACCACCTGGGTCACCTTGCCGCCGATCTTCTGCTCGGCCCTGCGTATAATCTCCCTCACTATGAACGACGAAATCTGCTCCTCGTTCCATTCCTGGCGGTGGGTCGGGTCGGCGCCCGAGTGCTGGTCGAGCACGATGAACTTCTTGTCCTCTCCGAGCAGGCGCTTGATGCTCATGAAGTAGGAGTAGGTCTGCGACCCGAACTCCTTGATGTCGTGCCTTGCCTCGTTCCCGATTACCGCCTTGGGCCTGTCGGACGAGCTCACGTCCTTGAAGAAGATTAGAGTCGGAATCTGCTCGCTCGACTGGGCGGGCTTGAAGGCCGCGTCGGCGTCCATGGCGTCGCCCTTGCTCTTCCACGCGTAGCAGGTGTTGGACGTGCCGAAGTCCATGGCGAAGACGCCGCGGAAATACTCGACCTGGTCGATTATTTCCTGGATTGTGACGGCAATCCTGAGCTCGCGCTCGTCGTCGAACTTGATTTTTATCTCCGCGCTCTCGGACTCCCCCTTGCGGAAGAACTTGTGGTTCGTGTTGATGTTGACGATGACCGGCGTCTTCCTGCCCTTCTTGAACGCGAGCTTCACGCCCTTCTGCACGGCCTCGAGCTCGACCCACTCGGGCTTCTCGACGTCCGCGATGGTCTGCTCGAAGTCGGCGTCTTCGGTGTTCGTGACCGTAATCAGCTTCCGCTTGGCGCCGGCGTTCTTCTTGAGCGTACGGAAGAAAACGGGTTCAGGATTAATCGGCATGGTCGTTCTCCAGCATGATTGTCCGGCGGGGGAGCCCGGAAGCCCCCCCGCGTGAAACCGGCCCGCCCTGGCGGAAGGCCGGGGCTGATGCTACTTCTTCTTTTCCGACAGCACCTCAATCAGCCGCTCGTCCAGGTCTTCGGCGCTCTCGATGAGGTGGAAGTACTCGAGGAGCTTCATCTCCTTCTGCTTCTCGTCCGATTCCTGCTCTCCGGTGAGCAGCCCGACCGGGATTGTCACCTTCTCGACGCTCTTCACGCTCTCGGTCAGCTCGTCGAGGAGCTTCTCGAACCTCGCGATGAGCTCCTCCATGAGCGTCTTGTAGTAGCGGGGGATGACGTGGCCGAGCACGTCCGCACGGGCCAGGAGCGTGTCGGAGAAGGACTTCACCACGTCCTCCTTGAACGTCTTCTCAATCTGCGGCGTCCAGGCCGTCTCGAACCCGGCCGGCCTCATGTCGGTCTCCTGGAGCTTCCATGTCTCCTCCTGGGCGCGCAGCAGGGTGACCTCGTGGATGTTCTGGTTGAAGTCGTTGAGCACCTTCTCGAGCTCCTCGGAGAAGTTCTTGCCGAGCTGGTCCGAGAAGTGCTTGAGAATCGGCGTGATTTTCGAGTCGTTGATCTGGCTCATCAGCCTGTCCACGACCGGGCTCACCATGGCCTCCTGCACTTTCTCCGCGAACATCTTCGAGAAGTGCACCTTGCACTGGTTTATGGCCTCCATCTTGATGTTGAGCGGCGTGGCAACGGGCAGGCGGCTCTTGATCTTCTCGAACGGGAATTTCCTGAAGTTTTCAATCTCTTCCTTAATCTTCTTCTTGGCTGCGCCGATGAAGTTCACGGCCGCCTTGTTGAGCCCCTGCTCGATCATCCTGACCTGTTCCATGAAGTGCTCGTGGGTCTTCTCCACGAAATCGACGAGCTGCCTGTGATACCCGCGCTGGTTGGTCTTGAGCCTCTCCACCGTGGGCCTCTCGGATTCCAGAAGGCGCTTCGCGGCCTTGAACACCTTGTCGAGATCCGTGAAGATTTCCCTCATCCTGTCCGTCTGGATTTCGCCCTCGAGGTAGCTCACGAGCTGGTTGCGGAGATTCTCGATGCCTCCGTCGGTGAATACCTTTTCCATGAGGTTGTAGAGCCTCGGGTTGTCGTCCTCGATGCCCTTGTCCAGCGACTGCAGCTTGTTCCTCGAGTCCTGAATCAGGGATTCGAGGTCCTTCTTCTCGTTCTCCGTGATGATCCCGAGGTCCTTCCTGGCCGTGAGGTCCACCCTCTTCGCTGAAGTGAGGAATACCCTGCTCTCGTCGAGGCCGAGGTTCCGGAACGTCTCGTTCACCTGCCCCCATAGCCTCTTTATGGAGTCCCTGGCGATGTCGGCAGAGTCGAGCGTGTCGAACTTGTTCATGACCACGAACATCTTGTTGCGGATTTCGTTGTTGTGCTTGCCGAGCTCCGAGCTGATGTCCACGTCCGCCATCTTGAATCCCTTGGGCTCTATGATGAGCATGACCACGTCCGCCTGCTGTAGATAGGTGTGGGTCATCTCCTTCTGCCTTGCGTTGGTCGAGTCCGTGCCCGGGAGGTCGACGATTTCGATGCCCTTCTCAACGAACAGGGGGTTCTTCCTGAAGATGTGGACCTGCTCGATGAGGAGCAGGTGGCCGAGGCCCTTGTTCTCTTTGTCGGTGGTGAGGTACGCGTCGACGTTCTGAAGGGAATCGATATGCACTGTCCCGAGCTTGTCCTCTATGTGCTTCAAGAAATACAGGAACTCCTCGAGCTCGGTCTTCTTCTTCCTGACGTTCGGGTCCGGCTCCTTTTCGAGTTTCGAGCAGATTTCCCTGACGATGCTGTGGAACTTCGCCTCGTCGAACTGCCCGACGATGGACGCGGCGTAGGGCTGGAAGAACGCCACGAAGCGGTTGTTGCTCATGATGTTCTTGCAGGCGTTCTCCTTGGTGTAGTAGACGACCTCGACGTGGTCGTTGCCGCCTTCGAGCGGGGACGTGACGGTGGTAATCGACATCGTGCACTCGCCGGCCATCACGGCCAGCAGACCGGGCTCGCCGAGTATGGAGTTGATGAGCGTCGACTTGCCGCCGGAGAAGCCGCCCGCGAAGCCGATTTTATAGCTCTTCTTGCCGAGCTTGCCGTTGGCGCGGTCCATGAACGCCTGCAGGGGCGCCTGCTGGTATTCGGTATACCCCGAGCAGATGATTCTGCCCTTGTGGTCCTCGGTCACCTTCTTGTGCAGGTCCGACAGAATCGTCGCTAGCTGGACCAGGTCCGACTTAACCTTCAAGATGTCGAATTCTTCCTTCTTATGAGCCATGCTGAATCTCCTCCATCACGTCGCGGAGCCCGCCGCCGGACAACCGCAAAACATTGTTTTCACTCGGGAAATCGGCCGACGCGGGCGCTTCGCCCGCGCACCGGGCCGGTTTGAATGTCCTCCCCAACCTCCCGTGGTCCGCAACTCGCACCCCGCCCGATTAGGCGGGAATACGGGATTATCTCCGGGCCGGGATGGCATGTCAACGATTTTCGCGCCTTTTTCCATGCCGCAGATTCCGGATTCCCGGACACATACGAAGGACCGGGGCGTTGAACGGCGCATAACCCGGACGAGCCGGAACCAAACAAGGATGTAAAAGGCAGGCTCGTCCGGGTTATATCACGCGCTTCGCGCTTGCCTTGCCGCAAATCTTGTCAATTTCTACGAGAAGACTGTAATTACTAAGGTGTGCAGAATAATATTGACGCGAATTCGACGCTGAGAACGCTGAATGATTTCTGAAAACGCTGAGAGAGCGAGTACTGAACCATCAGTCATCTGGTGATCTTTTAATTATAGAAATTGAAACGGTTTCACATGCAGTGAACAATGGAGCAGGTGAACAGGGGACCGCAGTTGAGCAGGAGGTTACTCCCCTGCTCGCCTGTTCAGCTGCTCAACTGCTCTCAACCCGGCTGAGCCGGAACTAAAAGGCCTTCTAGGTTCCGGCTTGTCCGGGTTGGGCTCCTTCAGCGTTGTCAGCTCTTTTTCAGTGTTGTCATTGTCGAAAGCCATGGTCTGGTAGAAACTTTTTCGCATTTATTTAGTAAGTGACTAAAGACCCTAAGGCAGGGAAAAAGATTGACATGCCGTCGCGCCTTATATATCGTACCCGCAACCCTGTCCGCGCATGCGGGCAGGCGGCGGACGTTTTGATGGGGGGACAATGCCTCAAGAAGCGATTTCAGACCTCGTGAAGGACAAAATCGGGGCGTTCAAGGTGGTCAGGTCCCTGGGCAAAGGCCTCATGGGCGAGGTGTTCCTGGGCATGACCGGGGACAACGTACACAACGCAATCAAGGTCATCAACTACAAGTTGGTCAAGAAGTTGACCACGGCGGTGAAGTTCGAGAAGGAAATCAAGGATGACGCGATAATGCAGATTTCCATCCGGACCGACCCCAAGCTCCAGGATTACTTCGTCATGGACTTCCTGGAAGTGAGGCCGGTCAGCCGCAAGGTTGCGGGGCCCTACGGCCACACGAAGATCCTCGAAATCTTCATCGCCATGGCCAAGGCCCTCGAGAAGGCGCACAAGGGCGGGGCGGTGCACGGCAACATCAAGTCCTCGAACGTCCTGATAAGGAGATCGGGGAAGAACCTGATGCCGTTCATCAACGATTTCGGGCTGGAGTACGTGTGGGACAAGGACTTCTTCCAGGGCGACAACGTCTCCGCCTGCCTGCCCTACATGTCGCCGGAGAAGATAAAGGCCTTCGTACCCGACGTGATGGCCAACGACAAGACGGGAGACGTCGGGCCGCAGGCGGACGTGTACTCGCTGGCAGTCGTGATGGTCGAGACGCTGACGGGCAAGCTCCTGTTCTCGGACACCGACGACATCGAAGGCATAATAGACAGCAAGCGCAACCCGAGGATTCAGCTGATTTCCGTGACGCATCCCTCCCGCAAAATCGACATCAAGGCATTGAACGACCTGATGGGCAGGTCCCTCTCGTTCGACAGGAAGGACAGGCCGTCGGGAATGAAGGAGTTCGCGGAGGCGCTCGAGAAGTGCAGGGTCCCCAAGGAGAAGATGTTCACTTTCGAATAAGGCGCTCCCGCGCCTTGACACGGAGGTTCCGGTCGCGATGGGCCGTGCCGCCCGGAACCGCTGGACATGAGCCGCAGCCGGCGGATTGAAAAAGGATTCATCATGAGACCGATTCTCGTTTTCACCGCCGCTCTCCTGGCGGCCTGCGCCGCGGGCTGCGGCGGCGGGCCGGAAGTCCAATGGACCCCGCCGGACGGCTATTTGAAGAACGTGAACCAGAAGGGCCAGACGGTCATCCTCGTCATAGACAGGTCCCTGAGCATGAGGACCACCGATCCGGGCAACTTCAACATCGCCGGCGCGCAAATCGCCGTCTCCATGCTCGACGACGAGGACAACGTCGGGGTGGCCACGTTCGCGGACGCCGCCGAACCCCTTATGCCGACGAGGTCCCTGGGCGACAGGAAGACCAGGGCGGAATTCAGCGACAAGCTCGATTCCATCGAGATGACCGGCATGGCCACGGATTTCACCATGGGCCTGGGCCTCGCAAAGGCGTTCCTCGACCCGCTGAACCTGCCGAAGGAGAAGGTCTCGGTCGTCTTCCTCACCGACGGGAGCCACACCGTGCTCGACACCAAGGACGGCATCCCCGTCCTCATGGACGAGTTCGCGGCCAAGGGCTGGAAGATTTTCACGATTGCGTTCGGGTCCCAGATATCGTCCGCCGAGAGCATCAAGATGCTGCAGGACTTGGCGGCCAAGACGCAGGGGGCGTACTTCAAGATCGAGGAGCCCAGGGACCTCCCGGGCGCATTCATCCAGATTTTCTCCCACATCAAGGATTTCATGACCTACAAGGGCAAGGGCGACCTCGTGGTGCAGCCGCTGCTCAAGCGGCTCCTCTACCTCATGATAAAGAAGAAGCCGGCCGACTCATTCAGGAGCGTGCTCAGGGACGGCAAGGAAGTAGACCTCGCCGCCGAAAAGGCCTACCGCTACCCCGAGACGCAGCCCCAGGAGGGCAAAATCAGCCGCTACGAGGTAATCAGCCTGTCGAAGCCCAAGGAAGGCGCGTATTCCTGCCAGCACCAGCAGGGGCCGGAGGTATGGAAACTCGCCACCTTCCCGTTCAAGGTATCCTTCGCCAAGGGGTCCCCGCCGGCCGAGGCGGTAGAGGGCAACCCGGTCGAAATCGCCCTCGACGTCGTCTGCGAGACGGACGAGATGGCCGCCGCGGTCAGGAGCACCGGATCGTCCAGGGCGGCGTTCTTCCCGGCCGGGGCCGGGACGCCGGCCGCGGAAATCGCATGCCCCGCGCTCGATGGCAAGGGGAAGACCGTGACCTTCCGGGGATCAGCCGCGCTTGCGCTGCCGCAGAAGGGCAAGCCGGAGATGTTCGAGGTGAAGGCGTCTTTCGGGCTCGTCGATTCGTCCGGCGGCGCATGGGAGATTCAGAAGCTCGCCACGGTGAAGATAACGCCCGGACCTCCGCCACTGCTCAAAATCACCCCGCCGCAGGTGGATTTCGGGAAGATATGGGAGGACAAGGGGCCGTTCGAGATTTCCCTCAAGCTGGAAACCGAGGTCGCAGGCGGGGTCAAGGTGAAAGCAGACGGCAAATCCGACCTGTTCGCCGTGGAGCCCGCGGAAATCGTCCTGCAGGCCGGGTCCGCGCAGACGGCCGTCATCCGCCTCAACGCCGCGAAAATAATCGAGACTGGCAAAAGGAAAATCGCGATTAACCTGGGATTCGACGCGCAAGGCGGGGGCAGGTCCGCAAGGGTCGTTGCGCCGGTCATGTTCGACATGTATTCCTTCAAGGGGCCGGACAGAATCGATTTCGATCACGTGCCTCCGGGCTACCAAATCTCAAAGACCGTGGAAATCGAGATCCTCCCGCCGGTCCAGAACTTCTCGGCCATGGACGCGTTCCTGAAATGCGGCGAGGAGACGATACAGGTCATCTGCCTCGCGGAGAAATCCGCGGAAAGCGGAGCCCCGGAGGGCGGGGGCGAGGGCAAACCCGCGGATTCAGGCTCGAAAACCGGTCCAAAGGACGGGGACTCCGGCGGCAGGCAGCCCGGCGCCGCGCCGGGCGGGGCGCCGCCAGGGCAGGAATCGGCGACGCTCGAGGACGCTGCGGGGCAAATCGCGGCCGCCGGCGGAATCTCTGTGATGTTCGGAAGGTCTGCGGACGGGACGCTGATCTCCGGGAAGAAGCTCGGCATCCAGGCGGGCGAATATGCGGGCTTCAAGGCCGCTTTCGAGGAAGGGAAGACGACGGCGGCCGAATTCCTGCGGTCCTGCTGCCAGGCTACCGGTTGCTCGGTCGAAGCCCTGTCGGACCGCCTGTACAGAATCTATTCTCCTCCGGTGATCAAAATGGAGGATTTCGCGCCGGACAGGCCTCTGGAGGAAATCGAGGCGTCGAGGATCCTTCTGAAGCAGGGCCTTGCGAACGCCTCGCTCCCGGAAATTCAAGGCGACGCGGGCGCCGCTCCCGGCGAGGAGCCGGTCCTCGTGGACGTCCAGGGCGATGGGTTCACGATTGGCAAGTTCGCGGCGGTCGTGTCGGGCAAGGCCGCGGTGGTGGTGAAGGCGGACGACAGGAGCGCCGGGCTGGCTATTCCGGTCGCCCTGGATTTCAAGGCCGTGGACCTGCGCGTGGTCCTTTCCGCGGCTGCGGAGCAGGCCGGATGCGGCATAAGGCGCAACGGGGACGGATCATTCGAGTTCGTGGCGGCCGAGGAGAAGGATCGCGACGAGACGGGCGACAAGAAGCCCGCTGATCCGGCTCCTGATTCGGACCCGGGGGCGGCAAAGGAGGCGGGATCAGCGTCGGCCTCCCCTGCGCCCGCGGAATCCGGGTCGTCGTCTCCGGCCGGAACCGGCGGCAAGGACGAAGGGGCGAAAGGAAGCGAGGGCAAGCCGGAGCCCGCGGCCCCGGCCGGATCAGCCGCTGAACCCGGCGCGGGATCGGGCGCCGGGAAGGAAGCGGGCGCCAAGGGAGCCGACGGGAAACCCGATCCGGCAAAGGCCCCTCCCAAGGAGGAGAAGCCGAAGCCGCCCGAACCATTGAGGCTCAAGCTCATCCTGAGCGTCCCGACCACGCCGGCGACGCCCGAGGGCATGTACGAGGGCGTACTGGTCCTCGAAGGCAAGGGCCAGTCGCCGCTGCGCCGGGAAATCCCGCTTTCCGCGCCGATATCCCTACCCGAGCCGGACGTGGAATTCTCCTCCGATTCCATAACCGGCACGCCCGGTCCCGACGGGAGCGTGGCGGCGGAAATAACCGTGAAGCTCAAGACCCCCTTCGCGGCGGAGCTCGAAATCGAGACGTCCGACCTGAGGCCCGAGGACCCGAAGGCGGGCGTGGTTTCCAGGAAATTCGACATCAGGCTGGTTCCCGGCGAGGGCTGGGACGGCAGAATCCTTGATCCGGGCAAGACGTACAGGATTAGGTACAGGGCTTTCTTCTGTACGGACCTCGGGCAGGGCACGTACACGGGCGGCATAACCCTGAAGATGAAGAGCAAGGGCAAGGAATGCTCACGGACGCTGCCTGTGTCCGTGACGGTCGGAGAGTAGCGATGACAGGACGATTTTCGGTTCTGCTGGTTGCCGCGGCGCTCGCGGCGGCGCCTGCCGCGGCCTTGGCCGGGCAGGCGGACCTGCTGTTCGTGGTGGACGGCGCGAGGAGCATGGGAAAGGCGGGCGAGGCGTCACGCGCGAGGAGTTTCGCCGCGACGATTACGTCAATCCACAGGAACGGCATAGGCCGCGTCGGTGTCGTCGCATTCGGCGGCAGGATGGAGACCACGCCGGAGAAGGCGGCCGTATTCGCCCTGAAACCCCTGCCTTCCGACCCGGCCGACGACGCGAAGTTTTTCGCCGACATGGAGAAGGAGCTGGCTGCCAGGCTCTCGTTCGACTTCACGGCCTCTGATTTCAACGCCCCGTTCTCCATGCAGGGCGGGATACTCGACCTGCTCAGGGCGAGGGACGAGGAGAAGCGCGGCGGGAGGCTCGTGGTTCTCCTGGTTTCCGACGGGGATTTCCAGGTCGTAGAGATGGCGCCCGGGGCTGACGGCATGCTGGAGTCGGCCGTTTTCGAGCAGTACGCGGTTTCCGCCAGGGAGAAGTACGGGGACCTGAACCGCGAATCCGTGAACAGGATTGCGGCTGAGACCTTCGCCTCGGGCGTGACCGAGGTGCTTCGGGGATCGAAATCGTTCATCCTGGCTCCGGCCGCATTCAGGCAGGGGCAGGCGGTTTCGGCGGAATGGCTCGCCCTGGGCTTCAGCGGATCGCTCGATTTCGGACCGGACGGATTCCTGAAATCGTCGCTTGCCCTCGCGGCGCTGCTCGATCCCGAGAACGAGCCCGAGAGGCACGAGGACATGGAGACGCTCGTGCTCAAGCCGGGGGAGGAGGTGCGGCGCGCACTGCTCGTGAACCAGGGAGCGGAGTCGCTGCTTATCGCCTCGGCCTTCGACAGGCAGGGCGTGACCCTGGAAGTGACGGAACCGTCGGGCGGGGGCGCGCCCGGGGCCGTGCTCACCGGCATGAGCGGCTTTTTCCCCTGCGTCAGGATCCCGTATCCCGCGCCGGGCGCGTACGCGCTCGTGGTCAGGAACAACGGGACCGGCGATGCTCGCGGGATTGCGCTGCTCTACAGGAAGTCGGGATACGGACTGGTGGTTGAGACCGAGACCGGGGCGGGGAAGTTCTTCTCCGGCGACTCGCTGAAGCTGACCTTCCGCATGACGTTCGGCCCGGGCGCGTCCGTGGTGACCGATCCCGAGGTCCTTCGCGAGAGCATGCTGTTCCTGAACCTCAAGAAGGACGGGAAGCCCGCCGTCGAGGAGACCAGGATTGGGTTCGAGAACCTCGAGGAGGGGGTCAGGTCCTTCGCGATGCAGCTTGGCGACGGGACGCTCGAGGGGAAGTATTCGCTCGAGGTCGTGCTCAAGGCGTTCAGGACCCAGGACGCGTGGAAGGCGGCCACCAGGCCGGTCGAAATCCCGCTGCTCGTCGAGAGAGGGATTCCGGTGGTGGAAATCGAGTTCGACAAGTCGGACTCCTTCATCGGAGAGCGTGTAAAGGCGACTGGAAGGCTCAGGGCCGGACGCATGCCCGCAGCGCCGATTCCGGTCGAATTCGCGCTCGCCGGGGCCGACGGGAGACTGACGACCACGCTGTACGTCGCCGCGGACGGGACTATGACGGGCGACGTCAATTTCACGAGGAAGGGGACCTGGCAGATCGAGCCCCGGAAGCTGCCGGACGGCATCTCGCTCACGCCGGGCCCGGCGGGCGTCATATCCGTGCGGGAGCGGAACGTGAGGCTCTTCGTCATGGAAGGCGGATCGCTCAAGGAGGTCGACGGGATCACGTCGTCTGCTGATCTCGGCTCGGAAACCGAAGGCGAAGGGGTGAAGGCAATCCTCAAGGCGGACCTCAAGGAGGACGAGAAAGGGTCGTTCTCTCTGGCGTGGAAGGCGCCGGACCTCCTGTCCGCATGGACTTCCCGCTTCTCCGTCGCAGGCAAGGAGACCGCCGGAATGGAGCTCGACGGGTCGCTCCCGTCGCGGGAATTCGGCATGGTCCTGCTTCCTTCCGGGGGGTACTCCGTAAAGGAGAAGTCGACGGTGGACGGCGGAACGCTGATTGTGACCGGCAAGCTTGGAGGGGTCGAGGTCAGGCGCGAGTTCCCCGTGAAGGTGGAAGTGACGCCCGGCAAGCCTCCGTGGTACACGCATCCGCTGATCATCGCAGCCGCCGCAATCGTGCTTGTCGGAATCGTCTGCATAGTGCTGCTGCTCCGCATGCCGCGGTTCGCTTCGCAGAACCTCGTGCTCGAGGACCAGTCGCCCGCCGGCAAACCGCCATTCTTCTTCGTGGACAACTCGTTCGGGTGCGGCAAGCGCAAGGCCATCGGTACAGAGGAAGTTGAACGCGCGGCCAAGTTCTTCGTGAAGGGCAGGGGCAAGGCCGCGAAGTGCTTCATCAAGCCGTCGCCCGACGCGGAGGTGAAGGTGAACGGCCGCAAGATAGCGGGGACTTTCATGCTCGGCGACGGGAACCTCCTCGAGATCGGCAAGCCCGGGACAGACCCGTTCGTGTACAGGTACTACGACCACGCCTCTGCGCCGGTTGACCTCGGCGACGACGAGTTCGTCATCATGGAATACGACGACGAGGAGGAGTTCGTGGTTGGCGATGGCGAGGTCCTCGTTGAACTGCCGGAGGAGCTCGCGCGGGCGCTCGAGGAGGCCCAGGCGGCAGAAGGCGCTCAGGAGGATCAGGCCGCGCCCGCAGCGCCGCCGGCCTCCGGGAAGACGGACTTCGGCGTGGACGTCTCCTCGTCGCCCACGGCCTTGCCCGAGAGGCTTGCGACCGGCGCCGATATGGACGAAGACGCCACCATCATGGGGCCCGCCCCGGCGAAGGCCGGGATTCCGGCCCCTGCTTTCGATGAGGATGCGACCATGCTTCCGGACAGAGACAAGGCCAAGAAACCCGCTTCAGGCAAGAAGGAGAAGGCTCCGGATCCGAAGAAGGCCGAGAAGGAGGAAGTGCCGCCCGTGGACGCATCCGCATTCGGCGATTTCTTCGACGACGAGAGGACTTCGCACACCTTCGAAGCCGAGGAAGGCGAGGAGGAGGACCTCTCCGCGCGCGTGGACGAGTCCAAGGACAAGTCCAAGCATGCGGACATGTTCGACGACGGAATCACGATTATGGGATTCGACGGCAAATCCGTGACCGAGATGCTGAACGCAGAGAAGAAGAAGCAAATCGACGAGGCGGAACGCAAGGCGAAAGAGGAAGAGGAGAAGAAGAAGAAGGGGAAGAAGTAGGCCTTTCGGCAAGAACGTAAGCGGTCAGCTGTAAACGGTAGACCGTGCTGTACATTTCAAAGCCGCGGCTGACGAGCCGGTCACGATGAATGATTCCCGCCCATGCACCGGCTCCGATGCGAAGCCGGGTAAACCCGCGGACCATCATTCCCGCGGGTAATACGAGTGGAACACAACAGAGCCGCGACCGTAAGGTCCCTCCTCCGCGTTGCATGCCAGAGGGTGAACTTATGAGGGCAGGCCGCGGTCGATCGTGGTGGCCGGGGATACGTGTGGCGCCATCCTGGCGCTGAGAACCGGAAACCGTGAACCGTCGAAGACCCTGCGAAGCCCTATCACAGAGAGCCATAGCGAAGCAGGGTAACCCGGGAATTTCAACCACCGAAGACACCGAAGACACCGAAACTGATACACTCGTAAGAAGCCCCGAGGACGAGCGAATCAAATCAAATTGAAGCATAGAAGTTTTTGCGTTTTCGTAACATTCTGTCTCAATCCGCCCGTTGTTGTAGCCGCGGCACTCCGTTGCCGCGATTGGCGCTGGCCTACATTCGTTGAGGGATGAAGAAAAACAATGAAATCCAGGCTCACCTGGCCTTCCGCCTGGATTTCACGGATGGCATTCGATGCACGAATCGCTCCCGGAGATGTGGGCTCCGCTGTGGCAGACGCCGCACGAGGTGCTCCGCGTCGCATGGGCGGGCGTGCGCGGTTTCTGGTTCGCATGGCCGGGGAGCGTGCGATGGCAGAGGGAGCAGCTCGAAGGCCCGGACCCGGGCGGCCAGTGGCATTCGAGGCAGTGCCTGTTGGTCGGGTTGTTCCAGCCAATCGTGTGGCTTCTGGGCGAGGTCGTGGAATGGCACCTTGTGCAGAAATCGACCGCGTGGCATGCCCTGCACCTGTCCCGGTCGGACGTCAGCATGACGCCATGCCCGGCCTGCCTGAAGTGGTTGTCGTGATCACGGGGCGGATTCTGCGCGTGGCACGCGTCGCAGAAGGACCTGCCGTGGCATGTTTCGCACCTGCCTGGTGCGTCGCGCGCTTCGGATCCGTGGGGCGCCCCGGTCCAGAGCTTTCCGTGGCTTGCGGGCTTCTTCTCCGCATGGCACTTCCTGCAGGAATC
>DYIT01000031.1:23044-24111 GCA_020723505.1 Candidatus Kuenenia stuttgartensis
TGGCATGCCGTGCAGTCGTTCCTGCTGCCCGCCTTGCCATCGTTCCCCGCGAAGGGGCCGTGCGCGGGAGCCCAGTTGATTGCGGAATGGCTAAGGGGCTTGAGCGTGGCGAGGTCTGAGTGGCATCCTTTGCAGGAAAGCGGTTTCTTGGTCACGTGGCAGGCCATGCATGAGTCCATGTCGCAGGGCGGGCGGGAAGCGGGCCCCTCGGCCTTGTCCTGGCCCTTGTGGCAGTCGAGGCATTTGCCGCCGACGTGCTTCTCATGGCTGAAGACGAGCCCCTTGAACCTCTGAGACTGCGGCCAATTCGTTTTCATGTCCTTCGAGACATGGCAAGTCATGCAGGCCGCAGAAGGCTTGTCCCTGGACCCCACGGCGTCCTCGTGGCAGTCGGCGCAGCCGCGCGTACCCCTTTCCCTGGGGATTGATATCTCCTTTCCCGAGCTATGGCAGTCGGCGCAGCCGATTTCCGCGGCCGCATGCTTTGCATGGCTGAACCTTATGGTGGGGACGATTGCAGGCTTTGAACCCTGAGGGAACTCGAGCACGGCCGAGGATTTCCGATCCAGGGCGCACTGCAAGCCGACCGCCGCGGCGGCGGCCATGACCAGCGCAAACGCAGCCATGCGTTTCTTCCCGCTCAATCCTTGTCCTTTCAGAACGTGACTCCCGCCTGCATTTTCAGGCGGTAGTATGTATCGAATTCGTCGTTTTCCGAATCGAATTCCAGGGCGAAGGACAGGAAGTCCACCGGCCTCCACCTGAACGAGGCGCGGAAGCAGATGACCCTTTCACGCACTGTGCCCGAGGCCGTCGAATACAGGTAGGGCGTGATTCCGCCTCCCATCCTCAGGTCGAACGCGCCCGCGGATCCCTCCTCGCTCGCCGATCCGAACCTGTACCTCCCTTCCATCCACGCCCCCTGCCGCGATGTTTCCCCGGAAGGCTCCCATGTCTCGACCCTGAAGGAAATCGAAAGGCCGTCGAAAAAGACGTCCCGCGTCGAGAATCCGGAATACAGCGAGACCATGTCCCTTCCCCCTTCGGCGTCATCGAAAACGTCGTAG
>DYIT01000031.1:24122-31133 GCA_020723505.1 Candidatus Kuenenia stuttgartensis
CCCGCCCGCCTCGATACTCAAGCCATCCGAAAGCGGCTGCGAAAGGTCGGCCCTGAACTTCGCGTAGCGCAGGCCGGGGCCGAGGACGGGGTCGTAGGGGTTGAGCTCCGCCGCCGGGTCGTCGCGATCCTTCAGCCTGACCTGGCAGTCGGCGAAGAACGACAGCCCGGTCGGAGGAAGGTTCCCCCTCATGGTAACGCGTAAGTCTCCCGGCGTTAGCCTCAGGTCGGAGCAGGGCATGTTTATCATGGAAAAGGAGCCCCGGACGGAGAAATCCGCGGAGGGTGTCCACGAGGCCGTGAAGTTCGCAAGCGTGCTTCTGGCGGGATCGAAGCGTCCCCAGGAATCCGACCTGTCCCTGACCCAGAGCGCGTCGATTCCGATCGATGCCGTCCTGAACGGCTTGAAGCCTAAGCCGCCGCCCAGGCAGGCGTCCCCTTGGGGCGATGATTCCAGGAAATGAACCGGCACGCCGCCGAAGAGGAAGGCGGTCAGTTCCATATCCATGCCGAGACCCGCGAAGAGGTCCGCCGTCTCAATCGAGGCTCCGTCGAACCTCACGCCCTCGCCTGCGAAGCTGGTCTGGCGGCCCAGGCGGATGCGCTTCAGGAAAAGGAGCCTGTTCAGGTCCGCGTACGCGTAGTTGAGCATGCCGGTCGCCGCGCTTCGATACGAGTCCTGGACTGAGTCGAAAGTGAAATGCCCGTACGTGCGGCGCTTTCCGTCGAGGTCCACGGCCCCCGCGCAGGAAAGCGCCGCTGTCAGGACGTCTGCCGACGGATCGCCCGCATCCAGGTTCAGGCCTGCGGTCACGTCGGCGTCGCGGTCGTGATGGCCGGTGCGCCACGCGAATCCTAGGTTGAGCGAACCATGCAGGAAGTAGGATTCGCCGCCCGCTTTTTCCTCTTTCGCGGCCGCGGCCGGATCAGCTGCGTCCGCGGGCGCATCGCCCGCGAAAGAAGTCGCCTGGAATGAAATCGCAAGCAGGGCGGAGGAGAGCCGGATGAGGTTCAGTGCATCGCGAATGGTCCGCGCTAGTGGCATCCGGACCTCGTCGAGCAGTTTCCCTCCGAATATGATCCCGGGGCGGCCTGGGTGAATGAGGTGAGTTTTCCGTCGGGATTCGTCGACGAGTTGTAGATGCCGATTAACCTTTGCCTGGATGATCCGTGCACCAGATGGCAGGCCCTGCATCCGACCTCCCTGTGGTCGCTTTTAGAGATGTGCAGGTTGTCGGATGATTTCCTGAAGTTGGACCAGGAACCCTGGTATCCGGGCGGCTGCATTCCCTGGCGCGTGTATGTGTATAGGCTATGGCAGGTGAAGCAGATGTCGCCCGCGGGCTGCGGCGCGTTCACGTTCGATGAGTAGGGCTTCTTGAGGATATTCGCGTATGCGGAGGCATGGGGGCCTCTAGCCGAGGCTCCGGAAGCGTCGGAGGAACCGTGGCATTCCGAGCATGTCATGACGCTCGTAGAGGTCCATGGGGACAGCAGGGCCTGGGTCATGGACGCGTTAGTCCCCGACGCAACCACGGGATGGTAAGAAGCGTTCTGGGGCGAGAACTCGGCCGCCTTGTCGCGTGCGCCGAAGCCGTCGACGTACGAGGAATGGCACTTGAAGCACACCTGGTGCTCCTTCAAGGCCTGGCCGAGAACCGAGAAAGACGCAGGCGAGGGATTGCCGGGATTGTATGAGGGCTCGACCCCCCACATGCCCGTCAGCACGGCGCCTGCGTCGTTGCCGGGGGTCGCGTGGACTCCCGGCCTTGCGCGGTGGGGGTTGTGGCAGTCCATGCACTCGACATGCCGGTTCGCTGACGTGAGATCATCGGGAACGCTGTTGGCTGTGTTTCCTTCCGATGAACGGTGCCTGTTCCTGTAGACAAGGACAGGGTGCCTGTGCTGCCTGGCCGGGTCGATGAAGAGCGCCTTCATGTTCAGCGCCCGCGCAGGCATGGCTGCGGCGGCTCCGAAACAGTCCGGGCCCGGGCCCGGGACATAGGACGAGTTCTGGCCGTGGCAGTTGAAGCAGGAATCCTCCTCGGGGCAGTTCGGGGATGAGGCTGACGGAGGGTCCGAAGCCCCGATGTCGGATAGGAGCGGCGCTAGCAGGGAAGCGTAGAGCGAATCATGCGAAGAGAAGGCGTTCGGGCCGGACTGCATGATCTTGTTCCTGCCGTCGTCGTGGCATTTGATGCAATTCGCCCTGAAAGCCGACGAATCAGAGGAGAAGTATGAAACCGCCTCGTAGTTGTGGGTATCCGCAGCTGACGTGTAGGCGGCCCTGTCAATTATCAGTGTCTTCACCCCGTTTGTGGCGGGCACAAACGCCTTGTTCTGCTGGAATCCATGGCATGAGAGGCAGAGTCCGCCTTCGGCTTGAGCGGGATCGAAATCCCTGTCGGAAAGCGTCGCGGGCGAGGAAGTCGGCAGGACCGCCGCGGATACGCGTAGGTTGTGAGACCTGCCCTGGCTCAGGGGATTCAGATCCGGCGAGAAGAGGTCGTGGTCCACGTGGCACATGAGGCAGTTGCGGGCGGTATCCCCTGCGCCGCCGAGCGGGGCGGTGATTTGCGCAGCAACGGCGGAATCATTGTTCATGAAATGGTGGTATCCCGCCGTGCCCGTCATTGCCTGCATGGAGTGGCAGTTGAAGCATGGCAGGCCGCCGGGGCTGTCGGTGATGTACGTTGATCGCGGGAACGGGGCCTTGAGCATGGGCGGGTCGTTGCCGTCGCCCGTGCATGTAGCAGCGAGACACACCGCGGCCGCGGCGGCCGCGAGCTTCAGGCATCTATATCCGACTTCCATAGTAGGAATTATATATCGTCCCGCACCGCAAGTCAAGGTCAGCTGAAATTCCCAATCCTGATCTACCTGTTGGCGCTGCCCACCTTCGCCTATATGCCAGGGCCACTGCCGTAGCCGCGGCACTCCGTTGCCGCGATCAGCGCGGCTGAGAGACGGCTTCCAATGCACAATGAATGAACGGAGGGATGCCTATTCGGTGTCTTCGGTGTCTTCGGTGGTTAATGGATGGATTTTCCCGGAAGAGCCTCGGATATCAATCCGCGCTTATTGAAATCTCCCTGGATTCCGGCTTTCGCCGGAATGACATGGAATTCTTAAATTGACGCTGATGGGCACGTCCGGGTTATGTTGCCTGTTTTCGCAACTTTGTGCTTTCAGCTGAAATTCAACTCCATTGTTTGAATTTCAGCAGCTAAAAATACGGAGCCGCTTACCTGAAAATCTCAGGCTCCGGATTTTTAAAGCACTCAGGATGCTCCCCCTTGAGCACCGCCTCTATCTGGTCCTGGTCGATGTAGTCGCGAGGGAATGTCAATTCATAAATGGGTATTTCCTGAAACAGTCTTATTAGTATACTCATAGATTTCACTCTTAATTCTTTAGGAATATATTTATTTCTATTCAATTGCCAAGACCAATTTCTGGTCAACGCATCACTATCCGAAATTAATTTTTTAATAAGAAACGCATTGCCTTTCTTTAGAACAAACAAGGCTTTTATTTCACCATTTACACTTCGGTATTTTGTCTTACCAAAAGGCGTTGAATAAGCACTCAATGTTTCCTTAGCCTTTATGATTACCAAATCATCATTTAATATTTTGCAATTACTTAATAGAGAGATCGCTGTAGATTTTCCACCGCCATTGTCTGCAAGAAAAAGCCCGGTATATTCATCATATTTAAAGGACCCGGCATGCAATATAATTGAATCTATTTTTGGCAGGAAAAACAGCAGTGCGTTAATTAATGTATATCCGAAATGCCTTAACGATTCAGATATTGTTGAATTGCAATCAACTAGATAATAGGAGGAATTCAATTTGGGAACGAATATCCCAACGCATGCATTATCGGCTTTAATGAAACATTCGCTACTGTCAATCGATAGATATTCTGCCGCCTTTGCTTTCAGAAACTTATAGAAATCGATATTCTGCGAAGTGAAGGCGGTATTCCCATTGAAAAGGACATAAAAACTGACAAGACGAATAGAAATTGTGATAGACAGCGGTTGGTTTCGATCGTGGCAATACTCGTCTAAATCTGGGAAAATAAAACCGCCAATATCAGTGTAGTATTCTACGTTTATAGGTGGGATGGAAAAGGTTCGGTCCATGAATTATGTAATATTAGTTCCGGTTTGACAGTAATTCGATGAAGATGGAGCACCACTTCCGACGCCACAGGATCCCGAAGTGTTCGGTAACCCTCCATTGCCACATGCGCCGCTTAACTGCCCGGGATTCAATCCATTTGAGCAAGTCCCCTGCGGCCTGATCATATCGTCACCCCATCCCTGGACGCAGAGGTCATTGCCCGAGCCCCGGGAGGTTGCGATGAAGAGCTTGTGGAGCATGGGTTTCTCGTACTTCCTCTTTTCCATGGTCTACCCCTTTCGCAGGAGTATCTTCCTGTCCGTGAGATCCCTTATGAACTCGTCCACGTCCCGGGCGGTTTCCCCGGCAGTCGCTCCCTCGAATTCGGCCGCCAAGCCCGCCGCGATGTCCTTGACTGCCATGCCCTTCTGAAGCCCTTCCAGGATGAACATGGCCGAGGGGTTCAGGTTCTCGAGCTGCCCGGAGTCCAGGAAAAGCAGGAACCCGTCGCCCTTGACGTTCACGTAGTCCACATTTTCCGACAAAACCAGGTTCATGGCAATACCGAAACCGTTTATGCCCAGGATACTACACGATTCCGAACGGGGATGCAAGAGCAAAGAGCGTGGGACGGGTGCGTGAACCATAGACAGTAAACCGTCAGCAGTGGGCCGTGGGCCGTGGTGTGCCGGGAATGCCGCCGTGGACGGTCTACGGTCAATCACTTGCTATCTCTGTCCATGGTCTCACGGTTGCACCCACGGTCCACAGTCTCACGGTTATCCCCACGGCCTACGGTTGAACACTTGCTCCCACTCCCCACGGTTCACGGTTTACCGGTCCACGATTTAACGGAAGCCCCTGGATTATTCGCTGTCTTTGGTCAATAATCATTCTGACATGAACTCCGCGGCTTGCGCGGAACTCATCGGGCGGTTAGCTCAGCTGGTCAGAGCGCCTGCCTTACAAGCAGGAGGTCGGTGGTTCGAACCCACTACCGCCCATGTTTTCGCGCTAAAGGCGCGAAAACATGAAAGCCCTCATCTCGGAAAAATAGGTCTCGAATCCTGCCATGAGCAGGTCATTGTGGCCTGCGCCCGGAATTTTGACGAGTTTCTTGTCCGGACTTCCGCATGCCTTGAACAGGTCCTCAGAGTCCGAAACGGGAATCAGGGAATCATCGGTCCCGTGGATAATAAGCACCGGCAGAGTGCAGTCCCGCATCCGGTCTATGTTGTCCTCGAAGCCCTTCATGTCCCTGCGCCGCAGGACCGGGCCGCCCAGCGTGGCGATGACGGCAAGTGCGTCAGCAAACGCGCTGTCGAGGATGAGACCGTCGAAGGCGCCGTGATGCCCGGCTGCGAGGGAAATCGCCGATGCGCTGCCCAGCGAACGCCCCATGACAAAGACGTGCCTGAACTTCGTCCCGGCAATCTCCTCGATTCCCGGGATGGCGCGAGCCACAGCCTCGGCGTCCGTGAACATCCGCGAGTACGACGGAGTCCCCGTGCTGCGGCCGTAACCGCGATAATCGACCACCCAGAAAGACGCTCCCAGCCCGGCGTAGAACGGCGCAAGTGACTCGTAGTCCGCGGCGATTTCCCCGTTGCCGTGAAAGAACAGAATCAGCGAATCTGCGCCGGCAGCAGGATGAAGATAGCCCCCAATCACCGCATCGCCGGATTCCACCCGGGTCGGGATGCCGCGTGTGGTGCTCCAAGGATCCTCCGCCCTCGGATGGAACACTATTCCCGATATTGCCGGGTCGTCGAGGTCCATGGTGCGAGTATCTTATAAATCGCCGCCTCGCCGTGCATAGTGTTTACCGGCGGCTCCCACAGACTTTTGCCGATCCTCGCCACGAATCTACCGGCGGCTCCCACAATCCGTACGAGCCTGTATTAAAGCCATTTATCCCCGGCTCGTACGAATTTGGGGTCGTATATTGACTGTTGACTTGAATCAGCACCTCAATCCGCCAATCCGCGGATCGGACAGCCGATTCGCTTGCGAGGACGTCCCGCTCCGGAGAAAATATCCGCTGTTTCGCCCGGCACCGGCCATTGGCGAGAAAACCACACAAGGAGGAATACATGAAAACCCGCGTTGCCTTCTGCGTTTCCGCTCTCCTGCTCGCGCTTGCCTGCACGGTTGCATGCGCAGGCGAACCTGTGAAGCCAGGGGAGCCCGATCCGCTCGAGGCCTGGTGGAAGACCGCGCGCGCACGCATCGAGGCGACGCTCGAGGCCCAGGGCAGGACGCTCGAGGCAATCGAGAGCCCGAAATGGTTCGAGCAGGTCTACAACACGGCAGGACGCATGCCGCTCGTGGACCTGTGCCTTGGCAGCCCCCTGGTCATGCCCGAGGTCGCAGGCTGGGCCGACCTGAAGGTCCGCGACGCAGGAGGCCGCTTCCTGCCGCTCTTCGATTTGGCCGAGGTCCTCGCGGCCGCGTGCAAGCCCCCGTCATCCGCCCAGGGCCCCGGCGATTCCGCGCTGCCGCAGGCCGAAGCCGCCCGCCTGTCGCCGGTGCTGTCGGCGCTGGAAACGCGCTTAAGGGAGCTCGAACTTCCCGCGGAGGCTTCGAAGTCGCTGAGGGACCTCGTGGTCGCGACCGGAGCGGCCCACCTCCTTCGCGACAAGGCCTTCGCGGGCTTGGACCCCGCCGACCGGAAGCGCCTGTCCGAGCTACTTCCCGCCTATTTCGTCCGCCAGACTCCAATGGGCGAATCCATACGCGGATTCACGAGTTCCCTCGACGGCATCCCCGAGCTGCTCGATCTCCTCCGCGAGGTCGACTTCCAGGCTCTCAATCAGGCGGGCCGCGCCCTGGCCGCGGCCCTCGGCGACCGGCTGCCGCCGGAGGCGGTGAGCGGCACC
>DYIT01000031.1:31143-40299 GCA_020723505.1 Candidatus Kuenenia stuttgartensis
CCTCGACGGGTTCCGCGCTGCATGGAAGGGCGTATCGCTGGAGGGGAGGCCGGCCACGTCGATCGCAGCCGTATTCGAAGCCGAGACATTCTTCGGCCGCATCCTGGTAGCCGGATCAGGGAACAACACCCATTCCGCCGATTACGCCGTGCTAGTCGACCTCGGGGGAAACGACACCTACCTGAACCATGCGGCCGCGACCTCCCTGGACGGTCCGGGAGCCGCGGTGGTGGCCGACCTTTCGGGCAACGACCGGTACATCGCCTCAGGCAAATCCCAGGCATGCGCGGAATGCGGAAGCGCCGCGCTCATCGACATGGCCGGCGACGACGTCTATCTGTCCGGCCACTACTCCCAGGGCGCGGCCCTGTGCGGCAGCTCGTTCTTCGCGGACGAATCAGGAGACGACACGTACCTCGGGGGGCTCGGGGCGCAGGGATTCGCCATCTTCGGCTTCTCCCTGTTCCACGAGGGCGGCGGCAGGGACTCGTACAGGTGCGCATCCATGGGCCAGGGCTGCGCTTCCACGCTGGGCGTTGCGGTGTTTTCGGAAGCAGGAGGCGACGACACCTACCGTTCGGGCGGCAAGTACGGGTTCTACGAGACATGGGACGCGTCCTGCGCCCAGGGCGCGGCGAGCGGGATGCGGCACTGGCCGCCGACCGGAAAAATCACCGTCTACGGCGGCGTGGGCCTGTTCTGCGAAGCCGGGGGGAACGACGTGTACTCGAACTGCATCATCGGGCAGGGGGGCAGCTACCTGTTCGGGCTCGGGATGTTCATCGATTCAGCGGGCAACGACGTCTACACCGGGATTAGGTACAACCGCGGCGTGGGAGTCCACCTGGGCGCGGGAATCGCCATCGACAGGAAAGGGGACGACTTCCACGCGGGCGACTACATGGAGAACGCCGTGTCGCTGGACAGGTCGGCGGGCATTTTCATGGACCTCGATGGTGACGACGTTTACAGAATCCGGTATTCCAACGGCTTCGCATTCGACGTGAAACCGCGCGGCTTCTCCTGCTTCGTGGACGCCGCGGGCGACGACGTGTACGACAGCACGGCCGCCTTCGGGTTCCCGGACAAGCCCTGGGGCGAGGACACGGAATCCACGGCGTATTTCTTCGACTTCGGCGGCAGGGACGTCTATCCGGCTTCGGGGAAAGCAAAGGACAACGCCGTGTGGACCGAGCGCGCGTTCGGACGCGGAGAAGACGCCGAAATCCGCAGCCCAGCGCGGGGCAGCTCCCCCTGGTGGTCTCCCTCCGATTTGCCTGCCCTTTCCGCCCTGCCGCTGCAGGTCGCGGGCATGGCTTCGCATTCGCCGCTTGTGCGGTTCTCGGCTGAGAGGGCGATGCTGGATCCGGCGGCGGGATGGATTGAAGCGCTGCTTCCGGTCGCAAAGGACGGGAACGAGTACGCTAGGAAAGACCTGATAGACGTCATGAGATTGCTGCTTCTCCAAAAGCGCGTCCTGCCTGCCGACTTGGACCGCCTGGTGCCTCTCCTGGATTCCCCTGACCGTGACTTGCGCATCCTATGCCTGTGGGTCATGGCGCAGCTCAAGGCGGGCGGTCCCGCGGCCGTGGAGAAAGCCGGGCAAATCGCGACGGCGGACCCGTCGCAGGACGCGCGGGGAATTGCGTGCCTGGCGCTCGGGAAATCGGGGTCGAAGGAGTCGCTCGCTCCGCTGCTTGCGGCGCTCAAGAGCCCGTTTCCGGCAGTGCGGCGCAGGGCGGCCCTGGGGCTTTCGGATCTCAAAGCACCCGAGGCGGCCGCCGACCTCGTCTCTGCGCTCGAAAGCGAGCCGTGGCACGAGGCGAGGGGGAGGGCGGCCGACGCGCTCGGCGCGCTCAGGAACGAGGCCCACCTGCCTGCGCTACGGAAAGCGCTCCTTGACCAGGCGGAGATGGTCCGGTTCTTCGCGGCCCGGTCGCTGCTCAGGGATTTCGGGAGGACGGAGGCGATGGAGCATCTGATATCCCTGGCGCGGTGGGACGGGGGTGCGGTGTCGGGCATTCTGCTCTGGACCTTCCTTAAGGCGTACACGGGCAAGGACCTTCCGGGAACCGAGAAAGACTGGCGCGCATGGTGGGAAGGGGCATCCAGGGGATTCGACACGGCAAAGCAGGGGCGGATATACGCGATGTGCGAGGAGGCGGACGAGGCGGCGAGGAAGGGCGACGAGGACCGCATGGTCGAGATATACCGCGGAATCAGGAAAATAGACCCGCGCCACGCGGCCGCCTGCGAGGAGGTGTCCAAGGCGCTGAACTCTAGGGCTTGGGAGATTGCCTTGTCCGGCAAGAACTCCGCCGAAGGCTTGAAGCTCGCTGAAGAGGCGGCCGACGCCAAGGCCGACTCGGACATCATGGACACGCTGGCGGTCCTCAGGTTCCAGACAGGCGACAAGGCCGGAGCCGAGGAGGTGCTGCAAAAGGCGCTCAAGACAGCGAAGGAGGACAAGGCCGAGATGCTGAAACGGAGGATCGACGAGGTCAAGGCGGGAAAGCTGAAACTCGACTAGATGCGCTCTTGGATCCTGATTCGCCCAACCCGGACGAACCGGAAGCAAACGATTCTTGATGTCTCGGCTCGTCCGGGTTGAGAGCAGTTGAGCATTTGAACAGGGGAACAGGTGATGAGAATCAGGCTCAACTGCGGTCTCCTGTTCACCTGCTCCCCTGGTCACTTGCAGAATAGAGAATTTCTTTCCAGGATCATGTCAATCAGAATCCAAATCATGTCAATCAGGGTCGGAAGATCGGCTCGGATTGGCGTTCCGCTCAGTCCGCATCCGGGAGCTTTTCCTTGCGGGTCTGCTCGGCCCTGGCCGCGAGCTCTTTTTCCATGATTTCGAGTTTCCGCTTGTCCTGGACATGCAGAGGCTCGAGCTTGAACGAGAACTCGTTCCTGTCGTTCAGCGTGAAGGGGAAGAGGCACTCGAAGAAGAAATCGAGCGGGAAGATTTGGTAGATGGGCGGGCTGATTGACGCCTTTTTCCTTGCCGGGACGAATCCTTCCTTGCGCACGGCGATTTCCCTCGTCCCGTAATGATCGAAGGCGATTACGAGCGGGTCCTTTCCCGTCTCTCCGACGAACTTTCCGTCCAGGAATACCTTTGCGGCCGGGGGATCCGACCGGATTTCGATTGTGCGCTCGACGCAGCCGCAGACCGCGGCGAACAGAGCCCCGAAAAGTGCGCACCATATTTTGCGCAATCGCATCGTTATCCCTGCAAGAATTCATTACTAAGCGACAATGTCCAGGATTTGGGCTTCGAGGGTCCGGGTATCGAGCAATGCCGCGGTCATCCTTCCGGTGAGCCACCCGCAGGCCTCGCCGGGATTCAGGACCAGCAAGCCGCTTTCCCTGCGGATTTCCGGATTGTGCGTGTGACCATGCACGAGGACATGGGCGCCCTTGTACGCAGCAGCGTCAATCCGCTTCATGTCGTGAATCACGACAATCCGCCGTCCATCCAGAATGATGTCCAGCGGCCCATGGGATATGCCGGGGAATATGGTCGCGAGCCCCGCTCTCTCCCCGTCGTTGTTCCCGAGCACCGCATGCGTCGCGAGGCCAGACTGGGAGAAGATCCTGGCTGCGAACGGAGCCACGAAATCGCCGGCATGGACAATAGCCCCGACCCCGCGGTCCTTGAACAGCTTCACCGCGGCTTTCACGCAGTCGAGCCTGTCGTGGGTATCGGAGATGACGCCGACCAGCATTGCATCCTCATAACCCGGACGAGCCGGAACCAAACGCAGAGGCAAGTCAAGGCTCGTCTGGGTTATATCACGCGCTTCGCGCGTGCCTTCTTCAATATTTCACCAAGAGACCAGGACCGATTCCGTTCAAGATAAGGATACCAACGTTAACCCGGCTTATTCATGAAATTTCGTGACGCGAAGCGTCGACAACTCGCAAAAATCGGCGGATACAAGGTTTGCGTCGATTCGAGTCCTGGAAACGGGCTTTGGAATTTTCGACACACTGTTGAAAGCCAAGAACCAAGCCGATTTTTGCTGGCCAGCGCAAATGGCTTCCGAAGCCATTTGCGCGCCCGGCCCCCGGATAATTCATGTTCCTACGTGAATTATCCGGGTTAAATCATTCTATACCCCGAGATTTTTACTGTCCAGCCGCGACACTCGCCATTGAATCGGCTGGCCTTCGACTCGCGGGGCGGCTGCAGCGGATGGTTCTCGCGGCTGCGACGATGCCGCGGGGCGGGCCGTTGAGGCCCGCCCCGCGCAACCGCAGCCTCCTATTTCACCTTGACCTCGATTTTCCGGGGCTTGACTTCGGGCTTCTTCCCTATGGATATCGTGAGTATCCCGTCCTTCACGGACGCATCGACCTTTTCGGCGTTGATGTACGGAGGCAGCTGGACGCTTCTGCTGAATGATCCGAACGAGCGTTCGATCCTGTGGTAGTTCTCGCCTTTCTCCTCCTTTTCATCCTTCTTTTCGCCGCTCATGGTCAGCACGTCGCCGGTCAGGGAGATGTTTATGTCCTCCACTGGGATGCCGGGCATCTCCGCCTTGACGACGACGGCCTCGTCCGTTTCATGGACGTCGAGCGCGGGAGAGAAGCCGCCGCGGAAGACGTCGAGGTCGAAACCCTTCAAGAAATTGTCGAACATGCCGTTTATCTGCTTCTGAATCTGCGGCATCGAATCAGCTCTTTTCCTCCAGGGAATGATGTTCATGTCAGTCCTCCTTTCTCGGTTCCAAAGGAAGCGCCGGGCTTTCCTGCCCTTTTGCGCTTCCTGTTCCCGGCGGCGGGCTACTGGATGGAAATCTTCTTCCTCTTGGCCCTTTCCGCCTTCGGGATTTCCACCACGAGCACGCCGTTGTCGAGCCTCGCCTCAATCCTCTCCGAGTTGTATTCCTCCGGAAGGGTGAAGGCCCTGTAGAAGACGCCCTCCCCGAACTCGCCGTACACCTGCTTTGCCGAATCCGGAAGGCCGAGGGCCGATTCGCCCCTTATCGAGAGAATCCCCTTGTCAACCGTGACTTCGAGGTTCTCCTTCGGCACTCCAGGCAGTTCGGCGGCCAGCCTCAGGACGTTGTCCTTCTCGAATATCTCCACGAACGGAGAGAAGTGGGGCTTGTCGACGGTCCTCTCCACTTCCGTCTTTTCAGCTTCCTTCTTCTTTACAGCATCCATGTCTCCTCCTTTCAGCCGGACGCGGCCGCATCTGGCCTATCCGACCTTCACTACAACCTGCTTGGGCTTCTCCTCCTCGGCCTTGACCGCCCTGATTTCGAGCAGGCCGTTCCTGAACGAAGCCTCGACCTTGGACCCGTCCACCTTGCCCGGAAGTTCAATCGACCTCACGAATTCGCCGCAGGCCCTCTCGGACCTGTGCAAATCGGCTTTCTCGGGCATGAGCGAGGGGATCTCGCCCTTGACCACGAGATTCCCGCTCTTCAGGGAGACGTCGAACTTGCTCTTGTCCGCACCGGGCGCTTCCATGAGGACGATGTACTCCTCAGGCGACTCGTATACGTTCACCGGCGCCTTTACCTCCGACCTCGCCCATCCGGACCCGAACGACCCGAAAACCCGGTTCATTTCGTTCTTGAGGTCAGCGAGGTCCCTGAACATGCTGAATAGGTTCAAATTCATGTGACCCTCCTTTTTCTGCTTATACGACTGACACCGAAAACCTGATAACAAATCCCGTGCCGAAAGCACTGCAGGACATAAGTGGCTGGAAATAAAGAAGATATGCTACAAACCGGCATTTGCGCGAATGCGTCAAAATGACATGAATCCGTGCCCCTTTGCCACTTTGGCTTGTTTTCTTCGGAGCGCCCACGCGCGTCGCGGGCGGGCGCTCCGAAGAAAACATACTATGCCGACAGCCTGCGGCGATAAAGACCGCGCGAGGGGCCGCATGTTATTTGAGCGCGGTCTGCTATTTAGTTCGTGGAAACCGGAGGATTCCACGAACTACGGCGACCTGTCCGAGCGAGATGCCGCCGTCGTTGGGGGGGACGAGACAGTGCGAATAGACTTTGAATCCGGCGTTCGCGAGGCGCTGAAGGCACGAATCCAGGAGCAACGCATTCTGGAAACATCCGCCTGAAAGCGCGACCCTGTCGAGCATGAAGCGCGAGCCAATCCGCAAGCAGGTCTGTACGGTGGCATCCGTTATCGAGTCGTGGAAGCTTCTCGAGATTTCCGCGGCCGGCACCCGGGCCGCCGCCCTCCTGCACACTTCGGCGAAAAGGGGCCGGGTGTCGATTTCCAGCCTCCCATCCTTGTCCTCGAACGCGAAGGGGAGCGGCTCGCACGGCTCATCTGATGCGGCGCCTTCCAGGGCCATTGCGGCCTGGCCTTCGAACGAGGAGCAGGTCCTTATTCCGCAGACCGCGGCTACGGCGTCGAACAGCCTTCCCAGGCTCGAGGTCCACGGGGAGTTCAAGCCCGATTTCATCATTGCGGCCGCGATTTCGGCGCTTTGCGCATCCGGTGCGGTTGATGCCGCAAGGCCGAGACCCCGATCCCCGAGCGCGTCATTGGCGTGCGATAGGGCCATGCGCCAGCCCTGTCTCGCCGCCGCGTCCGATCCCGGCATGCGCACGGTCCTGAAATGCGCAGCCCGCTCGAACCCCTCGTATCCCGCGACGAGGAACTCGCCGCCCCATATCGTGCCGTCGGTGCCGAATCCGGTGCCGTCGAACGCGACGCCTATGACCCTGCCTTCCAGCATGTTTTCCGCCATCACCGACGCGACGTGCGCGTGGTGATGCTGGACCGGGATTCTCGCAGCGCCCGCAAATACGGCTGCATGGCGCGAGGACGCGTAGCCCGGGTGCATGTCGTGGGCCACTATCGCTGGCCTCGCATCGAGAAGCCGGATTAGCCGCCGGGCCGCCTGCGCGAAACCTTCCCTGGCTTTCAGGTTCTCGAGGTCGCCAAGATGCTGGCTCAGGAAGGCGGCGTTTCCCCTGCAGACGCAGACGGTGTTCTTGAGGTCGGCCCCGAGTCCTATCACGTCCGGCCCGTCCGATTCCAGGAAGACCGGCGCGGGAACGTAGCCCCTCGACCTGCGCAGGACCATGGCCCTGCCTGCGACCACCCTCGACACCGAGTCGTCGGCAGGGGTTTCGATGTCCCTGTCATGGAGGAGGAAGACGTCTGCGATACCGCCGAGGCGCGAGAGGGCTTCATCGTTCCCGAACGCAATGGGCTCGTCTGAGAGGTTGCCGGACGTCATCACGAGGGCCTCAGGTCCGCTGGAGAGCAGTAGGTGGTGCAGCGGCGAATACGGCATCATGACCCCGAGGAAACGGTTGCCCGGGGCCACGGATTCGGCTATGCCGCCGCCATCCTTCTTCCTGAGCAGCACAATCGGCCTCTCGGGCGACCGGAGCAGGGCTTTTTCGCGCGAGGAAGCGACGGCAATCCTTTCGACCGCCTGCATGTCGCGGGCCATCACTGCGAACGGTTTTTCCTCGCGCTTTTTCCTTTCCCTGAGCCTTGCGACAGCCGCTGCGGACCTCGCGTCGCAAGCGAGGTGGAATCCGCCGATGCCCTTCACGGCGGCGATTCGAAGTGCCGCGAGGGCGGCTGCCGCGTCCGCCGGGGGATTGGGCGATCTCAGGTCGGATCCGTCCGGGGAGCACAGCCTCAGCGAAGGCCCGCAGTCGCGGCAGGCGTTTGGCTGGGCATGGAAGCGCCTGTCCGAGGGATTCTCGTATTCCTTCCTGCAGTCAGGGCACATCCTGAATCCGGCCATGGTCGTGAAGGGCCGGTCGTACGGGACGCTCAGGATTATCGTATACCGCGGCCCGCAGTCCGTGCAGTTGATGAACGGGTATCCGAAGCGCCTGTCGGCCGGGTCGAATAGCTCGGACACGCATGCCTCGCAGGTCGCGGCGTCCGGCGGCACCTGCGAGATTGTCTCCCCTTTCCGCCCGGACTCCTCTATCCTGAAATCGTGGTACGCGGCAGGCTTGAGGTCCCGCGAAGTGATTCCGGAAATCCTGGCGAGGGGCGGAGCGGAATCGGGCAGCAAGGCCTCGAAGGAATCGAGCGCCGCGGAATCGCCCTCGACGTCGATGCGGACGCAGGAGGATTCGTTCCGGACGAAGCCCTTCAGGCCGTGACTCAAGGCGAGGCGGTAGACGAAGGGCCTGAAGCCGACGCCCTGGACGATGCCACGCACCTCGAATTGGCGCCTTTCGACCTTCACCGCCGCCGCTTCGCCCCCGGTTTCGCGGAAACCGTCTTGCCTGCCTTCCCGCCGCGGGCGCAGGCGAGTCGCTCGGCAAGGGCGGACACGCCTTCGCCGGTCTTGCAGGATATCCTGAAGAGTTCGGCGCCGGGATTCACGGCCCGGGCGTCGGCGGCGAAACCATCCATGTCGAAATCAACGAGGGGCAGGAGGTCCATCTTGTTGAGGACGATGATATCCGCCCGCGCGAACATGGGGGGGTATTTCGCGGCCTTGTCGTCGCCTTCGGCTATGCTCGACACGACAATCCTCATGTCTTCCCCGAGGTCGTATCCCGCGGGGCAGACGAGGTTGCCCACGTTCTCCACGGCCAGCAGGCCGATTCCGCGGAGGTCAAGGGCTTCGAGGCCCTGGCGGACCATGCCGGCGTCGAGGTGGCACGCCCTGCCCGTGGTAATCTGCACGGCTTTCATGCCCGCCTTCTCAATCCTGCGGGCGTCCCGGTCGGTCTCGAGGTCGCCCTCGATGACCGCAATGGCCGTCCCCTGCATCCTGCCTGCCAGGGCTTCGAGCATGGAGGTCTTCCCGGAGCCGGGCGAACCCATGATGTTGACCGCGAGAATCCCGAGTTCGCCGAATTTGCGGCGGTTCTCCTTCGCGACCTCGTCGTTGGCCTGGGTGAGTTTCTTTGCAATCCTGATTTCGGCCATGTGGAATCCTCTGCAAGACTTCCGGGCGGCTTGTCCCGTTCTTTTTCAGAACGCAGAGAATACCGGAATCCGCCTTAAGGATGCAAAGAAGTTTCCGATTCGCGGTCCAATCCAAGGATGAATATTCTCACGAAGGCACAGGGACATGGAGATTGACGGTAAAAATCCCTGTCGACGGCTTTCCCCGGCCGCCTTGCGCCGCACGTATCCCCCTGCGGGAGTGATCGCCCCGGCTTGGCTGTAGCCACG
>DYIT01000200.1:0-1664 GCA_020723505.1 Candidatus Kuenenia stuttgartensis
TTCCTCGGGCTTGAGCGGCGCCGGGGAGAGCACCGCCTCCGCCATGCGGTCCGTCACCTGGACCATGCAGTGGGCGATTACCCGGAACGACATGGTCGCGACGCCCACCAGATACGTCCCCGGCGCGAGGTCCTTTATCTCGAAAGTCCTGGTCCCGTCCTGGGGCATCATCAGATACTTCCCCTTCCTCATGAGGTCCGCGGGATTCGGCGCCGACGATTCGGGGACCTGCATGTATCTCATCCAAAGCTGCTTCGTATCCATGCCCTCGGGGAACTCGAGCCTCCCCCTGATGCCGACCGGCTCCTTGAGCATGAGCCTCGCCTCGGAGGGGACGGCCCCTTCCTCCACCCTGACTTCCTGCTCCGCGGAACGCAGGCCGCCGTGCTCCTCGGCCTCGGCGATCAGGACATATCCGCCGGGTTTGAGGTAGATGCACGGCTTGTCCTTCCGCCATGCATATGTCGGGGCGTACTGCCATTTTTCGCGGCTGCCCTTCTGCCTGGTTTCGATTTCAGCCTTCTCGGCGATTGCCCCGTCCGGCAGGATGACCGAAATCCTCACTTCAACCAGCGCAGACGCCACAAAGTCCACGACGTCGCCGCGCCTGGCCGTGCCCTTCTTCGTGGGATTCTTGCGCTGGAATTCGCAGCCCTTCTTGTATGCCCAGACCTGGTATTCGCAGTCCGCAAGCCCGGTCAACGTGAACCGCCCGGCCGCGTCAGTGGACGCCTCCCGGCGCGTCGTGTTCTCCATCCTGTAAGTCCTGACCAGATCCCTGACCCGGGTTTCGAGGTCCTCGTCCTCGGGCGCGGATCCGTCGCTCGGCTTCAACGACCATCCGGAGGATTTGTCGGCGCGGGATGCCCTGATTAGCGCCCCCTGCACCGGCTTTCCCGACGCGGTAGCCACCGTGCCCGTGATGCTGCCGGATCCCTTGTCGTACGAAGGCGTGCCGATGGACATCAGGGCCTTGATGAGGGCTTCGGAATCGCCGGCGGCAGCGCCTGTCCCCGGGGCCTTTCCCGAAGGGGCGTCCGGGGCCGGAGCCGGGGCGGGTGCGGCGTTCTTCGCGGCATCGCCGTCCGGAGCAGGCCCGGGGGCGGGGAAAATCTGGTCGTCCTGCGATCCGCCCCTGCCGGACACCAGCAATCCTCCGCCGAGCCCGAGCGCGATTCCGCATGCGAACACGGCGGCGAGAAACGGGAGAGAATTGCGCATTGTCCATGACCCTCAACACGTCTTGGTGGTTATGACTGTGATGTTACCCGGGCGGGGGACGGACATGCAAGCATGCCGGGTGCGTGGATGAGTGGTTGGGTAGATGGGTGGATGGGGGGATGGGGGAACGCAAACCGTAAACAGTGAGACCGTAGACCGTGGTGTGCCGGGAATGCGACCGTGAGACCGTGTCAGTAAGCAATGCCGCCGTAGACCGTGGTGTGCCGGGAATGCGACCGTCAGCCGTGGACCGTGAGGCCGTGAGACCGAAGGATACGTACGGCGCACAACAGAGCCGCGACCGGCCCGCCCTGCGTAGCCTACCCCCCGCACCCAGGCGAAGCAGGGTGAGCCCGCGGGAGATCGTGGCGCGTTCCGCGTTGCGAGCCGTCATTCCGGCGAAAGCCGGAATCCAGGCAGAGACGCGATCGTTCGTGGTGGTT
>DYIT01000200.1:1721-5540 GCA_020723505.1 Candidatus Kuenenia stuttgartensis
GGGGCGGGTCTTCGAGATTCTACGCAGCGTTTGGTTGCGGCTCGGCTGAGTTATGGTTTGGATTTTAATCTTTGGTTGCAGTTTGTTGTTTGTATTTTGATTTCCAATTATCGAATATCTTCGCCATGCGCAGCGACCTGTTATACAGGCTCCCGGAGCCCCCAAAGGGCATTGTCCGAATCAGAATCAATCCCGATGCCGAGCGGCGCATACGGATGAACGGTCCGTGGCTTTTCGCGCATGGAATCAGGGACATGGCGGGCGAGGCGCGGCCTGGATCCCTTGCTGCTCTTTACGGCCGCGGAAGGGAGTTCGTGGCCGTCGGTCTTTATGATCCGTCTTCTCCTCTGCGCGTGAGGGTGCTCAGGCGTTTCAAGCCGATGGAAATCGACGCCCGGTATTTCGCGAATCTGGCTTTCGAAGCGGCCGCGAAGCGCAGGAAGGCGGGGTTCGGGGGCGAGACCACGGGTTTCAGGCTCGTGAACGGGGAGAGCGACGGGTTTCCCGGTCTTGTCATGGATCTTCTCGGCGAGGTCGCGGTGCTCAAAGCCTACGCTGCCTCGTGGCTTCCCTGGCTTTCCACCGTGGTTCCGCCCCTGTACGAGGCATCGGGCGCATCTGCGCTGGTGTTCCGTTGCGCGCGCAAGGCTTCAGCCGGATTTGCAGGCGCCGGCCTCGAGGACGGAAGCGTGCTGCTGGGCGAATGGGGCGGCGGAACCGTGGAGTTCCTGGAGCGCGGGCTGCGGTTCCAGGCCGCGCCTTGTCTCGGGCAGAAGACGGGTTTTTATCTGGACCAGAGGGACAACCGGGCTAGGGTCGAAGCCTTGTCTGCGGGAAGGAGGGTGCTGGACGCGTTCTGTTTTTCCGGCGGGTTCTCACTGGCTGCCGCAAGGGGCGGGGCATGCGAGGTCTTGAGCCTCGATTCCGACCCGCATGCGCTGGCTCTGGTTGAGGGGCATTTCAGGCTGAACGGGCATTTCCCGGGGGTCGCGGCATGCAGGCATACAGTGCGCAATTGCGACGTTTTCGAGGCGCTGCCTGCGCTGGCGCGGGAACCCGGGCGGTTCGGGCTGGTCGTCATCGATCCGCCGAACCTCGCCCCGCGCGAGCGCAACAGGGCAACCGCGCTGTCCGCGTTCAGGATGCTTGCAGGCGCAGGCGCCGCCCTGGCGGAGGAGGGCGGGACGGTCGCGGTCGCATCGTGTTCTTCGCACGTGCATGAGGACGAGTTCCTGGAGGCGGTGAGGGCGGGCATCGCCTCCTCCGGCAAGCGCATGGCTTCCGAGTCGGTGACAGGGCTTCCTGCGGACCACCCGGCTTCTTTTTCGGAGGCCAGGTACTTGAGATGCCTATTCGCCAAAGTCGTGGGATGAACGTCTTCGTTTTCCAGGCTATGATTAAGAAAAAGCGGCGGACTATCGTTACTACTCTTGTAGAATGATATTGTAGGCAAAGGTAAAACTTTTTTTCACGCCCAAGGGGTTTTAGAGGGGAATAATGATCCCCAAGGTTTTCATAGAAACGACGATTCCCAGCTTTTACTATGACACCAGGAAAGGCGCCGAGGTCATGCACTGCAGGGAATCCACTCGCTTCTGGTGGGGTATCCACAGTGAAAGATACGAGCTCTTCACCTCCCGTTTTGTGCTTCTGGAACTGTCGAGAGCTCCTGAGGCTAAGCGTAAGAACGCTTTGACCCTGATGGCGGGTGTGAACGTTCTACCGGAACCTGCTGACCTGGAAGATGTGGTCGCCTTTTACATCGACAACAAGCTCATGCCCGCTGATGAGGGGGGCGATGCGGTGCACCTGGCATTCGCCAGCCTCTACAAGATGGACTTCTTGCTGACCTGGAATTGCGAACATCTGGCCAATGCGAACAAAGCGAGACACATCATGGTTCTCAACAATCGGCTTGGCCTCTTCGTGCCTATTGTTACAACACCAGATCTCTTGATTCCGGAGGACGCGCCATGACGAATAAGCGCAATCCCGTTGTCGAAGAAGTCCGAGCGGTCCGAGCGCTTCTCTGGCACGAGGCTGGTGGGACCATATCCGGTCTAATCCGTATCCTGGATGAAAGACAGCACAAGGGCGACGCAAATATTACCAGGAAGCGCGGTGTTAAAAAGAAGGTTCAACGCCAGTCTCCGGTCGCGAGATGATCAGTTGGGGACGGGAAGATGGGTTCTGCCGACGTTGAACAAGGGGCTAGGGTGGGGACCTCTTGAACGCAGAACAAACCCTGTTGACACGGTGCCTCAGTCTTAGGTAACCTGACGCCATCCTGGGGGATTAGCTCAGCTGGGAGAGCGCTTGAATGGCATTCAAGAGGTCAGGGGTTCGAATCCCCTATCCTCCATTTTATCGGCGCCGGGGGCGCCGATAAAATGCCCTCCGAAGCTCAACACCTTCACCCTAAGCGAAGGAGGGCTCTGACCGCTCTCCGCGGTCTATTTTCTACTCTCTACTCTCTGAGACTCAGACTGCCCCATCGGGACTTGCATCATCCTCTCGGCGAATCCTAATGAAGCTGCCGAGTCCGTTACCGGATTCGGCGTCCAAGTCAAGTCCAGCTCTCGTTTGAACGATGCAAATCGTTGTGGCATGCCTTGTTTTTTCATGCAAATCAGCGGCGCTGTTAATGATTATCCGCACTACACGGCAAAGTATGCGCCAACAGAGGCGCTTCAAATCGTCGGCAAACAGCCATCCAGCGGTTTGATTATTGGACGTCAAAGTGTACTTTACTTCGCATACCTGGAATATTCGCTACCTGATTGGCGGATGACAACCGTGGAGATTTCCGCGATCCGCCGGACATCCGGAGCATGAAAGACGATTCATTTCAGCACGCCCCTTTCGGAACGGGAATGGGTGCGGGCGCCGTTCTTCTTTGGAGCATGTCCTCCGCCTGCATCATCGTTGCCGGGAAACGGCTGGGGATCTGGCAGTTCCTGGCCATCACGTCATCGATTGGCGGACTTCTGCAGATAGCCGGCTATCTGGCCATGGGACGCAGTCCGCGTTCGATCCTGATTCCGCCGCCGAAGCTCTGGCTTGCGATGGCCCTTGGGTTCCCGGTGTACGTGCTGCTCTACACCGCAGGGCTTGTGACCTCCCGCACTGAGGCGCAGGCCGCAGGGGTGAGCCTGATGAATTACCTTTGGCCTACGCTGGCCATTCTGTTCACGACGTGGCTGGTACCCGGCGAACGGATGCACGGCCGGCTCGCGATTGCGATTGCGCTTTCGCTGGCCGGAATACTGCTGGCCAATGGACGCGACATCGCTTTCCCGGTCTCCGAGGTCCCCTTCTGGCCCTATGCGCTGGGAGGCGCGGCAGCCGGGTCCTGGGCGGCCTACTGCGCGCTGACCTCCCGCTGGAAGCATTGGGCAAAGGACTATGCGGCCTCACCGGCAGGGTTCCTCATCATCGGCGCAGTGGCGGCGGGAGTGTGCCTCTGGCGCCGGGATTGGCAGCCCATGGATGGCCAATCATGGGGCGTGGTGCTGGTGACCGCAATCGGTCCGTGGGCGGGAGGATACATGCTCTGGGAAATGGCCTTGCATCGCGTATCCGGCATCACCCTGGGATTGCTTGCATCGGCCACCCCGGTTCTATCGACCATGTGCCTGATTGGTTTGTTCGCGGCGACATCCGCCGATTCCGTCAACGGCACGCGGGTGGTTGTTCTGCTCGCGGCCTCTGTATTGATCGGCGCTGCAGTGGCGATAGGCAAGACGCCATCGGGCAAGCTGCGCGGGTGATCGCGAAGCGCGTGATATAACCCGGACGAGCCTGCATTTTACATCCTTG
>DYIT01000201.1 GCA_020723505.1 Candidatus Kuenenia stuttgartensis
CAGAGAAAACTTAAGCGCCCGCCGCCCGAAGATTCCGGACTCTTCGCCCCTGCCTTGAACCGTCCTTTGGGCCGGTACCCGGGGTCGTGCATCGGATGCTTATTTACCAAGCCGAGGGTATTGAATGAACTCAACACTCAAACGGAATGGAACGGCGCTCAATGCCTGCCCGCCCGGGTTAGAGGTCACCCTTCACGAACGCCTTGAAGACCTTCGTCATCTCATCGAGGTCGACGCCGTCAAGGGCGTCGTCGAGGGCTTTCTTGAGAGCGGCCCTGGCTTCCTCCTCGCTTAGATATCCGGTCGTCTCCCTGTCCTGCCCCTTTCCGCCTGCGCTCTCGCCGCCCGGATTCTTCTTCTTCGCAATTTCCTCCTGCAGGACCTTGAAATAGATTGGGATAATCTCCTTCCATCTCTTGTTGAAGCTCGCCTTGACCTTCGATCTGTCGCCGAGCATGATGAACTCCGCCAGGGCCCAGCCCAGGGCGTAATTATCGACGTTCTGGTAGTGCTGCGCCTGGGTAAGCTCGAGAAACGATCTGATTGGGGTGAACGTGTTTGATCCAATCATGCTTTTTACTGTGCCCGCCCTCATCTTGTTCTCGAAGGTCGGGACCATCTTCCCCCCGGATGGCTGGAACGAGGCGAAGAACTCGGCGCCGCCCTCGTTGAAGCTTATGCAAGGCGAAACCCTGTTGCAGGCGTAGAAGATGTACTGGTGGAAGCCCTCGTGCTGGAGGACCATGTAGAGCTCGTTTATGCTCATCCCGTAGTCGCTTTTACGGAAGATCACGAGTTCCCCCTGGCCTGGCGACCAGTAGCCCAGCACACCGGGGTGGTGGATATTGCTGTAATAGGCGAAGTCCCTCTGTGTCTTGCAAATCCTGATAATCGGTGCCGCGTTGTCTACGAATTCCTGGTTGGTCGGCGGGAAATACGCCGCGTATTCCGGCCTTATAGCCAGGATTCTGTCCATGATTAGCCGCGCATCCTTGTATTCGCAGTTGTAGTAGACCAGGTAGTAATTCTTCATCTGCTCGGGGGGAACCAGCGTCCAGCCAGGCGGGACCTTTTCCTTCTCTTCGAAGTATCTCTTCTCGATTGCCGACATCTCTTCCTTCGGTTTTTCCTCGTCCTTGTCGTCGTCCTTGGCCGGATCGAAGAACCTGAATGACATCAGCGACTGGAGGAACAGGGTCTCGTACTTCTTCTTGAGCTCCTTTTCATTGCAGAAATAGAGGACGGCGATGTCCTCCTCCTCCTTGTGGAACACGACTCCGAAGCCTGCCCCCCTGCTGTCGCCTGATGAAAGCTGAACCACGTATTGCGTGTTTGCGGGGACTTTCGCGGATTTGAAGAGGGTTCTCGCCTCCACCACCGCCCCGCGCCATGCTGCCTTGCAGTATGTTTCGAAGCCGCCCGTGGAGTCGCCCTTCCCGAACCTGTACACGTAGCACTCGGGCGTGTATCCCCAGCCTGGCCCCCTTTCGGCCTTCTCGGTCCGGAAATGCACGACAACAGTCTTCTCCCCGGGCTGGGGCGGAAGCGAGGTCCATTCGAAGGGGATGAACTTGAAGCTGTACATTTTGTTCTTGTAGTACTGGCCGGCGAGCTTTTCCTGTCCTGCGGCGAACGAATCGGTCGAAGCGAATACAAGCACTGCCAGGGCCGCGGCGCAAACCAATCCCTTCCGACGGTCCATTCCTCCCTCCTGTGCCGGACAATCCGGCGTGAGAACTGCCTTGATGAGCCTTAATGTATTTTAGACGCTTTTCCCGTGAGAAAGTTTACCAATTCCGCGTTTTTACATGCCCAAGACAAATGCGTATGCCAGGCCGCAGGCAAATCTTCCGCCGTGAGTCGAGCCGGTTCCCGACTCATTTCCCGAGGGTCTTCAAGGCTTCCAAGGCTTCGGCGTCGGCTTTGGCCCCGGCCATTCCAACATACTTTCCAAGAAAGAATACGGCCTGATTCCGATCCCCTGATTTGAAATACGCCATGCCGAGGTGCCTGTACGCCTCGGGCTCCGCGGGATTCAGATGGATGCACCTCATCAAATCCGCAGCCGCTTCCCCGTACCTGCCGAGCCTGACGAAAACGGCGCCCCGGTTCAAGAGCGCCGGAGCGTGGTTCCTGTCCCGCGAGACCGCCTCGTCGAGAAAAGCCAGGGCTTTCTCGAGGTTGCCGTCGAGAATCTCAACCGCAGCCCGCTTCGCCCATGCAGCCGGATTCTCAGGGGCGAGCCTGATTCCCGAGTCGAAATCCTCCCGCGCGCCGTTCCTGTCCCCCATCTTGAGCCTGACGAGTCCGCGGTTCATCCGGTATTCCGCAACCCTGTCGTCGAGCCTCACGGCCTCGTCGAAGTCCTCGATTGCGCGTTCGTTCATGCCGAGCAGGAAATGGGCAAGCGCCCTTTCCGCGAAGCACATGGAATCGCGGGGGGAAATCTGGCAAGCGCAGTTCAGGTCGAGCACAGCCCGTTTCAGATCTCCATCGTCGCGCCTAATCCTGGCGCGGTACATGTAAGCCGCCGCGTTCTTCTCGTCGAGCTCTATCGCCTTGTCCAGGTTCTCCACCGCAAGCTGCTTCCTGCCCATCCCGAGAAAGATCAGCCCTCGCTGGGCATAGCCGTTCGAGTACGCGGGAAGTATGTTTATGGCCCGGTTAATCGTTTCCACGGCCGAGGCGAAATCGCCCCCCGTCTTGAGGATTTCGGAGAGATTCGTAAGCGCCTGGACGTTGTTCTCGTCCAAATCGAGGCACGACTCGAAGTCCTTTCGCGCCTCGTCCATCTTCTTGAGGCGCATCTTCATCACGCCGCGGTTGTAATAGACGGAGGCTGCCTTGGAGTCGACCTTCAAGGCCCTGTCGAAGACGTCCACGGCCTGCGATGCATGCCCCTGCATTCCCAGCAGCGTGCCGCGGTTGTTCATGAGGTCCACGAACACCTCACGCGGCTTCAGGTTCCTGAGGTAGACCCCTTTTTCGACCGATTTTGGGCCGATGCGGTACTTCGAAGCGTAGTAGGAGTTGGGATTGGCAAGCCCGTGATCGGTGGTCTCCACGTTCACGACGTCTTTGCCGTCATCGTACCGGACAATGAAATGCGACGGCACCCTGACCCCGTGCAGCGGAAGACCCAGTTTTAATCCAACGCAAAGGTATAGCAATGCAAGACTTACGCAGTAGCCTTTCTTCCTTTTCATGACTTGGTCGAGGTAGAGGTTCTCGGGCTTCTCGCCCTCCGGATCGGAGGAGTCGAACCTGTATCCTTTCTCTATGAAGAGGTAGTCGTTAAGGATTTCGACGGTCTTGACTCCGGATTCGCCTCCACGCAGTTTTCGCGTCACATCAGAGACCGCGTCGTCTATCTGGTCGAGAAAAGCATCGGCGTTCAGGCTAGGATTCTCGAGCTTTGCGAAAAGAAAGGCCCCGTGCGCATAATCAATCCTGTCGTCCGGCAGAGCGAGGAATTCCTCGAAGGTCGCGGCAGGGAGCTTCCTCCCCACGATGACCTTGGATTTTACGCTTCCTCCGCCTTTTCTGGCTCCCCCTTCCGGATAGGAGACTATCGGCGGGTCGTCGAAGAAATCGGCATCTCTTACCGACCCGCCGTCCTGGGGAACGCAGGAGAGGGTCGTAACGATTGATAAGGCGAGCAACGCTGCGCCGAACCCTGGAAGGCCGGCTCCCGCAACCGCTCGAAGACAGCGATGATTCATCGTTCCGGTTTGTCCTGTCTGGGGGATTGAAAGGATTCTACGGCATTCCAGACTGCTGCGCAACCCGTCATTTCACCATGCCCTCGCAGGCCTTGAGCTCCTTCCAGGCTTCGGTCTGGCCGGGGTCGAGGTCCACGGCCCTGCGGAATTCATCACAGGCTTCCGAGTATCTTCCCTGCATCCGGAAAAGCCTGCCAAGGTCGAATGCGATTCCCGCCTTGTCCATGTGCCTGAGCGCCCTCGCCTTCCCGAGAGCGTCGATTCCCGCCTGCACCCCCTCCGGCCACAGGCCGCTCGCCGCCATGAATCCCAGACGCCTCGAGGGTTCCGGCGCGCGGGGATCAGCCATGGATGCGGCGTTCAGCCTGTCCACGGCCTTTTTAGCGTCCTTCTCGGCAATCCACTGGCAGAGTCCCATGGCCGACAGGAGACGCATTCGCCTTCCGGAGTCGAGGCTTGCGTCAGCGGCTTTCGCCTGGAACGCGTTGATGTCATGGTACGCCCGCACGTAGTCCTCGTTCGAGACTCCTATCCCATGCACCCTGAAACCTTTCCATAAATAAGCCTCTCCGCGGACGAGCCTGGCATCGAGCTCCAGAGAAGGGTGCTTCTCGATGACGGCCGTGCAGATCGATATGGCGCGGTCGTGCTCCTCGAGCCCTGAGAGCGCCTGAGCCTCCGCCAGCATCGCCTCAGCGGCCTGGCCTCCGGGCAGATTCGGGATACCGGACGCCTTCCCGGCTTCTTCCGCCGCCTCCCTGAATCTCCGCAAGCCAAGAAGCACCCTGGCTCGCGCGAGACGGAAGCGCGGATCCGGGCCTGCCGATGACAGGAGGACGTCTAGCGTCCCGAGCGCCTTTTCGAGTTCGTCCGATGCCTCGTACACCTCGAGCACGGCCCGGCGATATTCCTCGTTTGCGGGTGAAAGGGCGATTGCGGCCTCCAGATCGGCCCTTGCGCCCGCGAGGTCCTTCATCCTCCACGAAAGTCCCGCCCTGCGCCGAAGGAGGGCCGGATTCCCTGGATTCAGCTCGACCGCCCTGGCGAAATCCTTCATGGCCCGCTCTGTCCCGTCCTTGACCCGCTCGAGCGCCGCTCCCCTGGCCTCGAAGTATCCCGCGTTGTCCCCGGCGAGCGCGATTGCCTTTCCATAGCATTCGACCGCCTGTCCGATCATGCCGCCGCTCTCGTGAATCCGCCCTCGGAGGAACCATGCCGCATGCAGCATCGGCATTTCCACCAGCACCTGGTCCAGGTACGCGGATGCATCGGCCAGCCTGCCCAGCCCGGCAAGCGCCTGAGCCTTGAGCCATGGAATCCGGAATCGCTCCACGCCCTCGAAATCCCTCGCTTTTCCCGCCATTTCAAGGGCAGCGGAGTAGTCGCCGGCCGAAAGCGTCATCCTTGCCTTCGCATAGACCTCGAATCCGTCCGAGCCGAATCTACCCGAATACGCGGCAAGTACGGCCGCGGCTTCGGAATTCCGCCCGCGATCAAGGATGAGGTCTATTCTGTACCTTGCCGCCGCCCGATTGCCCTTCTTCGCGCCCTCGTCGGTAGCCGCGACTGCTTCATCGATCTTTCCCGCCCTGAGGAGGGCGCCCAGTTCGCCGAGCCTGGCCGCGGTCTCGGATGCGGCGTCGTTCGCCGGGCACGAATCCCTGGCTTTCCTGAAGTCGTCCGCAGCCGCGTCGAATTCCCCCATTGCGGCCCTGACCTCTCCCCTGGCGAGGTAGCTGTCGCACGCAGGCCCGAAACTCACTGCCGCTTCTGCGTGCGCAGCCGCCGACTTGAGATCGCGCA